>JBNKNP010000461.1:0-20121 GCA_050293905.1 Desulfobacteraceae bacterium | reverse complement strand
GTCGGGGCATTGGGAAAAAACAAGACACTATTTGATGCTCTATCTTGAAACCGCTGCACTCCCATGGAAACAGAATGGCTGGCCATTGCCGCCTTCCGGATTATCTCTGCCTGATCCGGGTAATAAAAAACAATTTCCTAAACTGGCGGATTTAATTGACATAGCCATTATTGAAAAACAACCGGCCCAGGTTCTAAAATGGTATGATAAACTTACAAGACAGGGCAACCGGCTTATAAGAGTCAATCATGATCAGATTGCCATGTCTATAAAAGAGTATGACCCTTTAAGGGCTGTCTCTTTATGGAAAAAAATCGCCGAACACCATATCTCATTGGTCAAGCCGAAGGCCTATCTTGACGCTGCCAAGGCACTTAAAAAAGCGGCCAAGGTAATGGAAAGACAAAATAAGCAGGCTGAGTGGCTGTCTTATCTGGATCAATTGAAAAAAACACACAAAAGAAAAACCAGATTGATGGAAGTGATTGACCGTCTTGAGAATAACTTAATCATCGGAAAACATCACAAACAGCCATAGTCTGCTGATTTGCCAGTACAAGGTGGGCAAATCGATAAATTGTTTATAACAAACATCTATCTCAACAACCGAATAACCTAAAAATTACTTGACACAAAAACCTAAAAATAATAGAACTTAATAATCTAAAAATGACACACTACCTATAGGTCAACAATGCCGACACTACAAGATAAGCTTGCAGAATCTCTGGCTGTTTTGAAAAAACTGCAGGACGAAGGTATTGTTGCAATCCAAACAAAAAGCATAACACGAACCCACCGGGAACGTCTTGTCAAAAACGGATTCATCAAAGCAGTGATGAAAGGATGGTATATTCCGGCCAGCCCTGAAGAGCAGACTGGAGAAAGCACGGCCTGGTATGCATCATTTTGGGGCTTTTGTGGTGATTATCTGAAATCAAGGTTTGGCAATCAATGGTGTCTTTCCCCTGAACAATCATTGAGCATTCATAGCGGGAACTGGAACGTGCCAAATCAACTTCTTGTCCGCACGCCAAAAGGCGGGAACAAGCCAATTTATCTTCTTTATGAGACATCGATAATGGACGTTCGCCTGAACCTGCCGGACAGGAATGATATGGAACTCAAGGGGAACATACGGGTGATGACCCTGCCCGCTGCTCTGATTTCCTGTGCTCCCGGCTATTATTCAAATAATGCGATAGAGGTCCGTGCTGCACTTTCCATGATCTCTGATGCTTCTCAGATCCTGCGCAAGCTCCTTGAAGGTGGGCATAGCACGGTAGCCGGAAGGCTTGCAGGAGCCTTCCGGAATATTGGGAAAAATGTTATTGCTGACAATATCATTGGAGCAATGAGAGATGCCGGATACAGCACTGCAGAAAATGACCCCTTTAAAGAAAAGCCCGCTATTATTTTTCGTGAACGCGAGATTTCTCCATACGTCAACCGAATACGGATGCACTGGGCAGATATGCGTGGTATTGTCCTTGAAAACTTTCCGCAGACGCCCTTATTAAACCAGAACACTGATGAATATCTTAAACATGTCGATGATATATATTTGACTGATGCCTATCATTCGCTTTCTATTGAAGGATATCGTGTGAGTGAGGAGCTTATTGAACGTGTCCGCGCAGGAAGTTGGGACCCGGAAACCAACCACAAAGATAAAGAGTACGCAAATGCCTTGGCTGCCCGTGGTTACTGGCAAGCTTTTCAGGCAGTGAAGAAAAGCTTGGAAAAAATTCTGAATAAAAACTCGCCAGGTGTGGTGGTAAGTAAAGATCATTCCGTATGGTATAGAGAATTATTTGCCCCAAGTGTAAACGCTGGTCTTATATCTGCATCCGACCTTGCCGGATACCGAAATCAACCTGTCTATATTCGAAAATCAAGGCATGTGCCACCCCGATACGAAGCTGTGCGAGATCTTATGCCTGCATTCTTTTCTCTTTTAAAAGATGAAGAAGAACCTGCTGTAAAAGCCGTTTTAGGTCACTTTTTCTTTGTTTATATCCACCCTTATATTGATGGAAATGGCCGTATGGGAAGATTTCTGATGAATGTTATGTTAGCTGGTGGCGGCTATCCATGGACAGTCATTCCGCTTGAAACCCGCAATGATTATATGGCCACCTTGGAAGAAGCAAGCGTAAGAAAGAATATAGAACCGTTTTCCAGGTTTTTAGCTGGTCTCGTTCCAAAAAAACAATGAAATTCAACCAACCAAACCATAATCTTCCTGAAATACAGATATTGAATAGCAGAAAAAGGAGTTTCAATTGCGTTTATTTAGTCTTGCCGTCTTAATCGAAATTGACTATTCAAAAAAGAATTTTTTTAATTCTTGTTGGACCAAGTCAATAGATTGAAAAATATAAATCCCATAAAAATGCCCATAAAATCGTCTTAAATTTACGTTTTCACCCCTAAAAAACAGCATTCTAAGAAAAATGGATTTCATAACACTTTCTTGACTAATCATATTTTGGAGTTTATACTTTGAAATATAAACCTTAACGATTGGAGTTTTTTATGAAAGCCACAGCAAAAGATCTTCGATTTCATTCAAAAGAACTTTTAAGCACTGTAAATCGAGGGGAAGAAGTCATAATTACCTACCGGGGTAAACCCTGTGCCAAATTAGTTCCTTATGATGAGTTTGAAAAAGATAAAAAAATCAAATCCAATTTATTTGGGATGTGGAAAGACAACGATATTATTGATGATGTTGATAATTATGTCAGGGATATAAGAAAAGGAAGATTCTAAATGATTGTCGATACGGATGTTTTGATCTGGTATCTAAAAGGGAATGAAAACGCATTTGAGGCCATTGAGGAGTTAAATAAATTCTCCATTTCTGTTGTAACCTACATGGAACTCGTTCAAGGAATGAGGAATAAAAATGAATTAAACAGGTTACGCCAGACACTTAAAATTTGGAATACTAAAATCATCTATATATCGGAGGACATTTCCACAAAAGCAATGTTCTTTGTGGAACAACATTTTCTCAACCATTCCATGCAATTGGCCGACGCCCTTATCGGAGCAACGGCAATCTTTTGTGGAGATCCGATTCTTACAGCCAATGATAGACACTACAGGGTTCTGAAAGATCTTCAAATTAAAAAATTCAGACCATAACCATAACTCGATAAATTTATAAAACTCAGATTCATTAATAGAATGCTACGGGTTTCACCGTAGATTCTGGTGGTTCAATTCGGACACACGGGAGCGGGCTGGCAATTTACCTTTAAAGTTCCAGATCGGTTACTTTTCGAGTTAATTCCATCAGGAGAAATTAAAAAGTACCTGAACGAAAACTTTTTATTGCTTTTCGCTTATAAAACCGATAAAAGTATCCTATCGGAAACATTTATATGGATGGCAAATTGAAATCTTCAACAAAAATTAATAATCCTAAAGAATTAGGGCAGCATCTCCTTAAAGAACGTAAAAGTCTCAAGCTGACTCAAAAAGAGATCTCTGAATTTAGTGATGTTGGTCGAAAGTTTATTATAGAGCTTGAAAAAGGTAAAGCAACTGCTCAACTTGGGAAGGTATTTGAATTATTAAACAGTCTTGGCCTTGAACTCCATCTTATTAAGCGTGGAGATAGCTGATTTTGGAAACCTTGAATGTTTTTTTTGAACAAACCTGCGTCGGTCGCCTAAGTATTGATGACAGGAGACTATTTTCATTCCAGTATTCTAAGAAATGGTTGACATCACCTGATGCTTTTC
The DNA here is from genome assembly GCA_050293905.1 of Desulfobacteraceae bacterium. Taxonomy (GTDB): domain Bacteria; phylum Desulfobacterota; class Desulfobacteria; order Desulfobacterales; family Desulfobacteraceae; genus Desulfobacula. The sequence goes on along the minus strand of JBNKNP010000461.1, from coordinate 16,366 downwards.
AAATATCTATTTCTTTGCCTATGCAGGCAGATATTTTTTCACATGATAAAGTAAAATCATTTTTTTCCAATCTATTGCCTGAATCTGCCGTTAGAGAATTAATCGCGAAACAACTCGGGATTTCAGATAAAAATGATTTTATGCTTCTTAAACGTATTGGAGGAGAGTGTGCAGGAGCAATAACAATCCTGCCTGAATCAGAAATACCTGAATCACCACAACAATACAAATATCGTTCTTTATCAGACGAACAATTAGCAGATCTGATAAAGAATATCTCACGACGACCTTTACTTGCAGGTCAGGAAGGGATTCGAATATCGCTTGCAGGGGCACAGGAAAAACTGGCTCTGTTCTACAAAGACCCTGTATTTTATATCCCGGAAAATGGTGCGCCAAGTAACTTTATTTTAAAACCGGGTATGGCTCATTTTCAGTCTTCCATTGAAAATGAGTGCTTTTGTATGATGCTTGCCAATGCTGTTGGTTTGAATGTTCCGCCCGTTAGAATTGTTCGAAAAGAGGCCCAAAAGGTTTTGTTGATAAAAAGATATGACAGAGTATTGGATAATGATGTTCTCAAGCGTCTTCACCAGGAAGATTTTTGTCAGGCTATGGGGCTTTCACATGAACTGAAGTATCAGGCTGATGGTGGCCCTGAGCTGAAAACATGCTTTGATATAGTTCGATCCTACTCTGCAAATCCGATTAAAGATTTTCAGCAACTGATGCAATGGGTATTTTTTAATTACCTAATCGGGAATATGGATGGGCATGCAAAAAATTTGTCTTTTATATATCAGGCCAGACAGATTCGATTGGCACCTTTTTACGACATATTGTGTACAGGCATATATGAAGACTTATCACAAAAACTTGCTATGAAAATAGGAGGAGAGAACAGGCCTGAGTGGATTATGGAAAGACACTGGAAAAGATTTTCAGAGGAGATAAAAATAAACAATACGATTCTCAAGAAACGATTAGTGAATTTTTGTCTTAACTTAACCAGTAAAATTGACAATACCTATGAAGACTTTATAAACAAATATCAACAGAACAGCCTGTTAGAGAAATTAACAACTGCAATAAAAAAAAGATCACGTAGAACGCTTAAACAATTTGATTAAATTTACAACAAAAAATTAAAAGGGAAACTCCTTGGCCATAGGCTATATGATTCAAAGACCATCACACATAAATGCGCTTGAAAAAGCACTAAACAGTGTTAAATTTCCAAGACAGCAGGAGGGCAAACATAAATTCCTTTCTTGATCTCATAGGGTTCATCAACAGGGGCAACAACCCATGCTGATTTAGGGTTGATTGCATCAACCAACTCATAAAATCCCCGGGAAGGTTTTGGGGCCTTTGAAAGTTTACATTCAAAAAGGTGCTGTTGTCCTGCCCTATCTAACACGAGATCTATTTCAGCGCCATTGGATGTTCTTACAAAAGAGGGTCTCCAACGATCATGTTCCGTAATTATGTTTTCAATGACAAAACCCTCCCAGGATGCACCGGCTATGGGATTGGCCAGTAATGAATCATACTGCTCAATGTCAAGTAAAGCATGAAGGATTCCACTATCACGCAAATAGATTTTTGGAGATTTAATCAATCTTTTTTTTAGGTTTGTTTCCGCAGGCGGCAATAAACGAACCATATAAGTTTGTTCCAAAATTGCCAAGTATTTTTTTAAAGTCGGAATCGATATATCGGCTGCTGCTGCCAGTTTATGATAGTTCACAGTTTGACCATTGTAGTGGGCCAGAAGCAGCCATAACCGTTCAATTACAGGGACCGGGATATTAAACCCCAAATTTGGGATATCACGTTCCATGAAAGTTCGAATAAAATCAAGACGCCAGTCAAAACTGTCCATATCATTTCCAGCGAGAATGCTTTCGGGAAAACCGCCCCTAAGCCAAGTATCCGACCATTTAGTGATATTAGCGACTTCTTTAACTATAAACGGTGTCAGATCAATATAAGCTATGCGACCCGCAAGTGATTCTGTGGATTGTTTGATCAAGTCCCGGGAAGCTGATCCTAAAATTAAAAATCTGCCCGGTCTCCTGTCTTTATCTATCTCTGAACGGAGGATAGAAAAGAATTCTGGAAGAAGTTGAATCTCATCAAGGCAAATGAGCTTATCTCTGTAGCGATCGAAAAAAAGCTCCGGCTCCAACAATTTATTCCGATCAACTCGGTCCTGCAAATCAAGATAAATTGATGGTATATCTTTGAGAAGCTTTTTTGCCGTTGTTGATTTACCAGATTGCCTGGGGCCAAGAATTGCTACAGCCGGTGAACGAGAAAGCGCATTGTGCAATTTATTTTCTTTCTCTCTTTGAATATAACCATGCATATCGAAAACCTCTGTTTTTGATTTACATTAATACTAAAGCAATATATATAAAATGTCAAACATTTCAAATTACTGGGATGAAGTCGAAAAAGCTGAACCGGCTGACTGCCAGGCAACGGGAACGGGCGCAAACCATCCTGAATACGATAGAGGCCTTTCCTTTTCCCGGTGAACCGGCCTGTACCCTGGCGTCCGGGTGGATGGAGCAGGAAATCTGGCAGCCTTAAGTAATCCGTCAATCTGACACGGATCATGTGGGAGCACCGATCAGCACCGCAATTAAATCACCAATCACGAAGCTGGCTTTTTCGGACTGAAACCCGAAAAAGTCTTTGATCCTCCCCAAAGATCGTACACCTTACTTTCTGCGCTCATGCCTGGATAACCGGATCATCCGCATTTTGCTGGAGGCATCTTAATCCACCGGGTTAACGATATGGGGTTTTAAAAAAACCATTAAATCATCCTTTGGATTTTCCCTTTTCCCTGCAAATAAATCTGAAACAAAGGGAATGGTTGAAACAGGGTCGGCCGCCGGCTGTGTAACATGCGTCACCAGATGAAACCGGCCGGCATTTTCCAGATCTGCCGGTTTCAGAGCAAAAATCGCCCCCACATGTTGGATTCCCTTCACTGCAGTGTCAAATCCCATGGTGTACCAGATGCTGTTCTTTATCCCTTCTTCTCCTTCAAGATTCACCGGGAATGACCCAAGATGGTCCCGGCCGGTTTCAACCCACCCGCCTTCCCTGTGCTGGTCATGAACCCCGTTGGTCCAGTGGTCATAGGTCCAGGACACCGTGAGTTTCCAGTCCCTGTAGATATTGATGATCAGGTATTTATAAGGGAATATCCTCCGGCCGTCCTGATCTTCAAGCCAGACGGCATGGAAGGTGCCGTCTCCGGGACAATCCAATATTTTCGTGCTTACGACCAGCCCGTCTTTGGTAAAGCCTGCCCGGGTTGCAATCTGTCCCTCACCGTTGGCAAATTCAGCAAAGTCTCCGGATGTCGGGTCTTTCACCGTTACAGGACCTTTCTTTTTCCCCCCGCCGCCCAGGCTGATGCCGGAGCCGCCCAATGATTTATTCAGGGCTCCAAAAAGCATGCCTGTGGCTTTTTTCTTTAATTTTGCCCCGGACCCGAATTTACCATTGGGACCGACCTTTATGGATTGATAATGATCCTGATCCGGCAGTCCGCATGTATCCTTTGAAGGGGTTGCTGTTGTGGTTGAAGGGGGTTCAACAGACCCGGTCTTGGGAGTGAACAATCCGGTGACATCGGAAAAGACAAAGCCGCCTGAAATGACCGTACCTTCCGGTAATTTTTCAACAAGGGTGCCATCCGGCCAGTAAAGAATCCCGTCATCATCTGTTTTGGCTTCTTCTTCAGTGCCGTCAGGAAGGGTCAGCGTTACCGTTTGGCCGGGAACCGGCTCTCCTGCCTGGCCCGGATCCGTAATCTGCACAATCGCACCGGCAACAGCGGGAATAAATAACAGACAGATGAAAATAATGCATGGGTTAAACACCAGTGCCTTGAAAAATATGGCCTTGAAAAATCGGATCATCTTAAACGCCCTCCATGAAATGTATTATCAATCTAACTGGCTTATCCCAGTGATAATCTAAACCAGGTTTCCCGTTTCTTTCCATTTTTATGCTCGACAATTAATTTAATATACCAGAGCTTGGCGCCTTTAAATTGGCCGGCTCCTATTTCTCCCAGGACACTGTCTTTTATTTCTTTTGTAACGGGATCGGCCACGCGTTTCCATTCAGTGGGTGATTCTCCGGCGCCAATCTCAAGCCATGCTTTTTTAAACTGGTTGGCTATAGCGGTTCCAGTGACCTGAAGCGCAGGCCCCTTTTTGGTCTTGATCACCTTAACGCCTTTGATACTGCCAAAAATGAAAAATTGCGGATCAGCCGTTAACGCTGCAGCAGCATTGAGCAATCCATAACCGGTATATTGATCAATTCCCGGAATTTCAATATCATCGGCAGATTGCAGCAGCACCTGTCTGATCTGCTTCATGCTCCAATCCGGATGTTTTGAATAAATCAATGATGCTGTGCCGGCCACAATGGGTGCGGAAAAGGATGTGCCGCTGGCACGGTAATACCGCTTGTCTTTCCCCACGTAATTGGCGCCGTTCACATATTTCACATCGGGAATATCCCGCATGGCATCTGTATACCGGGCTCTCAGGCTTAAAACATCCATGCCCGGAGCAGCAATATCCACCTGTTTTCCACAGTTTGAGAAGGCTGCCCGCTTGTCTTTAAAATCAGTTGATGCCACGGTGATCACGTCAGGATGATTGGCAAGGCCGAACTCTTTTATATCGGTCCCGTAGTTGCCTGCTGCAATCACAATGAGCACGCCCTTTGATACGGCATATTTCACTGCTTCCTTTTCCATGATGGACAGGTGTTTGCCTCCCACGCTCATGTTAATGATGTCTGCCCCGTTGTCTGCAGCATAAATGATGGCCCGGGACAGATAGGATTTCCGGGCATGGCCAAAGTTGTTAATGGCTTTTAACACCATGATTTTTGCTTTTGGATTGATGCCGGCAATGCCGGTGCCGTTGTTTTGTGCGGCTGCAATAATACCGGCCACTATGGTTCCGTGACCGTTGTGGTCCCAGGGTTTATTGTTCCGGCCGTAAAAATTCCACCCGATGATATCGTCTACAAAACCGTTATTATCGTCATCCTTATTATTGTCTGGAATTTCATCTTTATTGATCCAGATATTGTCCCAGTCCAAATCCAGATGATTCCAGTCCAGACCCGTATCAATAACGGCGACAATGACATCGGACAAGTTCTTTCCCGCCTTTTCCCAGGCAGAATTTTTGTCATTGGTAAATCCCACCCGTTTAATGGCCCACTGGTTGTCATATTTCTGCTTCCAGGCCCCTTTTCCAAGATACAAAGGATCAGTGATTTCCTGGATGGTATCGCACCAGTTGGTTTCGGAAGAAATGACGCCCGGAATGCTGTTTATAAGGCCTTGAATGGTTCCTTCAAGGTGTTTGGGATATCCGATGGTCACAAAGGTGAATCCGTTGATGACAGTGGTGTCCTTTATATATTTTTTTAATCCCTCGGGAAAGGTATTGACAATTGTTTTTGGTGTGGTCCCTTTAACCTGGATATTTTTCCCGCCTGCGGCTGTTGAATTGATAGCCAGCCCGAGCCCATCGACAGCTTCGGGATTATCCACAGCAGAAATGGGAACTTCCAGCGCCACCTGGCCCTGGTCATCTGTCACGCCCTGGATGGGATCCTGATCATATCCGGATTGTGATCTGTTCACGCCGTCACCGGGCAGGGCCACATCAGTTGTATCATCTGTAAAAAATTTCACCTGTGTGCCGGATGCCGCTTCAATGGCTTGCGTACCGCTTGAGTCCATAACGGTCTGGGATGCCTTGACATACACCGTGACCGTCACTTCTTCGTTATCATCGTCATCATCTTCATCTTCAGGTGTTGTGCCCGGCGTGTCTGTCTGACCGCCGTCTTCGGGTGTATCTACATCTCTTGGTTCATCGCCGCCGGGTTCCAGACTGATTTTAGGTCCGGCAACAACAACCGGTCCTGAAGGGGTTTCACCGCCATCGATTGCCCCGGGTGTATCTGTCTGGCCCGGTTCTTCCGGTCCCGGGGTGTCCCTTGGATCTTCACCATCCGGTTCCTGTGGCGTTGAAGGGGTTAAGGGGACAGGATAAAAAAGGCCGTCAAGAAAGGTGCAGAGCACTGAATTATCCCAGCCGATATAGCCGTCTGTGGGTTCATGACAATCCTTTAATGCATCCTGCAGACGCTTGATCTGGGATCTGATTTTCTGGGGAAGATCAATTTTTGCCGTCACTGAAATGTTATGTGCCAGTTCAAAATCGGCCAGCTGGTGCTGCAGCCTTGTGAGCAGCCGTCTCATGCGGTCGCAATGGTTGCCGAGAATCGCATCACCCACAGCAAGGGCTGTGATGCCGTAGTCCTGGTAAAATCCGTCCGCTGTTGTCGGGCAGCAGTTGCAGTCCAGTCCGGCGTTTTGCAATACCTGCCGGACCGCGTCTTCATGGGGAAACCCATAGCTGCTGTTCATGATGTCAAAATCATGGCCGTCTTTAAACCCGCCGCTTTCCAGGTACGAATCATCGATTCCCATGAGATGACCGGTTTCATGCGCAATGGAAGAATCCCAGGCATTGCCCGGGGAATACCCGCAGAATCCCGTGGTTCCCTGCTGGTTCTTTGTGATGTCGTTTCCATCCACAGGAAAGATACCGGACCGTGTGCCGGGCTTGCAGACTTCAACCTGATGATATCCGGGCGTGGGCGGGTCTGTTTTTTTTCTTACCTTAACATCGGTTTTAAAACAGATTTCGCAGCAATTTACGTTGGAACAATTGTTTTTGCCGCCTGCCGCTGCAATCATTTCCTTGGCGCGGTTGACGATCCGGTCCCTTAAGGGGTTGCTGATATCCTGCGTGTTCCCGTGCTTATCCCTTGAAGAAATGGCCTGCCGGACATCATCATAGGACAAACCCAGATCTTCTGCTGCATTCTGCATCTGTTCCATGGTAGGGCCGTTCCAGTGATCCGTCACCTGGCTTTGCCATTCCTGGGCAATTTCATTCATTTTGGCCTCACCATACCCGATATGATTGCCTTTGGTATATTTATAAAAGCCCCGTTCCAGGGGGGTCATTCCTGCAAGTTCCGCTGCTGTAAATATTTCAGGGTCCGGATCAGACCAGATTTCAATTTTATTGCTTACCTCCCGTTCGCATTCACTCACCCGTGTAACGGTTGTTTTTGAGTATGCCCCGGGAATCGGTGCAACAAGGCTTGAAATAATGACCAGGGCAATGGTTTGAATGAAAAGGAAATAAAAGCGCTTGGTTTTCATCGCTTCACCTCCTTTCTGTGTTTAACACCATAAAAGACATTGTACAGAACGGTTCTTTCTCTTGGAAGATGGCTGTTGATGCGCAGGGTGATCCGGTCAAAATCCCGGACCCGCATATTGATGACTTCTACCTTATGTGTTTTTCCGTTTGAAGTTGCCTCGATAAAAACATAATCCCCGCCTTGAACGCCGGGATCTTCATATAAAGATTTAAGACCTTTGAAATCAAACTGGATAAACGCATCATATATCTCGGCCATTGCTTCTTTACTGAGTTTAATTGTTTTTTCCGGTTGAAGCTGTCCGTTGATGAAACGGGGGGAAAGTATGGCTGTACCATCCGCTTTTATACTGACACGTTCAATACCGGGATGATCCTGGTCCCGCAGATCCATGGGTGCGGATTCAAGGGTTAATTGAAAATCTTCGGGCATTTTCCCGGGCCATGCACCAAATGCCAGGGGTAACGCAAAGAAAAATGAAAGCAGAATGGTAAAACCAATGATATAAACGAAGGACTGACATTCGAATAACGGATTGCCTGAAGGCTGATGGGTAAATACCATGGTTCAACTCCTTGTCATAGATTAAGATTCTTTTTTAATGTCTATGGTGATACTTTTTTCTTCGCCGGCCCGGACATCAAACTCACCTTCCCCTTGAACGGACTTGTCATCCGGGTCCAGGGCTTTGATTTTGTACGCACCCTGGTTGAGAATCGTGATCCTTTCAGCCGGGACCCGCCATGCATCGGTTACTTCAGTCAAGTTGCCGGCAAGATCGGGTTCAGGCAGGTAAATCTTCCATGCCACATTCCTTGGATAGGGCTGTCCGCCGGATGTGACAGACACTTTAACTTTGCCTGCATTAAAATCAAATTCAAAGGGTCTTTCAGCACCTGCCTTCAGGGTTATTTTCTGCTGGGTTTTAATGTGCTTGTAATCTGCAAGCACACCTTGTACCAGCCATTCTCCGGCCGGTATATAAAAAATGGCCCCGGATTTCTGGCGCCAGAAATCAGTAAGCTTCTTGTGGCTGCCGGACAAATCCTTTTCCGGGTCAAGAATATACCAGCCCAGATCACCTTTAAACGCTTCTGAATCAGGTGAAAGCTTTGCATCAAACCGGACCAGGGCAGCATTGAAATTAAATTCATGGGCGTGTTCAGATGCAGGCTCGACTTTGATCTTTTTGGATGTCCGTATATATTTCGCATCTGCGAACAATCCGGAAATTAGCCATTCGCCTGCCGGAAGAATAAACACACCGCCTGATTTAACCCGCCAGAAATCCGTAAGTTTTTTATGCTCGCCGGAAAGATCTTTTTCAGGATGCAGGACATACCAGCCAAGATCTTTTTCAAAGGGTTTTCCTTCGCTGTTCATCAAGGCATCAAATCGAACGGTACCAATGTTTAATACAAGTGAAATTTCTTTGGAGCCGGATTCAGGTACATTGATTTCAAATTCCTGTCTGATGTATCTGGCTTCGGACAATTCAGCCACAGCAATATAATCCCCTGGTTTGATTTTTTTGAACACCTGCCCTGATCTGCCGCGCCACTGTTCAGCCGCAACCGGTCTTTTCCCTGCCAGATCCTTGTCCTTTGACAAAACCCACCAGTTGATTTGCCCTTTGTACTCAGGTCCGTCCGGTGCATAAAGTGCGGTTAATTTAATCATGCTTTCCGGTGTCTCCTTAGGCTTAACCGGTTCCAGGGCTTTTTTCTTGACCTCAACCACTGATTTTTCCAGCGCTTCTTTCAAACTGCCGGCATCCCTGGCCAGGGCATAGATCCCGCCTGTATTTTCAGCCAGGCATTGAAGTCCTTTTTCATCATCTCCTTCAAGGCCGAACCCAATGACATGGGTTGTAAAATCCACGCCGGTCTTTTCAAGGGTTTCGCCCAGAAGACAGGGATCGGCATCACAGGTTTCAACGCCGTCACTGATAAGAATCACACTGGCCCTGTCTTCATTATATTTTAAAGATTCTGCTGCCAGTTTAACCGCATCGGAAAGCGGTGTTTTCCCTTTGGGATTTATTTTACTGATGGCTGTAAGAATTTTCTGGATATTGTTTATTCCAACAGGAACCAACACCTCAATATCACTGCAGTCTGATTTCTGCCTGTGGCCGTAGACACAAAGTCCCAGAGCAATCCTGTTATCCCAGCTGGCAAGCAGATCCTGAATGATCCGCCGGGCAATACTTATCTTTGGTTCATTGTCAATCTGCCCCCACATGCTGCCCGAGGCATCCAGAACAATCATCACCTTTTCCCGGGCAGCTTCCTGGGCTCCGGGTGCACTGGAACATAAAAACAAGAACAGAAAAATGAAAATCAGGGATAAGCATTTTTTCATCATTTTCTCCTTTAAAAGACATTCATATTGATCCTGATGATGTACTAAACGGCAGAAAAAAGAACCAGCCTTAAAATTGCAGCTGGCAAGCAGATGATGAAACCTCTGCGCCGTTTTACTAAGTTTGAAAATGATACCAAGGAATAAAAGTGAAGTCAACGTCCCTCAACGGTTCCGCACATGTTTTTGGTTGATACTTCTGCGAACGCTGTTGGCATCAACAGCCGGTCATTTTTTGTATGACATCTGCCACACCCCGGGGGGATCTGACGCAGGCAGGGGGTTATTTATTCAGGGCCGCTATAATCGATTCCGCCAAAGCCGTATTAATCCCGGGGAGAGATGTTATTTCCTGAAGAGATGCCTTTTTCATCCGGGACAGGCCTTTAAAATGCTGAAGCAGGATCTTCTTTTTTTTCGGGCCGATGCCGGGAATGGTATCTAAAATTGAACTGCCTGCCCGTTTTTCACGGCGCTTGCGCTGGAAGGTAATGGCAAAGCGGTGGGCCTCGTCCCGGACCTGCTGAAGCAAATACAGGGCCTTTTTCGACTGGGCTGTGTTCAAAGGATTGGATCTTTCCGGGATATAAATTTTATCAAATTCCTCTTTTTTTTCAGCATTCTTTTTGGCCAGACCGGCCACCGTGAACCGGCCCTGGAGGTCAAGGTCTTTTAACACGGCCAGGGCCATGCCAAGCTGGCCTTTGCCGCCGTCCACCACCAGGAGATCCGGATAGGGCATGTCAGCCGTATCTTTTGAAAAGCGCCGTTCAAGGACCTGGAACATATAGGCATAATCATCCTGGATATCCAGATCCCGGATGATAAATTTCCGGTACCCGTCCCTGAAGGGTTTGCCGTCCTGGAATACCACCATGGACGCGACCGGGTCCTGACCGGAGAGATTGGAATTATCAAAGCATTCAATGCGGACCGGCAGCAACTCCATAAACAAAAGGTCTTTGAGCATGAGCAAGGCCGCCCGTTCCTCTTTTTCCTTGAGCAGTCGTTTTTCAAGTTCCTGCACGCCGTTCATACCGGCCATTTCCACCAGCCGTTTTTTCTCTCCCCTGGCCGGCACATGGATATCCACTTTTTTGCCTTTTCTCCGGGAAAAGAGCGCCTGCATCCCTTCTTTATCATCAATACTGCGGCTTAACAGGATGGTGGGCGGTATGAATTCAGGATTCTCATAATACTGATCCAGAAAGGCGGCCAGGACTTCATCCGGCTCTTTAAATCCCAGGTCCAGGGGATAGTGGTTGGTATCAATCAAAATCCCTGTCCGGACAACCATGACCGTGATCATCACCCGTCCCTCCTTATGGACAAATGCCACGACATCCCGGTCCTTCATATCCGGGCTGACCACCACCTGCCGTTCCATGATCCGTTCAATGGCAAAAATGGTGTCCCGGACCTGGGCGGCTTTTTCATATTCAAAGTCGGTTGAATAGTCCATCATGCGGGTTTTAAGCGTTTTAACCACCTCTCCGGAACGGCCCTTTAAAAAAAGCACGGCATCCATGACCTGTTTTTTATAGTCTTCCGGATCAACGTTGTTGCAGCACAATCCCAGACAGGCCTTGATCTGGAAGTTCAGGCAGGGTCTTGATCTATTTTTGAACTGGGTGTTTTTACATTTTCGAAGCCTGAATATTTTCCGGATCTGCTTTAAGGTCCGGTTAATATTGGAACCGGATGAATACGGGCCGAAATACAGGGCCCCGTCATTTTTAATTTTCCGGACTTTCCGGATGGCCGGATATGCTTCATTCATGTTGATGCGGAGCAGCGGATAATTTTTCCCGTCCTTTAATATGACATTATATTTGGGGCGGTACTCCTTGATCAGGTTGGATTCAAGGATAAAGGCCTCATGATCCGATGAGGTGATCACCATGTCAAAATCATGGATCATTTCCAGCAGGGCTGCGGTCTTGACATCATGGTTCTTCTTTTTGACAAAATACGAAGACAGTCTTTTTTTAAGGTCTTTGGCCTTGCCCACATAAATAATTTTATCTTTTGCATCCTTCATCAGGTAAACCCCGGGGCTGTGGGGCACCTGCCGGTATTTTTCCGTGATCCGCTCTTTTATGCTTCGATCTGTTGTATTTTTGTCCATGAGTGTCTGTCTGATGATTTTAGAAATGTTTTAAATCCGTCAATTCTTTGATTTTGTCCCTGTATTCGGCAGCCTGTTCAAACTCCAGATTCTCAGCCGCCTTTTTCATTTTATATTCCAGATCAAGAACCAGCTCCTCCAGGCTTAACTCACTACTCTCGTAATTGAGCAGTTCTTCCTCCACAGAGCCTTCAACCACAGCTTCATTTTCATGGGCGGTGTAATCAAAGGCATTGAGTTTTTTGCTGATCGTGGTGGGAACAATTTTATTTTTCTTATTGTGGGCCTTCTGGATTTCCCGGCGACGCCGGGTTTCGGACAATGCATGCGTCATGGAACGGGTTTCATTTTCAGCATACATGATCACCCGGCCAAAGGCATTTCTGGCTGCCCGCCCGAAAATCTGAATAAAGGACCGAAAGGAACGCAGAAAGCCTTCCTTGTCCGCATCCAGGATCGCCACAAGGGAGACTTCAGGGATATCCAGCCCCTCCCGCAGCAGATTGATTCCGATCAGCACGTCAAACAGCCCCCGCCGCAGGTCCTGGATAATGTCAATCCGCTCCACCGTCCCGATATCTGAATGAAGGTATTTTACCTTCACCCCCAGATCGGTGTAATAGTCGGTGAGGTCTTCGGCCATCCGTTTTGTCAACGTAGTCACCAGCACCCTTTCCTGTGCGTCCACCCGTTTCAGAATCTCTTCGTACAAATCGTCCACCTGGGTTCTGGCATCCCTGATCTCGACTTCAGGATCCAGCAGTCCGGTGGGCCGCACAATCTGTTCCGCCACCCTGCCCCCTGCTTTTTCCATTTCATAATCCGCCGGGGTGGCTGACACATAAATGGTCTGGGCCACCTTTTCTTTGAACTCCTCAAACTGGAGCGGGCGGTTGTCAACAGCAGACGGCAGCCGAAACCCGTGGGCCACCAGGGTCTCTTTTCTGGACCGGTCAGCTTTGTACATGGCACCGAGCTGGGAGACAGAAATATGACATTCATCAAAAAAAAGCAGGAAATCCTCTGGTATATAATCCAGCAGCGTTGGCGGGGCCTGTCCGGGTTTCCGGCCGGTGAGATGCCTGGAATAATTTTCAATCCCGTTACAGTAACCGATCTCTTCAAGCATCTCCAGGTCATACCGGGTCCGTTCTTCCAGCCGCTGGGCCTCCACAAGCTTGTTATTGGCATGAAAATATTCCAGCCGGTCTTTCAGTTCTGCAACAATGCTTTCAACAGCCCGTTTCCGGGTCTGCTGCTTGGTCACATAATGGGAGGCCGGATAGATCACCATCTGGGGAAACTGCTTGAGCACATCACCTTTCAGCGGATCGATTTCACTGATACTCTCAATGGTATCCCCGAAAAAATCAATGCGCACAGCCTTGTCTTCCTCATAGGCCGGAAAAATTTCCAACCGGTCTCCCCGCACACGGAAAACCCCGCGGTGGAAATCCGTATCATTCCGGGTATATTGAATATTGACAAATTTTTCGATCACACTTTCCCGTGAAATCTCCATGTCCTCGGCCAGGGTCACCCGCAAATCCAGGTAGTCTTCCGGCGCACCCAGTCCATAGATGCATGAAACCGATGCCACCACAATTACATCCCGCCTGGCCAGGACAGACCGGGTGGCGGAATGACGCATCTTGTCAATCACCTCGTTAATGGATGAATCTTTCTGGATATAGGTATCGGAAGACGGGATATAGGCCTCGGGCTGGTAATAGTCATAGTAGGAAACAAAATATTCCACACAGTTTTCCGGGAATAGTGATTTGAATTCATTATAGAGCTGGGCTGCCAGGGTCTTGTTGGGCGCGATAATCAGGCTGGGCTTTTCAACCCGCTCAATGATATTTGCCATGGTAAAGGTTTTGCCCGATCCGGTAACGCCTAAGAGCACCTGGTGCTTTTCATTGTTCATCACCCCTTTGGCGAGGTAGTCAATGGCTGCCGGCTGATCCCCGGTGGGTGAAAAATCCGAAACAAGTGTAAATAAGCCCATAGTTGGTTGTCCTTGCCTTTCTTAACATTTGGTCATTGAGTCAGGGGTATCACCTGCAGGTTCATACTATATGGTAGCAGTCACACATCCGGCTTACAATACAAAATTTTTACTTGTTGAAACGGGCCTGACAGCGGTACAATAGGTTCCATGAACGATAAAAATAAACATATGGAAAAATGGAAACCGGGTGTTTCAAAGGAGGTACTCTTATTCCTTGCAGGCATCCTGTGGCTGATGGTGGGTATCATGCTCGACAGCCGGGCATATTCATGGTTAAGGGTTGAAAGACAGGGCCCTGCCCTTGCGGCGCTTGCCGTCGGGTTTGCCGCCAGCATGGTGATTCACCACTTTGGATTTCTGCGCATTGTGGACCGGAATCTTGGCAGGATTCTTCCCATGGAAGGGAAACGGTGCGTGTTTTCCTTCATGCCCCTGAAAAGCTATTTTCTTATCATCATCATGGTAGCCATGGGCCTTGCGCTCCGTCATTCAGCCTTCCCGAAATTATATTTATCCGTTCTGTATATCGGCATCGGAACCGCCTTAATCCTGTCAAGCACCCGCTATATCCGGTACCTGGTACAGACACTTTATGCCGAATAAATAAGGGGCATCTGCCTTCAGCAGTGGATTAATGTTTGCCACATCCCTTAAAAGCATGATAAATAGAAACCTTCATTCAAACTATTAAACCCAGAATATTAAAGATAGAGGCGAAACAACGGATGGACGCAGCAGAAAGCAGCAAAGGGCATTTTATCGAGTCAATTATCAGGGAAGACATTAAAAACAATAAAAACAACGGTGCGGTTGTGACCCGCTTCCCGCCCGAGCCCAACGGATTCCTTCATATCGGTCACGCCAAGTCCATCTGCCTGAATTTTAATATGGCGCAAAAATTCAACGGCAGATGCAACCTGCGCTTTGACGATTCAAACCCGGCCAAGGAAAAACAGATCTATATTGATTCCATCAAAGCCACTGTGGACTGGCTGGGCTTTGAATACGGCACGCCTTTTTTTGCCTCTGATTATTTTGACCAGCTTCATGATTTTGCCGTTGAACTCATTAAAAAAGGCAAGGCCTATGTCTGCAGCCTGAGTGCCGACGAGATCCGGGAATACCGCGGCACCCTGACCGAACCCGGAAAAGACAGCCCCTACCGGGACCGGCCGGTTGATGAAAACCTGGACCTGTTCCAGCGCATGAAAAACGGGGAATTCGGGGAAGGTGAACATACGCTCCGGGCAAAAATAGATATGAAATCACCCAACATCAACATGCGGGACCCCATTATCTACCGGGTGAAAAAAGCAGCCCATCCCCGGACCGGCGACAAATGGTGCATCTATCCCATGTATGATTTCACCCACTGCCTGTCTGATATGCTTGAAGGCATTACCCATTCGTTGTGCAGCCTGGAATTTGAAGATCACCGGCCGCTGTACGACTGGATCCTGGATGAGCTGGAAACTCCCTGCCATCCCCAGCAGATTGAATTTGCCCGGATGAATATCAATTTCACCGTATTGAGCAAGCGCAAACTGCAGAAGCTTGTAACTGACAACCATGTTTCCGGATGGGACGATCCGCGCCTGCCCACCCTTGAAGGCATCAAGCGGCGGGGATATACCCCTGAATCCATTAAAAAATTCTGCGACACCATTGGTGTGTCCAAAAAAGACAGCCGGATCGATGTGGGCCTTCTGGAAAGCTGCCTGCGCGATGATCTCAACGAGCGGGCCCCCCGGGTCCTGGGCGTGTTAAAGCCGTTGAAAATCACCATTGAAAATTATCCGGACAACCAGACCGAAACCCTGACTGCCAAAAACCATCCGCAGAAAGAAGACATGGGAACCCGTGCCCTGACCTTTTCAAAACACCTCTATGTGGAACAGGATGATTTTATGGAAGATCCGCCGAAAAAATTCTTCCGCCTGGGACCGGGCCGGGAGGTCCGGCTGCGGTGGGCTTACCTGGTCACCTGCAAGAATGTGGTCAAGGATGACACCGACAAGGTTGTTGAACTGATCTGCACCTATGATCCTGAAACAAAGGGCGGCAATGCCCCGGACGGCCGGAAGGTCAAAGGCACCATTCACTGGGTCAATGCCCAAGACTGCATTGATGCCGAGGTCCGCAATTATGACCGGCTGTTTAAAGATGAAAATCCGGAACAGGGCGGGCAGGATTTTCTTGACAACCTCAACCCGGATTCCCTTGAAATCCTCACCCACTGCAAGCTGGAAAAAAGCCTGGCCTGGGCAGAGCCCGAGAAGGTCTTTCAGTTTGAGCGGCTGGGGTATTTCTGCCTGGATTCAAAGGATGCTGAAAAAGACCGTCCAATATTCAACCGGACCGTCACACTCAGGGATACCTGGGCAAAAGTGGCAAAAAAGAAATAACAGGCGGGTTTATTCAAATTCCCAGGTGGTGCCGTCCGGACCGTCCTTTAAGACAATATGACTGTCCAGGAGCTGGTCCCTGATTTCATCGGCCCGGGAAAAGTCCTTGTTCTTTCTGGCCTGGGCACGTTCCTCAATCAATGCTTCGATTTC
>JBNKNP010000460.1:0-3898 GCA_050293905.1 Desulfobacteraceae bacterium | reverse complement strand
CACTTTGAAAAACGATCTTCAGTGTCTGAAACCGTTTCGGATACAAGGTTTTCAGACCGAGCTGTGATAAATATAAATTTTTATCGCCAGGATCGCCGCCCAAACTTACCCCTCTTTTTTTTCAAGACCATGCTTTTGCATTTTCCGCTGCAAGGTCCAACGCGAAATTTTTAATAAATCAGATGCCTTGCTGCGATTCCAGCCGGTTCTTTGCAATGTCTCCCGGATCATTTTGAGTTCTATCTCATCAAGGATCAAAGTTAAACCTTTTTCTGGGCTTAGTGAATCCTCTTTATCCATATCAACGGATGTTCCACTGCCGGACAAATGAATCCGGTTTGTCGCTAAAAAACGCTGAATCGTGTTTTGCAGCTCACGTACATTGCCCGGCCATTCATAGTGGGATAAAGTATCTATAATTTTACCCGTCATCATGGGGGTTTTTCCGGTTGACGGAAAGCGGGACAAAAAAAACTCCGCTAAGAGCGGAATATCTTCGATTCGCTTTCTTAGCGGGGGCAGATCAAGATTGATGACATGAATTCTGTAAAAAAGATCTTCCCTGAATTGATTTTGATGCACCAATTCATTCAAATCTCGATTTGTGGCGCTGATGATCCTGACATCCGCCTTTTTCGCCTTTGTGGCGCCAACGGGAAAATACTCCCCGTTTTCCAGCACACGAAGCAATTTAACCTGCATGGATAACTTGAGCTCACCCAGTTCATCCAAAAAAAGGACCCCTTTATGGGCGGCATCAAAAAAACCTGGTTTTTCATGGTCAGCACCTGTAAAACTGCCCTTCTGGTGTCCGAAAAATTCTCTTTCGAAAAGGCTTTCCGTGACAGCACCGCAATTAACCGCCACAAACGCTTTTTTACTGCGTTGGCTCAGTCGGTATATGGTCTTGGCCACAAGTTCCTTACCCGTTCCGGATTCACCCGTGATAATGACATTAAAATCAGATGCCGCGGCCTGGGATATCGATTCATATACTTTTTTCATGGCCGGACTTCGCCCAATAATTTCACCGAATTTGTATCGTTCTTTAAGGCTGGTCTTAAGCACCCTGTTTTCATTTTCGATATTTTTCTGGGTGGATAGATCCCTGACCGCTGAGACACTTAATGACCGTTCTCCGGAATCAAAATGCCGGGTTCGGATCTCAACATATATCGAACCGTTTTCTTTATTCTTGATCATCCCCTCATAGGGTCTGCCGGCCTCATTTAAAACAGCGTCATGCGCTTTTGCCGGGAGGAGGTTTATCAAATTTTGCCCTAAAAGTTCATCTGGTTTACAATTAAAAAGGCGGCTTGCTTCGGTATTCACATCAAGGATATTACCCTGGTCATGGATAAAAATTCCTTCAAAAGCTGCTTCAGCCAGTGTTTTGAAACGGGCGTTCTCCCTGGCCAGCTTTTTGTGAAGTTCCTGTTTTTCAACATGTGTTTTAACCCGGGCCAAGACCTCTTCGCCCTGGAAAGGCTTGGTGATATAGTCAACCCCTCCCAACTCAAATCCTTTGGTTTTATTTTGAACATCTTCAAGGGCGCTTAAAAAAACCACCGGGATGTTTTGTGATACAGGCGCTGATTTAAGCCGGCGGCAGACCTCGAAACCGTTCATGTCCGGCATCATTACATCCAGAAGAATCAGGTCAGGGGGCGGATCAGACTGGGCCATCTTCACCCCATCCGGTCCATTTAAGGCAACGATGATTTTATAGGTTTGAGACAGCAGGCCGACAATGGTGTGCAGATAGATTTCTTCGTCGTCAATTGCCAGTATTCTGATTTTTCTTTGTTTCGGGACCATATGCACCTTTTTGATTTATGCTTGGGTTACCGTAAGAAGTGTTTCTTTTGCCTGTTCAAACTTAAAACTGCCAATCTGGGCTTCCAGTTCCAAAAAGGTTTCATTGATGCGGGAAGGATCCAACAGGCGCTTTATTTCAGCCAGAAGGACGATAGCATCGGAATCATGTTTATCAAGACGGTCTGATAATTTTTCCAGCAGAGAGGCAATACAGGGATCCTTTAAACTTCCGCCGGGTTGAATTTCCAATTTTTCAATCTTATTAATCTTCCCGTTTTGTTTCATCTTTTCTTTTTCGATGAAATCACCGATCCCTTCAGCAACCTGTGCCATCTCTTTTTCAAAACGATCCAGAATGGCAGGGATACGATCATTATCCGAATTTTTAACAGCAATCTCCAATTGAAACGAGATTTCGGACAGTCGGGTGCATCCGATGGTTCCGGCCACCCCCTTAATAGTATGGGCCAATCGCCCTGCCGCCTCACGCTCTTTTTTTGCCAGCTTGTTTTTTATTTCTTCACAGGCCCCATTATGGCGATAATAAAAATTGGACAGCAGCTTTGTATATAATTCCCAATTCCCACTCATGGCGTTTAAACCGCTTGGGACATCAACCCCTTTTATTTGCGGAAAACTTTGATTTATTTTTAAAGAAGATTCAATGGGGTTTGCATTTGCTAAAAAGGTGTTCAGATCGATATCCGGTCTGAGCCAGCGCACAAGTGTTTTATACAAAAGTTCAGGTTTAATCGGCTTGGCAATATGATCGTCCATACCGCCTGCCAGACACGCTTTGCGATCCGAAATCATTGCATTTGCCGTCATTGCCAGGATAATAAGATCAGATGGTGCAGGACCGTTTCGAATCGCCTTTGTCGCTGTTAAACCATCCATTTCCGGCATTTGCAAGTCCATCAAAACTGCGTCAAATTTTTCGTTGGCAGCCAACTCAACAGCCTGTTTGCCATTGGTCGCAGTCACCACCTCAAGGCCTGCCTGTTCCAGCAGTTCAAAGGCGACCTGCAGGTTGATATCGTTGTCCTCCACAAGAAGAATACGATGATTATAAAGCAAGGTTTTCGCCAGTTTAACATCAAAATCAACACTAATTTCAGCGGCTTTGCTTTCCCCCTTTTCAAAACGCATCATAAAAGAAAACCGGCTACCGCTGCCAGGCGTACTCTGAACCTCGATGCTGCCCCCCATCATCCCAATCAGGTGATTGCATATGGTAAGCCCTAAGCCTGTGCCACCGAATTTACGGGTGATGGAACAATCTGCCTGGTAAAAAGGTGAAAACAGCTGCTCAAGCTGCTTTGAGCTCATGCCGATCCCCGTATCGCTAATGATAAATTGAAGTAAGACATCTTTATCCGATTCAACCACCATATCAACAGATACCTTAACTTCCCCCTCAAAAGTGAATTTGACGGCATTATCCGCCAGGTTCAGCAGTATCTGTTCAAGACGCAACGCATCCCCCGAAAGATGGATTGGAACGCAATCCGGAATATTGAGGTCAAAATTAATCCCCTTATCGTTACTTTTTACACCAATAATGGAACGGATCTTTTCCATAACGGCTTTAAGGTTGAATTGTTTTTTTTCCAGATCAAGTTTTCCCGCTTCAATTTTAGAAAAATCAAGGATATCGTCGATTAACCTTAAAAGGGTGTGGGCGGACGTATGAATTTTATGTTGATACTCAAATTGTTGCGGTGTCAATTGTGTTTCCATTGAAAGATGCGTAAGACCAATGATTGCATTCATGGGGGTCCGGATTTCATGGCTCATGTTCGCTAAAAACTCACTTTTAGCCTGGTTGGCTTTCTGGGCAACGTTGACTGCCAGTTTGCGCTGGGTAATTTCTCTTTTAAGCCGGCGGTTCCAATAAAGAACGATTATAAAAACGATCACGGTCCCTGCACTGATCCGCCATATAAGAGAATAATCAATCTTATGTTCATAGGTAACCTGTGTCCATTTGCTGTTTATGGCATTCCTCTTCTGGATTGAAAGCGATGTCAATGCCTTGTCCAGGATATCGATCAACACTCTGTTTTCTTTCCGGGTTCCC
>JBNKNP010000459.1:0-13346 GCA_050293905.1 Desulfobacteraceae bacterium | reverse complement strand
AGGTAATAGTGTGGGGAAAAAAAGTAATAGTGTGGGGAAAAAAGTAATAGAGATTGGAGCAAGGGAATTTAGACATCAATCTAAAATTTTAGTAATGTCCGGTAAGTTTCGGTCGAAACCCTTCACCGCCTATCAGATTATTTATATTTCAATGGTTTTTAGAACCTTTATCCTTTTCTTTTTTATGCTTTGTCTTTTTTTTGTCCTTTTTTTCTTTTGCCGCTTTCAGTTTATAGGGAACTTCATATCCCGCTGCAACTCGCCATCCATCATCAAGATGTGCAGATACCATCCATTGCCCGCTGCTGGAAAGACGGATATATAAATTGTTCCCAAAATAGGTTTCAGGAACATTGACAACAATATACGCACCGAGGCCGTCATCATACTCAAGCTCACGCCCGTCATGGTTTTTATGACGGTAGCCATGGGCCGGTGCATGGGGCGGGGGGCCCTGTTTATGGTACTGGGATGTCTGCTGCGGTCCCCCGGTTCTTTGAACGCCGACATAAGATGAGTAACAGCCGGAAAAAAACATCATACTGATCAAAACGGAAAAGGTCGCTTTTAGCAAGGTCATTTTTTTCTCTCCTTTTTTAAAAGAATCCATTTCCGGCAGTTTATCCTTTTTAACAACAGCAGACAAGGACTGAAAATCGAAAATAGATTTATCCGGTAAAAAACGATCTAATCAAACAGGGCATCCACAAAAGATTTCGCCTCAAATTCCTGAAGATCGTCAATCTGTTCTCCCACACCAACATAGGTGATGGGCAGATCCATGGAACTTGCAATGGCTGCGACAATACCGCCTTTTGCCGTACCGTCCAGCTTGGTGAGTGCAATCTGGGTCAGGTCGACAGCCTTGTTGAATAGACCGGCCTGGGAGATGGCATTCTGACCGGTGGTGGCATCCAGGACCATCAATACGTCGTGGGGGGCACCGGGCATTTTTTTATTCACAGAGCGTTTTATTTTTTTCAGTTCCTCCATCAGGTTTTTCTGGGTATGAAGTCGGCCGGCTGTATCAATGAGAACAATGTCTATATTCCGGGCAAGAGATGCTTCTACTGCATCATAGGCAACGGCAGCAGGATCTGCTCCTTCTTTATGTTTCACAATATCGGCGCCGGCCCGCTCAGCCCAGATCTGGACCTGTTCGATTGCAGCTGCCCTGAAGGTATCGGCTGCCGCGATCAGCACTTTCTTTTTCTGCCTGGTAAATTTCATGGCCAGTTTTCCCAGGGTAGTGGTTTTCCCCGTACCATTGACCCCCACAACCATAATAACATGGGGTTTGGTTGGTACAGATTCCGGGGCAGGGGGCTGCTTGTCGGGAAAAAGGGATAAAATTTCTTCTTTCAAAACCTGTTTGAGTTCATTGGCAGTGGACAGCTTTTTTGCTCTTTTCCGGATTTTTTCCATCAAATCCATGGTAATATCAATCCCCAGGTCCGATGTGACCAATACTTCTTCAAGCTCTTCAAAAAGATCTTCGTCAATAGCTTTGGAAGGGACAAATAATTCATTAATATCCGTCGTCAGCACCTGGCGGGTCTTTTGCAATCCCTTTTTAAATGCTGAAAAAATGCCTGTTTTCCGGGGCGGCACCGGCGGTGTTTCCTGCTCAGCTTCCGGTTCTGCCTCCTGATCAGTTTCAGCTTCAATCTCGATTGCAGGCTCAGTTTCAGGCCCGGCTTCCGGTTCTGTTTCGGGCTTGATATCAGTTTCCGGTTGAATGTCCTGCCTGATCCTGGACCTGGTTCCAAGCCAACGGAGCTGCTCAGCTCCGGGCCCGCTTTCAGGCTCTTCTTTCAGCTCATTTTCCGGCTCTGTCTTTGGTTCTATATCCTGCTCAATCGCTGGTTTAATTTCCGGTTCTTTTGGCTTTGCTTTCTTTTTTTTAAAAAAATTAAACACCAATTTATTTTAACTCCTAAAAATTTATTGTATTTTTTTAATGCTCTTTTACATTTTTCCGGGATCAGAATCAAGCAGTGAGAGCGAAAACTTTAGCCCGAGGATTGACTCATCCCCTAAACTGTCATAGGTATGGCCATGGTATAAAGGCCTAAAAGTTTTTCACGAGAAAAGATAACTTTTAGAATCAGGATAAAGAACTGCATAAAGATAATGATGATTCATAAAATAAAAAAACAATGGTTTTTGTTCAGTCTGCTGGCCGTGTTTCTTCTTGTCTGTTTAGACCGGACAGATACGCTTGCAGACTGGGGTAAATTTTTAAAAAATCACCGGGCACCCCATGTCATGATATTTTTAATTTTCATCGTATCCGGATTGCTCATTGAAGGAAAACAGGTCAAGGCCGGTCTTAAAGATGTGACTGCAACTTTGCTGGCCCTATTTGTCATTCTTGTTGCTGCGCCTGTCGCAGCCGGGCTGCTGAGCTTTTTTCCCATGGATACGGGCATTATTATAGGATTGTTTATTGTTTCCGTGATGCCGTCTACCCTGTCTTCGGGTGTAGTGATGACGGGGACCGCCGGGGGCAATATGGCCCATGCCCTTTTTGTAACAATTATATCTAATTTTATCTCTGTATTTTCAATTCCGTTTGTCCTTGGGGCGCTTTTAAATTTGCTTCACCAGAAAAAGACCTTTTCCCTTGATCAGAAATCCATCATTATAAAATTGACGCTTCTGGTGCTGGTGCCGCTGCTGATCGGATTCGTGATAAAAATGTCAGTGTTTGGTAAAAAACAAACAAACAAACATGGGCTTCAACTCATCAACCAGTGGCTGATTGTCGGGATTGTTTTTATTTCCCTGGGTGGTGCCAAGCAGGTACTCATGGGAAAAGGCGCACAATTTGTTTTTATTCTTTTTTTGGCCGCTTTTTTTCATCTGATTCTTCTGGGCACGGCTTTTTTCCTGGTAAAACTGTTTAAAGTGGGCAAAGGCAGGTTTGAAAGTGTAGTCTTTATGGGGTCTCAGAAGACACTTGCCTTGGCGTTGATGCTGCAGGTGACCTATTTTCCGGATTTTGGGATGGCACTTCTGGTTTGTGTTACCCATCATGTGATTCATTTGATGATGGACGGATACCTGAGTACGAAAATGCACCGGAATCCGCAATTGAAAACCGGATAAACATGTGCCGGGTTCGTGTCAGGGCTTTACAATCAGGCCGGTTCTTGCTTAAATCGGACATGGTTGAAATTGTTTGCAATTAATTGAAGGTGTTGTTGTGAATGGGGATAAACAATAACTAACAAAGGAAATGAAATCCATGAATTCTGCCCAGGATGAAAGATTAATGACTTTGCAAGATCAGGTGAAAAAGCTTCAATCCCAGAAAGACACTCTGCTTAAAGAACTGGATGCGGTGGAAGAAAAATTTGAAACCACCAATAGGTTATACCGCAAGTATGTACCCGTGATTGTTGATCTGGCAGTTACCGGGAATTCGGATTTTTCAAAAGCGTGCCGATCCTTAAGCAAAGCACTGAAAAAAGATGAGTCCCAGGGGAAAATTGAATATATTTTCGAACAGATAAAAACAGCCATGATCAAAGAGGATGCCGGACCGTCTTCAGGCAAAAAGAAAAAAGGGCTGTTTTCTGCCATATTGGGCAGTGGTTCTGAATCTTTTATTGAAGATTATAAACACAGTTATTTTGATGTTGTCAGCAATTTAAGAGGAACCCTGGATAAAAAATTTTCCAGGCAGCTGGATAAAATTACCCATAAAATAAAACATGCCGAAACAACAGAGGATATCAGTGAAATCAGGGAAAGTGTATTCAGTCTGGTTTTTGTCTATATTTCCGATACAAATCAGGACAGGGAAAAGGTCAATGCCTTTGTCCGTGAAGTGGTCGGCAAAATTCTGGAAATTGAATCAAAACTTGCTTCAACCGTACAACATACAGATTCCATGTTTGATAACAATGAGGGGTTTGAATCTGTTTTAAGTTCCGAACTCACTGGGTTGAAAAAAAATACTGACGTTGCTTCAACGCTGGATGAGCTAAAGGCCAAGGTATCCAGGCGGCTGGCAGCCATTGAAAGCGCATTATCGGTAAAACAGGCAAAAGACAGGGCAATAAAGGAAATTGCAGATAAAAACCGCCATGCGTTCAAGTCCGGGTTTGCCAAGCTTAAAATGGAACTGGATGAGGCGACCCGGTATACGGAAGAACTGGAAAAGAAAATCAACCAGGACCAGTTAACCGGTGCCTTTAACCGGCGGGCGTATGATAAGCGGATAGAAGAAGAGATGCAGCGATTTTTAAGATATAAAACCGGCTTTTCCCTGCTGTTGATTGATGCGGACAAATTCAAACTGATAAATGATAACTATGGTCATGCAATCGGGGATAAATGCCTTCAGGAAATTATCAAACGAACCCTTCCGCTGTTGCGTAAAAATGATATGCTGGCACGCTATGGCGGAGAAGAATTCGTGGTGATCATGCCGGAAACCGATAGCAGCGGGGCACAAAAGGCTGCTGAAAAAATCAGGCAGACCATTGAAAAAATAGAATTCATATACAAAAAGGAAAAAGTAAAGGTAACGGTCAGCATCGGCATCTCGCAGGCCAGACCGGAAGACAGCAGTCATCAGCAGATATTTGAAAGAGCGGATATCGCGGTTTACAAAGCAAAGGAGCAGGGCCGGAACCAGGTGTTGGTGGCCGGTTGAAATTACCATCAGATCAGGCAGGAGCAGTTATGAAAGCGCAGAGCGGCAACTCAATTGAAGTTTTACTCAACCATCCTCAAACCGGCCATGTGACTTCGGATGTCAATACGGAAACCATCGCCCGCAGGTCTTATTCCCCGAAAAAAATAAAAATTTTTTCTTCTAAATATGTCAGTATCCAGGATTGTCCGCAATATCAATTCAGCAGTGATAAAGAAGCCCAAAAGCTGCTGCCGGATATCGTCGACAATTGTGTACAGCGGCTGATTCACGGGGAGGATAAAAATACTTCAGACAAACAGGCCTATAAAAAACCCAGAAATATCGGAGTGGTTTTTTCCGGCGGTCCTTCACCTGGCGGCCATAATGTGATTTCAGGCCTGTATGATGAATTAAAACGATACAACCCGGATTCAAAGCTTTTTGGTTTTCTTTTCGGACCGGACGGGCTGCTGGATGCCAAGTATGTCGAGATTACCCAAAGCCTGGTGGATGCCTATAGAAACATGGGCGGGTTTAATATGATCAAAACCGGGCGGACAAAAATTGATTCTGCTCTAAAAATGGATCGCTCCCTGAAAACCTGTCTTGCCCTTGATTTGGATGCCCTGGTCATCATTGGCGGGGATGATTCAAACACCAATGCCGCCTTTCTTGCCCAACATTTCAAACAGGCAGGGATCAAGGTGATTGGCGTGCCCAAAACCATTGACGGGGATATCCAGGTGAAAAGTTTGGATCAGAAGCTGCTGTGCGCCATATCATTCGGCTTTCATACGGCTGCGCGGGCGTTTTCCCAGAATATCAGCAACCTGACCACGGATGCGGGATCTGATATTAAATACTGGCATATCTGCAAGGTCATGGGGCGTGTCGCCAGCCATCTGACGCTTGAATGTGCCTTTCAAACCCATGCCAACCTGACATTGATCGGGGAAGAACTGGCCGATTATACCGACCAAAAACGACTTGAAAAAGCCAGGGACGGTCAGACAATTGATTATACTGCCTACGGCATGACCTTGCGTCATCTGTCCCGCCTGATCTGTGATGTCATTGTCAAACGGGCTGCAAGTGGAAAAAATTTCGGTGTCATGATTATTCCCGAAGGCCTTCTGGAGTTTATCAATGAAATCCAGGTCTTTATTATCAAGCTCAATACCATTATCGGTGATTATAACCGCATTCATGACAATGATTTCCATTACTCATTTCCCACCTTGAACGACAAACTCGAATATTTGAGACGCCTGGCCCGGGTCATGGGAGAAACGGCAAAAATCCCCATCTGGAATGTCCGGGATGACGATTTGTTCAACCAGCTGCCTTCTTTTTTCCAGGAAGGATTGCTGGTGGAGCGTGATACCCACGGCAATTTCCAGTTTTCCCAGGTGAAAACCGAGAAAATTATCATGGACATGGTCAAAGAATACCTGGATATTCTAAAGGAAAAGGGTATATACAAAATCGGGATCGAGCGCTCTTTTTATGATTCAAAAATGAAAACCGCTGACCTGCCGTCTGATAAAGTGGCCAGGGCCATATTTAAAGATCCGGATAAAAAAATACTGCTGATCAAAGAATCCATTATTTCCGTCAAAACCCTGAAACAGGCCCTGGTCAGCAATGGTATCGTTGATCCGGAAAGTCCTGTGCCGCCCGTGATACTGGAAATATTTAAAAAGTCCCAGCCAAAGTTCAATACCCAGACGCATTTTTACGGATATGACGGCAGGGGGTCCGATCCCACTCATTTTGACTGTAATTACACCTATAATCTCGGGATGACCGCATTCCATCTGGCTGCCAATGGCGCCACAGGACAGATGGCTGCCATTTTAAATCTTGAAAAGAAATTCGACCAATGGGAACCCATTGGAATCCCCATTGCCAAACTCATGCATCTTGAAGAACGGAAAGGCCGGCTTGAACTGGTTATTGAAAAGAGCCTGGTGGACTTGGAGTCCAATGCCTTCAGAGTTTTCAAGGCATTAAGAGGTGACTGGCTGGCTGCAGAATCCAACCAGGACCGGTACCGCCGCCCCGGGCCGGTTCGGTTCACCGGAAATACGGAAGAAGACAGGCCTATTACCCTGACGCTCAATGCAATTGACGTTCCCTGAAAATTGCCCAATGGTGCCTATGCAGGATAGCAGCAACATGGCAGAATCGGTTGATATTTTGCGGCGGGTCACAGGCCCGTATCATTTGAGTACTTATTTTCTGGTCTGCCAAAGTACAAAAAAAGCAGTGATCATCGATCCTGGCTCTCCGTGCAAAGAGCTGATTTCTTTTATCCGGAAAAACGGCATGATTCCGGAAAAAATTTTAAATACCCATGGCCATGCCGACCAGTTTTTTTTCATGGAAACCTTTAAAAAGACCTTTGATATTCCGTATTGCCTGCACAAAAGAGACGATGATTTTTTCAAGGATGCAGATGTCCGGCAGAAAACAAAAAATTCAGTGGGGCTGCCGCCGCCTTATCCAGCTGATATCCGCCTGGATGATAATGACAGGATCGACTTTGGAAAAGCCAGTCTTGACGTTTTCCACACTCCTGGCCATACACCCGGCTCGGTCTGTTTTTTATGCAGCAACGACCTTTTTACCGGGGATGCCATTTTTGTGGGTGAGGCCGGCCGAACAGATCTGCCCGGTGGAGATCTGCAGCTTTTAATCGATTCGATCCGGACAAGAATTCTGCCTCTGGATAAAAGGACCGTCATCCACCCGGGGCATCATCACACCGGCACACCTGCTCAATCCACCATTGAACAGGAAATGAAAACCAATATTTACATCACCGATTTTATCCTGGATTCATAGCTGGCAAGTTAATGACAAAAAACGAACATGAAATATTACCTTTATCTGAAATTGAGGCAATATTTTTTGCTTATATTAGGTGGAAGCAAATTGAGTCAAGCAAAGAATTTTAGTCAGATTAACTACTGATCGGCAAAATGTGTGAATAAAATTACATAATTTTGTCACATTATTTTCTTATTGGGTTTATCCAATAATTTTCGAACAAATTATAGTGGTGATTATAAGATGCTGTTTTTTTAGTATCTTATGATGAAAAAATCTTTTCTTCATCTTTTGGTATGGTCTTTGCTACTTTATCTATTCAGTTAAATAAAGAATTATTAAATACCAATACTTGCTTTGCAAGGAGGGTGATATGAAAAAATATATTGTATTATCTGCCATTTTGATTACAGCAATTTTTCTTTATCCTGTTTTTGCCCATGCGCAAAAAATCGGATATTACTTTGTACAGAATCCGATTTCCGAACCTGTGGCCCTGTTTGTAGTGGGTTCAAGTCTTCTAATTGCTGCATCTCTTACCCGGCGGATCGTCCAAAACTAAACATTTATAAAAATAAAAAGAGGCTGGAATGAATTCATTCCAGCCTCTTTGTCGTTTAATCGCAATGTTCAGGGTGTGCTCACCGGGCTTTTCTCGGCTGATATGAGCACAAAGGTTCTTCTTCCAGGTAATTGCCGGTTGCCTCATAGGCTCTTGCCCGGCATCCGCCGCAGACATGTTTGAATTCGCAGATTCCGCATTTGTTTTCAAGGTTGTTAAAATCCCGCAGTTTATTAAACACTGTGGAATTTTCCCAAACCTCTTTGAATGTCTGTTTCGTGATATCCCCGCATTCCACGTCTAAAAATCCGCAGGTCTGCACACTCCCGGTATGGGAGATAAAGCAGAACCCTGTTCCGGCAAGACATCCCCGGGTGACCGCATCCAGGCCATGGGTTTCAAACGTGACTTTTTTACCCTCTGCTTTGGCCCGCTGGCGCAGAATCCGGTAATAGTGGGGGGCGCAGGTGGCTTTGAGCTGGAGGCTGGTTTTATCCTGCTGATCGTAAAACCAGTTCAGGGTTTCTTCATATTGTTTGGCATTAATGGCGCTGTCAATAATATATTTTCCGCGTCCTGTGGGGACCAGGAGAAAAATATGATGGGCAACCGCACCCAATTCCTCTGCAAGGGCAAGGATTTTCGGTATCTGATCAAGGTTGGTCTGGGTGATCGTGGTGTTGATCTGGAATTCAAGGCCGGCTTCTTTTGCCATATGAATGCCCCGGATGGAGTCTTCAAAGGCATTTTCAAGCCCTCTGAAGGTATCATGGGTTTCCGGTGTGGATCCATCCAGGCTGACGCTGATCCGCTTAATGCCGGATGCTTTCATTTTTCGGGCAAGTTCCGGTGTGATCAGCGTGCCGTTGGGTGCCATGACCATGCGCAGACCCAGCTTGTCGCCATGGGCGGCAATGTCAAAAATATCATCCCGGAGCAGGGGTTCGCCACCGGTGAGGATGATGATGGGTTTGCCCACTTCGGCTATCTGGTCCAGGAGCCTGAACGAGGCTTTTGTATCCAGTTCATTGGGATAATGATGGTCTTCGGCCCCGGCCCGGCAGTGCTTGCATTTCAGGTTGCACCGCCGTGTGGTTTCCCATGCCACCAGGCGAATGGTATTGCCTGCACCTTTATGACCATGGGGGGCGCCGTGCCCGTGGGGGTGACCGCCTCCCATGGGATGTCCTTGTGCGTGAGGATGATTCATCAGCGGTTCAGCTCCTTTGCCACATCAATGGCGGAATAGGTCAGGATTAAGTCGGCACCGGCCCGTTTGATGGATAAAAGCGTTTCCATGATCAAGGCTTTTGCATCCACCCAGCCCATCATTTCACCGGCTTTCATGATGGAATATTCACCACTGACATTGTATGCTGCTATGGGAAGATCAATTTCTTCTTTGAGCCGGTAAATAATGTCCAGATAGGATAAAGCCGGTTTAACCATGATGATATCCGCTCCTTCTTCAATATCCATGGTGGCTTCTCTAATGGCTTCATTGGAATTGGCCGGATCCATCTGATAGGTTTTCCTGTCCCCGAACTGCGGGGCGGATTCAGCAGCTTCCCTAAAGGGTCCATAAAAAGCGGAACTATATTTTACCGCATAGGACATAATGGGGATGTGAGAAAAATTTTCTTCATCCAGGGTCTGTCTGATTTCAGCCACCCGGCCGTCCATCATGTCCGAGGGCGCCACCATGTCGGCACCGGCCTGTACATGGGAAAGCGCAGTTCTGGCCAGCAGATCCAGGGAAGCATCATTGTCGATAATCCCGTTTTCCACCATGCCGCAGTGACCGTGATCCGTATAGGCGCAAAGACAGACATCGGTGATGACGCACAGATCGGGTACATTTTCCTTCACCGCCTTTACCGCCTTTTGAACAATGGAATCAGCTGCATAGGCCTGGGTGGCCAGGGCATCTTTTTTGTCCGGGATGCCAAAAAGGATAATGGCAGGAATACCTGCTTCATGGGCTTTTTGGGCTTCTTTTACAATATAGTCACAGGAAAGCTGGAAATGGCCGGGCATGGATTGAATGGGATTTTTAACGGATTTTCCTTCCACGGCAAATAAGGGAAGAATCAGGTCGTCACAAGACAGGCTCGTTTCCCTGATCATCCGTCTGAAATTTGCGGTTGCCCGCAGTCTTCGTCCGCGGGAATCGGGAAACAGCATTTAGTCTTCCTCCTTTTTAATGTCCACCTTTTTAATTTCCTCGTCAGTCAGGTAGCAGGCCGGATCCGAATCCCATGGATCATTGGCCACAGACTCGGCCCTTGCCCTGAAGTTTCCGGCACAGATATCCAGCCACCGGCATTCGGCGCAGCGGCCTTTGACATGTTTTTTCTTTTCCTTCATTTTCATGAGGAATTCATTGTCTTCATTGGTCCAGATTTTTGAAAACGGGGTCTCTTTTACATTGCCCAGACTGATTTCCCGCCAGAACTGATCCGGATGAACTTCTCCGTCCCAGGAAATGCATCCGATTCCCCGGCCGGAGTTGTTGCCTTCATTCATTTCCAGAAGTTCCATGACTTCTGCGGCCCGTTCCGGGTCTTCCTCCAGCAGCCGCTGGTAGACATAGGGCCCGTCCGCATGATTGTCCACGGTAAGAATTTCCTTGGCTTTGTTTCTGTCATGAAGATCCTTGGTCCGGTCCATGATCAGATCCAGCACCTTCCGGGTTTCTTCATGGGAGAGGTCTTCCTTGGCGATTTCAGATCCCCGACCCGAATAAACCAGGTGATAAAAACAGGCTCTGGGGATATTTTTTTCTTCCAGCAGATCAAAAATGCCCGGGATATCAGCCACGTTTTTTTTGTTTATGGTAAAGCGCAGCCCAACCTTTATGCCGGCTTCCTGACAGTTTCCAATAGCGGTCATGGCTTTTTGAAAAGAACCTTTCACTCCGCGGAATTTGTCATGGGTTTCTTCAAGTCCGTCCAGGCTGATGCCCACGTAGGAAAGCCCGATTTCCTTTAAGGCTTTAGCCTTTTCTTTGGTAATCAGGGTGCCGTTTGTAGAAATTACAGCTCTCATGCCTTTGCTTACCGCATACTGGGCATATTCAACCAGACGGGGATGCACAAGGGGTTCCCCGCCGGAAAACAAGAGAACGGGCACACCGAAATCCGCCAGGTCGTCAATCATGGCAAGACTTTGTTCGTGGGTTAATTCATTGTCATAAGAGATATCTTCAGACCTGGCATAACAGTGGACGCATTTCAGGTTGCACCGCCGGGTCATATTCCAGACGACAACCGGTTTTTTGTCCTTTGAAAACTGCAGAAGATGGGAGGGCAGCTGGCCGGAATGGCGTGAGTATCTCAATGCATCCGATGGTTCGACGGTTGCACAATAAAGCTTTGAAATTCCAATCATTTGATTTCTTTCCTGATTAGGTCGTTAAGGTAAGTGTCATGGTCAATTAATGCATTTTTTGACAGAAAAAATCTGTTTTTTCCGGTTTTTTCCCGGATCAGATTCAACCCGTCATAATATGTATCATAAATCTTTGTCAATATTTCTTCAGAACTTGCATGATGGTCGATAAATTGTTCGATGAGAAAATCGATTGCATCTTCGTTAAACACAATATTCAAGTCATAGCTTTTAGAAACTTCAAGTTCAATTTCCTTTACAGAATCGTGAAACAGCTTGATCCTTTTTACCGCATCTTCAATTTCCATGACATGTTTGCAATAATACTGGGCCACCATGCTGCATCTGATTTCTGAAAGCGTCAATCCATGGCGGATGGAAAATGTCTTCCAGTTTTCTTTAACATAATTTGAAATATATTCCTTATGTTCAAGGAAGGCTTTTTCATAGGAAATATTCCATTTATCTGATCCTGAGCCGGCAATCAGATCAGCAAGATAATTTTCCGGATCTGCCAACGCATCCTTTGTGACAACAAATTTGTCAACACTGCACGAGGGCAGCTTCTCCTCAAAAATGAGCAGGGCCTCTTCCACGGCGCTGACCAGCCCTCTTGCCCCGGTTTTTTCTTTATATGCCTTTTTTGCAAGCTGCTTTAATGCCTCGTCCTTGAAAACAATCCGGATGCCATAGGCATTGAAATCCATGCGTTTGCTTAAGATCACCGGGTTGTTGGGCATCTTTAAAATAGAGAACAGATCGTGTTCGCTCAATGGCTCCAGGATACATTTAACCGGTACCCTGCCGATGAATTCAGATTCAAATCCAAAATCGACCAGGTCCTGGGACCGGGTCTGCTGCAAAAGGGCCTCTGCCTTTTCTGATTTGATCAGCTTTGAACCAAACCCGATGTTCTGTTTGGACAAGCGCCGCCGGATAACTTCGGAAAGATCAGTAAACGCGCCGCTTAAAATAAAAAGAATATTAGCGGTATTAACCCGTCTTCTGCTTCTTTTGCCGGTTCTCTGAAAGGCTTCAAGCTCCTGCATCATGGAAACCGGGTCATGGGGAACTTTTAAATCCACATCCGTTTCTTCCATGGGTTTGAGCAAGGCTCTCTGGACACCGGTGCGGGAGACCTGGGCACCGATGACATTGGGGCTTGCCGCGATTTTATCGATTTCATCCAGGTAGACAATCCCGCATTCAGCCAGCTCTATATCATCATTGGCTTCCTTGACAAGATCCCGGATAAGATCTTCGACATCACCGCCCACATAACCGGTTTCTGAAAATTTTGTTGCATCCGCTTTTACAAAGGGGACCCCGATTTTTTTGGCAATCAATTTGATTAAATAGGTCTTGCCGATTCCGGTGGGACCCAGCATCAAAATGTTGGATTTAATGTTTCCCGTAATTTTGGAAATACCTTCACCCGTGGTCTGTGTGTGTCTGATCCGGTTGAAGTGGGTGCAGATTTTTGTTGCCAGAACCGATTTTGCCCGGGACTGACGGACGACATACTGGTCAAGATATGCGATCAGCTCTTGGGGTTTGATGTTGAAATTGATCAGTGTCTTCTTGCCTGTTTGGGAAGAATCAGCTGTTACGGCATCTTTTCTTGGAAGAACGGAAGGAGAGATGATCTTGACGCTGTTACCAAATTTTTTGTTTAAAAATTCACCCAGTTCTTTTTCTATCTGCTTGGGATCCTGGCATGCCGGGCTTTTTTTATTTCCATCCATAATAGTCTAATATAAACAAGGTTTGCAATAATTCAAGATTGATCCGGTTTCTTATTGGTTTTTTCTTTATACAGTTCGCAGGGTTTGCCGGAAGATTGAAATACAAGGGTGCTGGGAAGCAGTTTTGTTTTAAATCCCATGGCTTTGCATCCATTGGGATGATGGACAT
>JBNKNP010000458.1:0-12768 GCA_050293905.1 Desulfobacteraceae bacterium | reverse complement strand
GCCGGTGATTTCACTTTGGATTCCAAAACTGTTATACGGCGCCATGTTTTAATACTGGAAAACATCCCGGGCAGAGTCTGCCCGGGATGTTTTGATTTACAGCTCCACCAGTCTGTTTTGAATGGCATATCGGGATAACTCTGCATTGTTTCTCAAATTTAATTTTTTTAAAATTCTTGACCGATACGTATCAACGGTTTTTACGCTGATATTATAGGCAAATGCTATCTCTTTATTCGTCGAGCCCATGGCCAGCTTGCGCAATACCTGCAGCTCTCTCATGGAAAGGGATTCAATCAGGGTCTGGCTCTTATTTCCCCGGATGACCCGCAACGCAAGAGCTTCACTGGCTTTTTCCGTTAAATACCGTCCGCCGGAGTGAATCTTTTTTACTGCTGCCACCAGTTGTTCCGGGGCACTCTGCTTGGTCACATAACCCATGGCACCGGCTTCAATGGCCCTGATCACATATTGTTCTTCATCATGCATAGTTAAAATGAGCACAGGCACCCCGGCACAATAATCGGTCAGGCGTGCGACCACTTCAAGCCCGTCCATGCCGGGCATGGAGATGTCAACAACGGCTACGTCCGGCTTCTTTTTCATGGCCTCATCCAGGGCTGTTTCCCCGTCTGCCGCTTCTGCAATCACTTCAATTTCATTGCTGTCTTCAAGGACTTTTCTCAAGCCTTCCCTGACAATACTGTGGTCATCTGCCAGAAGAACTTTAATCATGGTTTATCCTTTCACTTTTACTTTACAGCAAATCGTGGTTCCCCTGACCGGGTCAGAGTCAATATCCAGGCGTCCGCCCAGTAGATTGGCACGTTCTTTCATCCCTTCGATACCAAATCCGTCTTTTTTACCTGTTCTTGTATCAAATCCGGAACCATCATCTGTGATGGTCAGTACAATTC
The DNA here is from genome assembly GCA_050293905.1 of Desulfobacteraceae bacterium. Lineage (GTDB taxonomy): Bacteria > Desulfobacterota > Desulfobacteria > Desulfobacterales > Desulfobacteraceae > Desulfobacula. The sequence continues at coordinate 11,851 of JBNKNP010000458.1, read as the reverse complement.
CTTCGGAATCAGATTCCAGCTGGACCGTTATGGTTGTGGCGCCGGAATGACGAAGGGAATTGGTCACCGCTTCCTGGCCGATCCGGTACAACGCGGTGGAAAGCGTGTCATCGATAGGCGGAATGACTTTATATTTAAACACACAGGAAACATTGGAGCGGCGCTCAAAATCAGACAATAAGGATTCCAAAGCGTCCGGAAGGCCTAAATCATCTAATACACGGGGTCTGAGCCGGTAGGCCATATCTCTGACATCATGAATGGCATCATCTATCAATGCGCACATTTTAAGGGCTCTGTCCCCTGCTTTTTCGCTGATCGTTTCCAGCATCTTTTCCGCCCACACGGCATCAATCCGCAATGCCGTGAGAACCTGTCCCAAATGATCGTGCAGTTCCCTGGCCACCAGGGCTTTTTCCCTTTCCTGGGATGCAATAATATTTTTAGACAGTTTTTTTAAATTTTCCTGGGCTGTTTCCAGCTGCGCGGTCCGCTTCCGGACCTGCTGTTCAAGGCCCAGGGAATATTGGGATAATTGTTCCTTGGCTTCCTGCAGGTCCCGTTGAACCTGGTTTCGTTCCGTTACATCCACACTCACGGCAAGAGAGCGTTTGATATTGCCTTTTTCATCCCTTTCGCCGTAACATGACAATAAAATATCGATTTTCTGTCCGTCCTTTTTTATATAGGTATACGGAATATCTTTGCTGAATCCGGTTTTAAAAAAAAGAGGAAAAATGGTACTCAGTGCGTATTCTTTTGATTCCGGCGTAAAAAAACTAACCAGATCCCTGCCAATGACCTCTTCTCTGGTATATCCCATGACGTCGAGCCAGTGGTCCGACACTCGGATAACATGTCCGTCAACATCAATCGAATGAAGCATTGCAGGCGTTTTATTATAAATATTACGGTATCGTTCCTCATTTACCCGAAGTTCGAGTTCAGCCTGTTTCCGGCGCTTAATTTCACTCACACCCAGCTGGTAAAGGATTAAAATCAGAACCCCAAGGACCAGGATGGTGCTCATCACAGGCCCCATGACCCGGACAAAGGGCTCTGAAACCTGTTTGGCCAGATGATCATAGCTTCTCAGGCTGATAATCTGCCAGCCCGGATAATTGGGTACATTCACACTTGAAAAAAGGTGTTTTGTATTTTTTCGGTCCAGCACCCTGTTATTTTCTTTTCTAGTAAATCCGGTCCACTGCCAGGGGCCGTTGCCAAACTGTCTTGAATCCAGAATATCTTTTATTTTTTGTTCATCCAGTTCCCAGAGCAGTTTAAACTGCCAGTTATCCTGGTTTGAGATAAAAATCACCCCATTGGGGTCCACAAACAAAAGGATATCTTCGGTCGCGGAAAACAAGGTGGTTTCAACATATTCAACAGATGCTTTTATGACAACCACCCCTATGACATCCCCATTTTGAACATTATTAACCGGGTGGGAGTAATAGACGCCGCGTTTATTGGATGTCGTACCCAGAGCCAAATATTCAAAAGGGACGCCTTTTCTTGCCTGCTTGAAATAGGGCCGGAAAGAAAAATTTTTTCCGACAAAACTATCCGGATCGTTCCGGTTGCTCGAACAGATGGTCCAGGCCTTTTTATCGATCAGGTAACAGACCTCTGCACCAAGAGAAGCTGCAAAGTGGTCCAGGATTTTATTGGCTTCATAAAGGGAATCCCGGTTGGTTTCCAAAAGGACCTGGCGGATTTCTTTTAAACCGGCCAGGGTTTTTACCGGTTTGATGTGTTCTGACAGGTAAAAAGAGAGCTGGTCGGACAACAGTCTCAACTGTGCTCCGGCCTGGGCCTCGTTCTTTTCAAAACTGGCTTTTCTGAATGAATAATAATAAATCAGCCCGCTTGCAGATGCAGATACAAAGGCAAACAGGGCCAGAATCAGTATGATAATTCTTAATTTCATGCCAGACAGTATATATAGGGGGGCGTTCTTTTTCAACGCTTTTGAAAAACCATTGAAAAAACAAGATATGTTTGATTTTATGAAAGCAAAAAATTATGAATAACAGAGGATATTCATAACAGAAAGGACTGCATCCGTGAAAACAAACAATCATCTTTCAGAAAAGGAAATTCGCTGCTTTATCGCCGTCAGCCTGCCGGATCAGACAAAAAAATGGCTGTCTTCCTGTCAGAGGCAATTGCAGGATACAAAAATGAATGCATCCTGGCCGAAACCCGCTACCCTGCATTTAACTCTTAAATTTTTAGGTCTGACTCCGATTGACCGGATCCGGGAAATTAAATCGTGCATGACCCGGATTACGGCACGAATGCATCCTTTTTGTCTCTATGCTTCCGGACTTGGCGTTTTTCCGTCCGTGAAAAGAGCAAGAACGCTCTGGGCCGGCATTCGGGGGCAGACAGATCATCTTGAAAAACTGGCAAAGGATCTGGACCATGAATTATTGAATGCTGTCGGACTAAAAACGGAAAAAGGCCGATTTTCGCCCCACCTGACCCTTGCACGGGTAAAACATCCCCTGTCACCTAAAAAAGTGATTTCCCTTATGCAGGACTTTGAAAAATTAAGGTCTGATGAATTTCATGTTATGAAAATAGATTTGATTAAAAGCACATTAACGCGGCACGGTGCCATTCATGAAATATTATTTTCAGTTCCTTTTTCCTGAAAGATCCAGTCTGTTTTTCGATCTATTCTTTTTTCTGAACCAAGAGTTCAAAATTATTTTTTGAAACTTTTTTTTCAAACAGAGAAATGGATTGCCGATCATTTTTTATTTCCATTGAAGAATACACGCCTTTAAAACGAGTGCCCTGACAGACGGCCCCGTGTATTATTATACTGGAAAAATTATCCTGCTTTCTTGCCCATTCATAAAAAGCAAACAAATCTGTTTCAAGTTCCTTAAGAGTTCTTTCAACTTTTGGCTGGAGTGATGCAATTTTTTTTTCAACTGCGGTTCTTTTCTTTTCATATCCTTTTTTTATTTCGTTTAATTCTTTTAAAGTAGAGAGTGATGTTTCCATTCTGTTTTGAAAATTATTAACAAGCGCTGCTATGTTTTTTAATTTTCTTTTGGAATAGGAATCTTTGTTTAATTTAAATTCATCTGTAAGCCATTGTTTTTTCTTTTTTGCGCGATCGTGAAAAATTTTCAATTCCACCATTCTCTGGAATGTTTTGTTTGCAAACCGGTTCTGCTCTTGTTTTTCCTCTGTCAAATCATCGATCTGCTGCCGGATAGATTGAATGTCGGACTGAATGTTTTTCGCAATTTCAAGAATATGGTGTTCCGTGCCGGCGCAAATAACACAGGACCGGGTTCGTTCGCTGCCCGCGCCTGCCAGTTCAACGCCTTTTTTACCAAACAGATCCGAAGAGATTACCCGGCAGGAGGGCGCTGAAATCATGCCGCTGCAATAAATTTTCGAGTCAATAATTTCATTTTCAATGTAAATATTTCCAAAGGTATGAAGGGTGGCATTGTGAACGTAAGTGGCATGAATATCGCCTTGAGCCTGAATAAAAGAATCAGTGATCCCGATCCGGGCCGTAATATTACCAATCGCATGAATATTCGCGCCCCGGATTTCCCTGGCTGTGACTTCTCCTGCCGTGACGGGATAAGCTCCGGTCAGAACGCCTGAAATATTTAAATTGGCATATTTTTCCAATGCACCGTATCTAAGATCGGCATCTTCAAGCACGTTAATTTCCGGATGGATAAACAGTTTTTTTTCAATGGAAAGAGATGGAAATCCTGTTTTACCTGCAAAGACTTTGGTTTTATCTTTTGACAGCCGGGTTCCTGTACCACACCTGAACCCTGAGACCGACCCGTTTTTTTGTTCTAAATTCTTACCCAGTACGCTTTTTTTCACATGGGCTTCAGAACTCAGATGCTGTTCAGCCAGTGTGGCACCTTTATCTTTTTTCTCAGTGTCAATACAGGTGATGTCAAAATGATACTCCACTTTTTTTTCTTTAATGAGCGCAGTGGAATAATCCTGCCGGGCTGCAATAAAGGAGGTATTTCCCATATCAAGGTGACATTGAAGAATGGCATCCGGATAGACCCCATACAAAACCCCTTTTTTTTCAAGTGCTGTTTTCAGGTCTTCCAGGGTAATTTTTTGTTTGTCCGGAACAATTTCAATCTTTGCTTCCATCTGGTCCGGACTGATTAGAACCCGGATACCGGTGTCCAATTCTCGTTTTTCCTGGCTGCCAAGCCTCTTTTGTTCATCGAGCAACTGTTTTTTTTCATCTTCGGTGATCTGGTTGAGTTCAACCATAATATCACCGAGAATCCGAATTTTATTCTCTTCTTCAAAGGCATCTTCCTGAATTTTCTGGGCGACTGAAACGTCTCGTCTGGATGCCAGCTTTTTTTCAACCACTCTGGCGGCAAATTCCTGATCCAGCACTTTGATCTGTAAAAATTGCTTCTCATATGCTGACAGCGAAACTGCCTTGTCCTGTTCCGATGCCGCTTTATGTTCCAATTTTTGTTCAGGGCTGTCTTGTGAAAAAATATTATCCGCCTGACTGTCTAAATAGGTCTGTTCCTTGAGAATGATGTTTTTCTGCCGGACCGTGATAACCCTGGATTCAACCAATATATCCCCGATCATTTTTTTTATTTTGGCCCGTTTAAATTCCTGCCTTTGAAGTTCAAGCGCTTTTTCAACATCCTGCCTTGTTGCATAGCCCTTTTCGACCGCTATTTTTCCAAAAGCTTCGCCCCTTTTTTTCAGGATCAGATACTCCTGGATCAATTTCAGCAGACCAACCTGGTAACTTGTCGCAAACCGTTGATTTATAAGCAGTTCTGCGAAATCTTCACTTTCGCCTTTCTGCTGCTTTCGCAACGCCAATTGGTTAATCTGCTTAAACTGTTCCTGGTTGATTGTCCCGTATTGCAGGGCGAGTTGAGGAAGAGACTGAATTTGATTTTCCTGTTCCAAACAGTTTGTCCCGATTATCCTGTTCCAATTATTATCTTGTTTTTTTTAAGTTGAAAGCCAGACTTATAAAATATAGAATTTCCGAACTAAAGTAAACGATAACATTACAATAGGAATCTATCGCCGCTTTGATTTTTTATTAAAAAACGGATGCCGGATCAATATGGCTTTCAAAATGCTGCCTCAAAAGTGCATAGTCCTGATCTTTGGAATGCTCAACCTCCATGGATGAAAAATCAATATCAAACCCGGCCAGTTTCAACCAGTTCATCAGCACCCGAGCCGTGTCAAAAAATCCATGGACATAGGTTCCTGCCACGCGCCCGTCTTCAGACAGGCACCCGTCTTCATCATCACACTGCCTGTCGTTTCTGGATTTTATCTTCAGAAGCGGTATTCCCTGGTCCAGTATGGTTTCACCCATGTGTATTTCATATCCTTTGCCTGTTGAATCTTGCCATTCAAAGGTGCTGAGCGTGGTTGTCTTGGGTGCTTTTAAAATTGTTTTTACCGGTAACAGATTCAACCCGGCTGTTCTGCCGGGACGGCCTTCATGGCCATGGGGATCGTCCACCCATTTCCCTAACATCTGGTAGCCGCCGCAAACCCCGAAAATAAGGCGCTGAGACCGGTGAAACTCATCCAGAGGTTTTTTAAAGCGGTTCATCAGCCAGTTAAGATCTTCCCGGGTATTTTTTGATCCCGGGATGATAACAGCAGACAATTTTGCTAAATATTTTGGATTGTCAAAATAAACGGTTTGAACGGTCTTAAGATTCATCAGGGAATGAAAGTCTGTAAAATTAGCGATATGGGGCAGCCGGAGTATTCCGATAATTGGTTTTTCTTCTGACAACCCATTGAAGTCATTGCATTTTTCTATTTCAACCGAGTCTTCGGCATCGATTTTAAAATGAGAGTACCAGGGCAGAACTCCCAGAACCTTTTTTCCTGTTCTTTGTTCAATCCAGTCGACGCCATCCTTAAACAAAGCAATGTCTCCCCGGAAACGGTTAATGATTATCCCTTTTATCATATCCCGGTATTTTTCCGGCAGGCACTCAAGGGTTCCCACAATCTGTGCAAACACGCCTCCCCGATGGATATCCGCTGTCAGTATAACATCTGCATCCGCATACTCGGCCATGGTAAAATTGACAATGTCATTTGGCATAAGATTGACTTCTGCACAGGAACCTGCTCCTTCAAGAATAATTCGATCATGTTTTCCTGCCAGCCGGTCAAATGCCTTGCAGGCCTCTTTATAATAAAACTTTTTGTTTTTATGATAATCCATGGCCGTCTGGTTCCCGTGGACCCGGCCGTTTAAAATTACCTGGGATTGTTTTTCTCCGGTGGGTTTTAGCAGAATCGGATTCATATCCACGTGGGGGACAAGCCCGGCTGCCTCGGCCTGTACAATTTGTGCCCGGCCCATTTCAAGGCCCTCTGGCGTAATACCTGAATTATTGGACATGTTCTGAGCTTTAAACGGTGCCGCACTAATCCCCCGGTATGACAATGACCTGCAGATGGCGGCTGCAATAATGCTTTTACCCACATCAGACCCTGTTCCAAGAACGGCGATATTTTTTTTCATCACTTTTCAATTCCCACCCGGGCACTGACCCCTTTTTGATAATAATGCTTAATTTCCTTCATCTCCGTTACAAGATCGGCGGCCTCAATTATTTTTTTTGTGGCCCCCCTGCCGGTAATCACCAGTTCAACATGACCGGGCTTCATGGCCATGAGATCCAGCAGTTCCTGTTCTGTGATCAAATTACACGAGACAGCGACATTGGCCTCCTCGGCAATAATCAGATCGTGTCTGCCTTCCTTTAAAAGACTGCATAATCTTTGATACCCTGCCGCGCCGGCAGCCACATCATCCGGGGATGGTTTTCCTTTGACAAACCTGCCAAGACCGTATTGTTCCACATGAATATTGTCAAACCGTGACAGGGCTTTTATTTCCGAGTAGTCTCCTTGTTTGAGAAACTGGATAATAAAAACCTTTAATCCGGCACCGGCCGCCCTGAGAGCAAGACCGAGACAGGCGGTTGTTTTCCCCTTTCCGTTGCCTGTGTACACCTGGATATATCCTTTCATGGTCGGCCTCCTGTATTCAGTGTCCATTATTAAATCCTGTATTTTACTGCATATCCCCTGGGCGTAAACAAAAAGTCCATGTACCGCAGGGATGAAGATGATCCGATAAACACGACTGTCTGCATATCGATATCCGCTTTATCTATTTTATCCAGACTGGTAAACGCCACGGTCTGGTTTTCCCGCATCGCGCCTGTGACAATACCCACAGGTGTTGATCCGTCCCGGTGTTCAAGGATCAATTCCCGGGCCTTTTTTATCTGCCAGTCCCTTTTTTTGCTTTTAGGGTTATACAATACAATAACAAAATCAGCCATGGCAGCGGCCGACAACCTTTTTTCTATTTTTTCCCAGGGTGTGAGCAGATCACTGAGTGAAACAGCGGCAAAATCATGTGTAAGGGGGGCACCTGCAAGCGCGGCACCTGCTGCAAGAGCAGGGATACCCGGCACAATCTCAAGGGTCAGTTCATTTTCATTTGAGGCCTGTCCTGTCCGATGCAGACGGATATTTCGCTGTTGACAAATCTCAAAAACCAGGCCTGCCATGGCATAGATACCCGGATCCCCACCGGACACCAGCGCGCATGATTTTCCTGACAGGGCAGTCTCAATGGCCCGCTCCACACGCTCTACTTCTTTCATCATGCCGGTTGAGATAATTTCTTTGCCTTTCAAAAGCTTAGAAATTAATTCAATATATGTGGTATACCCGGCCACACAGTCGACTTCCTGCAGGATCTTAATGGCTCGGGGCGCAATATAATCCATATCTCCCGGGCCTGTCCCGATTACAAATAAATTCATTGGTTGATTGCCACTGCGATTGTGACATCCTTATTTTTTTGTTTTGGCAGGATCAATTCTCCCCTGCCTGATGATAATTTTTCTGCAGAAAGGATTGCGGCGGCTTCACACACGCTTTTAACACCCAGATGCTTTTCAACAATTTCTGAAGGGGTCTGGATATTGGTTACGGAATTTAATTGTTCTTTTGAATAAAAGTCTAATCCCACCTGCATTTTTTCAGACAACGCCAGCAAGCCCTTCTCATCCCGCTTAACCTCGGTTGACGCAATTTTTTTAATGCTGTTGGTTGACAATCCCTGTTTTTTGAAAACCATGTTTAAAAATTCTTCGATCTCTTCCTTTGTTGTTCCTCTGTTACAGCCGATTCCAACGCACAGCACCCTGGGCCGGAGAATAAAAGTTTCACGTGAAACAGGTCTGACTCTGTATGAACAGAAAAGGTGTTCTCTATTCAATCCCCGAACTTTGTTTTCATCCCAGAAGGAAACTGGAAGGTACGGCTTAACAAGGTTCAACGGATCATGGAGGCATATTTTTTCACCCGTTAAAAAGGCCATGTTGATCTGTTTTATGCAATCAGGGGTCTCGATATACAGACCGGCTTTTTTAGCAATCATATCAATGGATGGAAGAAGATTGGTATCTGTTGCCGTTGTAATAACCGGCTTTGCCCCGGTTATTGAACCCATGATACAGGCCAGTTCATTTGCCCCGCCGAGATGCCCGGACAGCAGACTGATTGCATGGATCGCCTTATCATCCATCACCACCACCGCCGGATCCGTGATCTTTGAATTCAACAGCGGAGCCATCAACCGGACGGCAATTCCCGTGGAAAAAATAAAAACATGGCCCTGAAAGAGATTAAATTTATCCTTTATTGCCTGGCCCAGATTTTTAAAGACAATGCTGTTTTGTTTTTCAGAAGATTTACAGTCCAGTTTTTCTGAAATAAACAAGACAGCATCGCAGGAGAAATTTTGATCAACGCCTGGTCCGTAATCTTTCAATCCGGCCTGGATCTTTTTCCCAAGAGTTTTACCATTGGGTGTAATGGCCCAGATAGCCAGACAATTATTATTTTTAGGAAGTTCTGTATCCATGTGAAAACCCGGCATCATATAATTTTGATTTCATTACATTTGCCCTGGGGTCTGTTTTCCTGAAGGCGGCGGCAACACTCTTGCCGGCGATGATCAGCGCGTGCCGTGTAATATTATTGTCACGACAGGCTTTTGCAAGATCACAGGCCGGGACGATGATAATCATTTCATCCGGATGGCTGACTTTATAGGCAATTGCACACAAAGAAGTCTCCCCGTAGTGCCTTTCTATGATTTTTTGAACCGTGTCCACGTGACCGATGCTTAGATAGACAGCCAGCGCAGCTTTATGGGCTGCAAGTTTTTCAAGGGCTTCGGTTTCCGGCACTGGGGTACGCCCGGAGATCCGTGTCAGGATCAGCGTCTGGGTCAGCTCGGGCAGCGTAAACTCCATGTTCATTTTTGCCGAGGCGGCAAACGCAGCAGTTACACCGGGGATGACTTCATATGAAACACCCCGTTTGTCCAATTCCCGCATTTGTTCAAAAATTGCACCGTAAAAAGAAGGGTCTCCTGTATGAAGCCTGACGACCCGCCCGCCGGCTTCTTGGCAGGATAGAACCGTCTCTATGATCTGATCAAGATTCATACCGGCGCTTGACAAGGTCTGCGTCTCTTTGCCCTTCCAGCACAGGACAGCCTCAGGAACCAGGGAACCTGCATAAATAATAAGGTCTGCCTTTTCCAGAGCTTCTTTTGCCTTTATCGTTATCAGGTCGGGATCACCCGGTCCTGCGCCGGCAAAAACAACCGGGTATGTTCTGCTTGTCATATCTTGGCCTCGTTTCAAGGTTTTGTTCCTGAAATAATCCAGACCGGGTTTAATGATTCAAGCCGGCGCCCATAGGCCATGTCTTTAGATCTCGCGACCTGGATCTGGGTAATATCAGGTTTAAAATTATTTTCTTCCAAAATCCGGACAGACCTTTCCAGGGATTCGAGCAATACCGTGTTTATGACCAGGATGCCGTATTGAGCAATTTGATCACAGGCTGTTTCAAGAATTTTTTCGAGATCTTTTCCACCGCCGCCGATAAAAATCCGGTCCGGCTTTTTTAATTCTTCCAACCCTTCAGGAAATGCCGCATGAACAACCTGAATATTGGGACAGTTAAAATTATGTATATTGTGAATAATATCCGGAATGCGGGAAGAGTGCTTTTCAATGGCATACACGCGCCCCCAGGGAAGCTGAAATGCCGCCTCTATACTCACGGAACCCGAACAAGCGCCGATATCCCACAACACATGATCTTTTCTGATCAATTTTAGCCTGGACAGAGACACGGTCCTGATTTCAGCTTTTGTGATCAAGCCATGCCCGTGCCTGAACAGCCTGTCGGGCATGCCCAAATGAGTTTCACGTGAAACAACACCTGATGAATGCGCCTGCTTTTTAATAATTACAATGTTGGGATGGGCAAAAGAATGCTCTAAAACGGCATCCAGGTTGTCAAACCATTGAATCTTCTGCCGGTCTTTATGGCCCAGATTTTCCAGAACACAGAATTTTATATTCAGCAGACCTTCCTTGATCAGAGCCCCGGCGATGAAATGGGGGTCCATATCAGGATCCGTCAGAAAAGCAACCTTACTCTCTTTTGCTAAACTGGCAAACGAAAAATTGTCTTTTTCCTTCCCGTGAAGACTGATGATTCTGGCGTCATGCCAGGGTTCTTTAATTGCGGCAAAAGCTGCGCAGACAGAAGAAACATTGGGGTGGATAATTAAATCGTCCGGGTCGAAATGCCGGATCAGAGTAGCTCCGATACCATGGAATAAAGGGTCTCCGGAGGCCAGAACCACAACCTTATGATTATTGGCCTTTTCTTTTAATGTCTCGACAAGAGAATCGATCCGGCCTGTAATGACCAGGGTCTGCTTACCGTCTGTATCGACCATCTCAAGCAGTCTTTTTCCACCCACCAGAAGATCGCAGGATTCAATGATGCCCAGGTGAGCCTGGGTTAAATCCGATTTTCCAAGACCGATACCGATGATGTTGATTGGAAGCATGTTAACCTACCCAATAATAAAGGATTCCGATAAATATTATACTGATCACCCTGAATGCCTGTCCGGATAACAGCAGCTGCAAGCCCATCTTGGGAGAAAAAATCCCCATATATCGTGGAAGCTGATGTCGAAGGGCCCGGATGGGAAAGGCAAGAATATTTCCCAGAAGCAGTGCAATCACGGTTTGCTTGGTACTAAGCACTCCGGCATCCATCAATGCGCCTGCGGCTGCGAATCCCGAGGTGAATTCAGCGGCAAAACTTAAAATAACAACGGACAATGACTCAACCGGCATGAAACTGACCGTTATAAAAGCGGACAGCTTTGTATTCAAATAATTAAAAAAACCATTACTGTTTAAAACAAATACCAGGGTATAAATCGGCAGCACCCAGGTGGTGATATTAACGATTCTTCTGGGCAGCCGTTTTTTCAACCGTGTAATAATTGACGCCGGGTCTTTTTTGCCCCTGGAAGCGCTCTTTGTCTCTTCAAGCCGCTTTGACGAGTCAAAATCATCTTTTTTAAGATAGATCCTGCCAAAGACAAGAAAACCAATCGTTCGAAGCAGCACCGCTGAAAAGGTTAGAATAAAGTATAAAAGCCCGGCAAATCCGGTCAACGGCAGCACAATAAAAACCGTGGTGGGAAGATGCAGGAAGAATGCAGGCAACTGATTGATATAATTAGATAAAAATAGTTCGGTCTTGGAAATTTTTTTTTTCTTCATAAAAATCAAGAAGCATGGCATTTGCTGTGGCACCGGAAATAAATGCTGTGGTAAAAGCCGCCCCGCAATGATGTCCCATGCGTGAAAATTGAAAAAACGGCCTGGAAAAAACAGCGAAC
>JBNKNP010000457.1:0-16641 GCA_050293905.1 Desulfobacteraceae bacterium | reverse complement strand
TTATCAAAGATATATCCAATGAGAACTCTTCTTTGAACAAAACACTGAAAATCCTGAGAAGAGGACGGGATTACGGTATCGGCCTTGCAGAGGGGTACAATAAAATTGCCGGAAACATCGGATTGAACCCAATCCCCTCATTGGCTCTGGAGATTATTAAAAAATTGTAGCAGACCGGCAGAAAAAATCTCCCGGGTAAAAAAGCCTTCCCTTTACACAGGATCAAACTTATTTCTCTTGCAAAGGTATGCCGCAGGATTGAATAGCACTCACCAGCTTGTCGATTAAAAGGGGAAACGCCTGCCCCACCTCATTGGAAAATTCAAGACCGGCATCCAGTTTCCCGGGTTCAATGCCCAGGAGGATAATTTTTCCTGGAAGACAGCCGGTGAGGGTTGCCGCCCCAAGGACCTCGGAAAGTCCCAGTTGGTGGGGGGAAATTTTATTTCGGAAAAACACACCGGCGTCAATCAACTCGTCCCGGGAGACATACCCGGGCGCCTTGCCCAGGGCTGCAGCATCAACGATAATAAGGCAGTCTTTGTCTTCCAGATAGGGAAGGATTTCAAGCCCCATGGTACCGCCGTCAACCAGGGTCAGCTGCGGCGGTATCTTATAGTGTGCGTTAAGGTATTCGACCGCACGGACCCCTGCGCCTTCATCAGACAGCAGGATATTGCCGATGCCGAGCACAAGAATATTTTGCATGCATCTCCTGAAGAATCGCTTTCACTAAATTGCCTTAACACTAAATTGCCTTAACATTGATAAGCTCCCTGTTATTCGGATCATGCAGGTGAATCGCACAGGCCAGGCAGGGATCAAAGGAATGCACGGTTCGCAGAACCTCAAGCGGCTTTTCCGGATCGGCAACAGGATTTCCAATCAGCGAGGCCTCATAGGGAAGCATTTCATCCTTTGAAGTTCTCGGGCCGGCATTCCAGGTGGATGGGACGACACACTGGTAATTTTTAATTTTTCCGTCCTTAATCACCACCCAGTGGCTGAGTACGCCGCGGGGCGCCTCATGAAATCCGAATCCCCGCTGTTCCCCTTTGGGGAAAACAGGTTCATTGAAGGTTGTATAGTCGCCTTTGCCGATGTTCTCCATCAGCAGAGACCATTGCTTGACCAGGGTGTCCTGGAGAACGGCGCAGCGGATGGCACGGCAGGCGATCCGGCCCACGGTCGAATGCAGGGCAGAAAGCGGAATGGTGGTTCCGGCAATGGCGCCGACCCGCTCCAGAACGGTGGTTGCGATCTTCCTGGTGGGTTCATGACCTGCCGCATACATGGCCAGGACATTGGCCAGGGGACCGACCTGGGCAGGTTTGCCGTCAAAGGTCGGTGACTTGACCCAGGAATATTTACCGTCATCCTGGAAATCAGTGTAATTGGGAACGGTTTCCTCTTCCCACGGATGCCTGTCCCAGTCGCCGTCATACCAGGAGTGCGCGATGCCTTCCTTGACCCCGTCCTTGAAATACGGGTCTGAAAAGGAATTCACCGGCTTAAAGGCAGACACATCCCCGCCCGGAATATAGCCGCCCGGCAGGTCAAAGGAAGTTCCCCTGGTGTCCAGCGGGAATTCAGGCACGCTCAGGTAATTGGTGACACCTGCACCATACTGGGTCCAGTCGGCATAAAAAGCACCGACGGCTGCACAGTCAACAAGGTATACCTGATTGATGAAATCACCGATTTTGTCAATCAGGGTTTTAATATAATAAAGTCTTTCAACGGTCAGGGTCGACTGGCTGTCCGGGTTGATGGGATTTGCCATGCCGCCGACGGCCAGGTTCTGAATGTGCGGTGTCTTGCTGCCGAGAATGGCAACCACCTTGTTGATTTCCCGTTGATATTCCAATGCTTCCAGGTAATGGACCGCAGCCAGAAGATTAACCGCCGGCGACAGTTTCATGGCCGGATGTCCCCAATAGCCGCTTGCATAGATCCCAAGCTGCCCTGAATTGACAAATGTCTGCAGTTTTTCCTGGGCGGCCTTGATCTTGCTGTAGCTGTTGTTCGGCCAGTCGGAAAGGGACTGGGCCAGGGTGGCGGTTTCCTTTGGATCGGCGGAGAGGGCGGAAACAATATCGACCCAGTCCAGCGCGCACAAGTGGTAAAAGTGGACAATATGATCAAAAATGCCGTGGGCGGCAATGATCATGTTACGGACATATTGGGCGTTCAACGGTATCTCGAGATTCAGGGCGTTTTCAACCGCCCGGACTGAGGTAATGGCATGGACCGTGGTGCAGACACCGCAGATTCTCTGGGTGAATATCCAGGCCTCCCTGGGGTCCCTGTCCTTAAGAATAACTTCGATGCCGCGCCACATCTGTCCGGAGGACCAGGCCTTTACGACCTTGCCGTTATCGACTTCACAGTCAATACGAAGATGTCCTTCAATTCTGGTAATCGGATCTACGACTATTCTTTTTCCCATCCTTATGTCTCCTTTAATACCGGCAGTTTTTTAACAATAATAATATACAGCACAATCTCTGCTGAAAAGAGGCCCAATGTGATCATGGTCTCGGGAACCGCCGGGAAATAATGCCAGCCCTGGCCGGGATCAAAACCAATGAGATAGGTATTGATTCTGAACAGGCTGCCGGCAAGCAGCAGGCAGCAGGCGGAAAGAAAGAGCATGTGTTTCTTTTTCCTGTTCTTTTCTGAGAATAAAAGGACAATGGGAATAATGTGCAGCAAAATCTCGAGAAGAAACATGTTGCCCTGCAGGTCCCCCTTGAACGCAAGACCCAGATGACCGCGGACCAGAAGATCGCCAAGCCTGATGATTAGAAAAAAGCAGATCAGCCAGGGGATAATCCTTGAAAGTTTACCAAGCAGCTGTGTTTCAGATGCTCTTTTAAACCCGAGACTGGAGAGCGATGCCTCAAAGATGACCGCCCCGTAGCCCATGAACAGGGCCGATATCAGAAACAGCAGGGGCAGCAGACCGCTCCACCAGAGCGGAGAGAGCTTATGCCCGGCCAGGATCATAAGGCTGCCAAGGGAAGACTGGTGCATGGTGGGCAGCAGTATGCCCAGGGCGATAAAGACAAAAAGCACTTTATCAAGCGCTATTTTAAGGCTGTCCCATTTATTTTTTTCAACCAGGGCCGGGGCAAACTCGATCCACAATACCAGCACATAGGTGGCAATGCAGAGCGCGACTTCCAGGAGTACGGAGCTGTAGTTTCTGAAGATAAAGATGTTGTGCATCTGCCAGTAGCGGCCGATATCAAAAAAGACCCCTGCCGATGCAAGGGTATATCCGAGAGCACCGGCCAGAAGAGCAGGACGGACAAGGCGGTGATATTCCCAGCGGTTGAAAATGTAAACCAGAAGGGCCATGGAATAACCGCCGCAGCCTAACGCCGTACCGATGACAACATCAAAAACGATCCATATCCCCCAGGCATAGCCGTCATTCATGCTGCTCACATACCCGATGCCGTACATGAATCGCTGGCCAAGGAAATAGAGACCGGCGAGAACCAGCAGGAGCAGGACCATCACCGGCCCTGTCATGATTTTTCCGCCGACAGGTTTTGCTTCACTCATATCCGTGCCTCCCTCTCAAGCTGACGGGTCCTGTTTTTTACCGGCTTCATCCGACTTGCGGTTCCTGCGGATCATGTAGATCAAGCCGCCAAACACCGCGATCGGTAAAAGCATCCCCTTGTAAAGTGAATGTTGAATATTTTCGGCAATGGCGGCATAGGATTTTTCAGGCAGCGCCGGCAGTCCGAGTTTATCAAAAGGAACGCCTGCCAGCATCAGGATCTGGGTGCCGCCGCCGTCTTTTTCGCCATATATCTTTGGAATGTACCTGGCTGCGGCCTTTTCCGACGAAACCCCCGAACCGGTCCGGGTGATCGGAAAACGGTAGGTTTCGCCCGGAACCATCTCCTGCCGGCGCCGGGCCTCTGCCAGCAGCTCATCCACCGGACCGAACAAAGACGCACCCGTGGGACAGGTGCCGCAGCAGGCTGAAATCTCCCCCTGTTTGAGCAGATGGTCGCAAAGCTGACATTTAACGATGCGGGGAAACGGTTCAAGCCATTGAAATTTAGGGATGTTGTATGGGCAGGCGATCTGGCAGTACCGGCAGCCGATGCAGCGGTCTTTATTATAAGTGACGGCACCGGAAACCGGATCCTTTTTCAGGGCCCCCACCGGACATCCGGAACAGCAGGCAGGATCAACACAATGCATGCAGTGCCGTTTGACAAAAGCATAGCCGTCTGTCTCCTGGTCTTTGTTTACGCCGGTGCCGCTGCTGTATTTTTTAATCACATTAAGGGTTTTGGATGATAAATCCTGCGGGTTGTCCCAGGTGCGCTGGTTCCCGGTGAACTCATAAGGCATATCATTGGCTTTCTTGCAGGCAACCATACAGGATTGACAGCCGATGCAGAGCGTTGAGTCCAGTAACATGCCTTTTGCCGTATCAATACGCTCTTTTTCACTGGCGGCAGCCACGCCGGGACTGCCCGCAGCACCAAGAACCGCACTGCCTGCCAGGCCTTTTAGAAAATCTCTCCGTTTGATTTTCATAGCATCCCCTCCATGGGAATTTAACTGTCTTGATCGGAATCGTTCTTTTTCATTTTGGCAGCGGCCACTGCGCAGCCGCCAACCACTGCGCCTACTGCTCCTGCAGCAAGGGCGGCAGAACCAACCGAAGCGCCATTGGGACGCTCGATATCTATCGGTGCATGCGATCCGGCCGGCGTAACCTGTTCCACCGCAGCCTGGGTATGTAATGGGATCGTAAACCCGACTCCCT
Organism: Desulfobacteraceae bacterium; assembly: GCA_050293905.1. Taxonomy (GTDB): domain Bacteria; phylum Desulfobacterota; class Desulfobacteria; order Desulfobacterales; family Desulfobacteraceae; genus Desulfobacula. The sequence continues at coordinate 11,840 of JBNKNP010000457.1, read as the reverse complement.
CCTCGGTGCAGCCGAAACAGGGATGACCGGTACCCACGGGCCATGCACCGGAACCGACGTCATTAAAAAGGATGGCAGGACAATTGGCATAGGTCATGGGTCCTTTGCAGCCGAGTTTAAAAAGGCAATATCCCTTTCGATGACCGTCGCCGCCGAACTTTGTGGCGAACCGTCCTGCGTCGAAATGTGGTCTTCTTTCGCAGTTTTCATGAATCAGCCGGCCATAGGCAAACCTGGGCCGCCCTTTTTTATCCAGGTCCGGCAGAGCCTTGAAGGTTAGAAAATGCAGTACCGTGGAAAGGAAATTATACGGGTTCGGCGGGCACCCGGGTATGGAAACAACCGTCGTACCGGGCAGCACTTCCCGGGCACTTTTGGCACCGGTGGGATTGGGGTAGGCCGACGGTATCCCCCCCCATGCGGCACAGGAACCAATGGCGATGACAGCGGCAGCCTTGGGGGCTGTTTCCTTGACGATATCCACAAAGGGGCGGCCTGCGATCTGGCAGTAAACACCCCCGTCTTTCGTTGGGATTGAACCGTCAATAACCAGAATGAATTTTCCGCTGTTCTCCTCGATGGAATTATGCAGAGCCGTTTCAGCCTGGTGACCGGCTCCGCTGTTGAGGGTTTCATTATAATCAAGGGAAATGAGATCCAGAATAAGGCTTTCAAGTGTCGGGTGGTTGGGACGCAGCAGGGTTTCGGTGCATCCTGTGCAGGCCTGTCCGGACAGCCATATGACAGGTGGTCGTCTTGGCGACGTCACAGCCCCGGCGATTTTTGGCGCCAGTTCGATGGGCAGTGCCATGGCGGCGGTCATGACCGTACAAAATTTCATGAAATCCCGGCGGGACACTCCAGGCAGCTTTTCCCTGATTCCATTAAAACTAATTGTATCAAAATTGGTGGTATTGAAATCGTGTCTTTTCATGCTTCCCCCACTGTCAAATATTGACTTAAAAGAAACGTTCCACAAGACTCATCTAGAAAAATAAGGCCATATATCCTTGAACGCCTATCGAAATAAAAAGTCAAGGTCTTTTTTTAAAAAATAACTTAAGCTCAAATCATTTTCAATGTTATTTGTGAAATTATTTCCATATTTTCAGACATTTTACCCCCCCTTTTCTAAATTCTTTTTTTCTATAATATTTGAAGTCTTATGTAAAAAATATGGCAAAAACCATTAGGAAAAAATTTATCTTAAATAGAACTTTTTTTTACTAAGAAAATTTTTTCTCAATTTCATAGCGAATTCATCGGAAATAATGAATTTCATAACGCATGGATATTACTTATATTTTTTGCGAAACCCGGAGATTTTTTTAATCCTGGTGTTTTTTGTCCGCGATTTTTGCAAACACATAAAAATCACAGAAATTTTCCTTGCGCAATCTCAAAGCAATCGATATAAATTCAATATCCAAGAATCCGATGAAATGCATGGCTGAATACACAGGGTATAACCATAGGAGCAGCCCATGAGCAATTCCTCACAACACAGCAATGTTCCGATCTGCAACCTGGTCGGCTTAATCGCCGCCGGCATTTCAGTTTCCTGGTGGATCCTGTACTTTACCGATTCTTTTCCAGTGTTCGGCGGTCTTCTCGGGCTGGGCGGTTTGTTCACATGGATCGCCTTTGTTGGACAGATCCTCACTGGCGAACGGAAATCACATATGCAGCAGTCCTTTGACCGGTTTGTGCTTCAACGCCGCAGCCTTCCGGTTCTGCTCGGTCTTGCATTGCTCGGCTGGTGGATGGGGTATGCGCCGTGCCGCGCAACCTTGCTGGTCGACTGCCTGGAAGCCACCGGCGGCCATTTCATGGAGATCCGGACATTTAATCCCAAAGCCCCCCTTGAGCGCGAACCAATGGAACGGCTGATCCTGTCGCCGCGCGGCACAGCCAAGGTCCTTCTGACAACGCCCTGGTTCGGCAAAAAGGATTATGTCATCAAGGTTTCCGGGTTCCCGGCCCGGAAAATTACCATGACCGGATTTTGCCGAGAGCCGTTTTTCATCCCGGCATCCATGTTGTTAAGACCGGTAGTCCTTATCCGTCCTGCGGCAAGCGAATTGGGAGTCATTGACGAGGGCTTCAGCCTGGAAGTTCAGGTCAAAGGCGAAAGGGAAGAAACGTTTCGTATAAAAAATTATCCGGGAAAGGCAGTCTGGTTTGGTGCGGACAATGATGTTGCCGTGCCGGAACGATTGTTGAATAATTGGCGGCAGGAATTCAAGATGGCAAAAAAGAACCCCGAAGATATTTCCCGATGGCTGCCTCCCCTCTCCCTTGGCCCTGTGATTGAGTTGTCAGGTATCACCGGAATTTCAGCCCGGCTCATCAACCGGGGCGGACAGATAAAATATATTGGCCGCATCGACCTTCAGGGGTTGAAGAAGCGGCCGTTTCCAGAGGAGATCATCCTTTATGAAAAAAAATAAAAGCAGGACAGGAGCCTTTCTTATCATACTCATGCTCTGTTTTCCGGCTGCCGCTGTCTTTGGCGGAACCATTCCCATCAGTGTCCAGGCATTGATTGAAGTCAATGCCCTGACCAGTGCATGGGAGCCCGGAATGATTGAGCAGGTGCAGGCCGATACCAGAACGCGGCTGATGAAGGCACTGAAAGAAAAACATCCGCATTGGGATTTCCGGGATGACGGAATGGCGCGGCCGGTGTTTATCAAGCTGACCGTCATCGACCCGGATCCTTTTGATGCAAGCCATGAAGCAGAACTTAAACTTGAGGTCTCCCCGAGCAGCCCGGAAAAATTTCAATCTGTCCGGCAGCCCTGGATACCATCGGAAGATTTTGATTACCATCGTTTCCCGAAATCCCACCAAATGGCAGCCAAAATCGAGGAAGCCTTTATTGAAAAATTTCTTGATAACAGGACGGTAAAACTGCGCGACTGGCTCAAGGAGTACATCCCCCTGGCAGAAGGCGGGCAATGGCTGCCTTCCGATGGACAGGGACCGTCATTCAAAGTGGTCCTCTCTTTGCCCTATGAGGCCTTCAAGGCCTTAGAAGAATCCTATTTTCTGATTTTGGGCCGGGCCGAACAGGGCACCAGGGAAGAGCTGAAAGCCAGAGGAATGAGCCAGGCCGCTCCATATCCGCCCGGTTCAGAAACCGATCAATATTCCGGTCTGCTGGTCACGGCTGATACCATAGTGGAGGGAGACCTGGACAAAGAGGCTGATGAGCGGGTGCTTCATTACCGGTTAGGACCTGTATTCCTGTATAAGGAAGAACGGCCGAGGGACAGCTTGATGGCCCTTTTCGAGGAGGATACGCCATGAAAAAAATCTCAAGTTTCTGTTGTCTTTTCGTGATGCTCTTTTCCCTTTTTGGAAAAGCAGGGGCACAAAACAGCACAACTGTATTGCAGACTGAGCAGCAGGCAATCACCCCTCCATCCAACTTGCGTGTGGTATCTGAAACCCAGGGAGACATTAAAAAAGCTTCAGTGCCCATTGATTCGGTTTTAACGCGGAAATTGATCCAGGACGGTAAAAAACAAGAACTCGAAGTCTACGTAACCAGAGCCGTTCAACAGGCTGATACAATGGAAAAAAAGGCGCTTGTCAACGCTTCCGTCGCAGATACCATGAGCCGGATTTCCATTTCCCGCAAGGACGATACAGAGCTGAGAGCCAGGGCGGTTTCCCTTTACCGGGAGGCGCTGCCGTCACTCACCGGCCCTGCCCGCCTTCAAACAGCCAATAATTATTCAACTATGCTGCTGAAACAGAATAAACCAGGACAGGCACTGGAAGTACTGCAGTCCCTGAAAGAAGAGTATCAGCGCAGTTCCGACAACCAGGGTAAAACAGCCTATTTTTATAATCTTGGGCGGGCCTATGAGAAAAGCGGCCAGACAGTCATGGCGAAAAAAGCATATCAGCAGGCAGCCATTGTTGATCCTGATTTTTCTCCGGCCTCCAGGGCCGTTACCCGTCTGCTGTCAAAAGTTGAACCGGATGCGGCTTCCCTTGGTGAAACCGCAGACTGGCTAAACGCAGTCACGGACAAAGGTGATCTTGCATTGGCCAAAAAAAACATCCAAATGGCATTGAACAGCCCGAAACTGTATACCAAAAACGGTTTTGAAAAGATCCTGCTTTCTTTGATCCGGCACCTGATCGAAGAGAAGTGCAGCCCTGCCCGGTTCGCGTCGGAATGGCTTGCTGAACTGCCGCGGCTTGAATCCATGCAGCCGGCGGCACAGGGGATGGTCAAGGAGATAAAAGCTGTTTACAACCGTGTCTTTCCAGTGGATTTTCATCCTGGAAGCGGTCTGCGGTATATGCGATTCATCACTGCAATCGCCGGAAGGAACGGACAGCCGGAACTGCCGACCCGCTTTGCCAAAACAACAGGAGACGGGTTCAGGATCGCCGGAGCGCCGGGAATGGCGCTGCAGCGGTATGCCATCGCCTGGACCACCGACACGACCAATATGGAGGCGGCCTACGGCATTGTCAACATCCTGTTCGAAAGGAGTGGACAGGCCGCAGGAGAAGCTGATGAATTGCTGAATCGCTTCATCAGTGAAGTTTTCGAACTTAAGGGGCAGGCTTACAGGGCACCGGTGGGAGATGACTGGGAAAATATCCTCCGGTTTCACCTGGTGCTTGGTTCCATTTACGCCAGAAAAGGAATATGGGGAAATCCCGATAATCCCATGAGCGCCATCTTCCAGCTGGAACATGCTGTCCAGGTCCATTCAAGGCTCCTCAGATCGGGACGGTCTGCAGCGGCCGGTCCCATAGCCGGTGTCCAGTATGCCCTGGCTGATGCCTACGATAAAAGCGGTCAATTAAGGAACGCCGGCAGCATGTTTCTCAATGCGGCACAATCCGCCCTTTTCGAAAAAGACAAAGGATATACCCTGCAGATTATCAACAGGCTCGAATCCGGGAAAGACCATTTTCACCTGAGCCCCGGAGACCTGCGTGAAATTGAGTCTCTGAGGAAAAAGACCGCGTTATCAAGCCAATAGCAAGAAAAAAGCCAGGCATCAGGGCTGACTCAGATCTTTAATATTCGGTTTGTAACGGTATTATTTGAATTTTGAAACCTGGTTGATATATATCTGCCACTTTTTTGATTCGTCCTTTTCTCCTTTTAAAAAACCGGTTCGAAGAAAGCTTTTTATTTTGGAGGATGACAGACCGGAAAGTTGTGAAAATCGATTAACGCTGATCATAACCTGCTCTTTGGTATCATTTGCGTCCGTATTTTTGTCAGGTGCGGGCGGGCGGTATCCCTGGATTTTATTCAGCTCTGTTTCAGGAACATGCCATTGGCGGTTTGAAATTTGTTTACCGTTCAAAAAGCCGGTCTTTAAAAACCTTCGTATTTTTATCGGATCGATTCTGGTTCGTTCTGAAAAGGTTTCCACAGAGATAAATCCCTGCGGCGGTTTAACCTCAGGCATTGTATCCCTGGAAAAATCTTCTTTTATGGGTTTGATAGCCGCTTCAATAAAAAATTTTCCTGTTTTGGTTTCAAAAGGAACAATAATGACAGGGCAGTCTTTGAGATTCTGAGGAATTTCAGGAACAGCATGCGTAATCTTTGGAACGGCAACATCAAAGAAAAAACCTCTCTTGGATAATTCTCCTTTAGCTGAACCGGTAATCATATTGGTCAGTTCTCCGACAAGATCATCCAGCTCTTCATCTGAGGCAGACTGTTTATTGTTAAACAGACCGGCCAGCGTGTCATTTAAAAATGTCCGGGTAAAGCTGATAATAAAATAACCGCTGATTCCATGCCCATTGAGCCCGATAAACCCTTTGATATCACCGCCGGTAACCGGATGAGGCTTTACAAACGGCTTATCCGGCATGGAATTGACCCCGGCAAATTTTTTTATCACCTCAATGGAAGCATTGATAAAGGGGTTAATATAATTAACGTTCATATTATCCTTCTATAGTTGTACACAGTGATAGAGTTTACTTTATGAAGGATAAAACTGCAATATGCAACTTGGATTTAATCCGGCAAAAGAGACAACAGCATGCCGTTATGGGGAAACGATGCAGGCATGGACATTGCCTTTAATATTCCCGGTGCCGATCTTCAATAATCTGTTCCTGAATTTATTTACCCTGCTCCGGACCCCGGGCTGTATACCGTTTTTCACGGACACCTGCCTTTTCCTCCAATTGCCGTTTCACATCAGGATGCCGTTCAATAACTCTTGTGAAGGCTATTCGGTTCAGACTATAGATATCACTGTATTCCGACGCTTTTGCCGTGGCTGTCCTCGGGGTATTTTTAAACAGGGCAATCTCTCCGAAAAAATCACCCTCGGACAAACGGGTGAGAAGTTTGTCCTCGGTTTTTGATAAAATTTCTATTTCGCCCTTGATAATGAAATACATGTCATTTCCAGGGTCGTCTGCTTTAAACAGATAATCACCCGGTGTCAAAATAAGCGGCTTAAGGTTAATTGCAATTTCGGAAATAATATCGGTTTTAATATTTTTAAACAGGGGGATAAGCGCTATCACCTCTTTTTTCAGCTGAAGGGCCACTGCATGCCGCAGGGCATTGGGAAGGGTATTTAAAAATTGTGACTCATCATACCCCAGTCTTTTTTCATAGATATACTGATAGTAATCCGTGATTCTTTCCTGTAATTCATTTGAAATATGCCGGTATTGAACCATGGTTCTTAATTTTTCAAGGTTATCCAGATAGGTCTGGGTGGAGGGATCTTTTTTTGCGAAAATACCGGCGATCACCCCGATGATATAGCCAAAAACACTGAATCCAAGCACCTGGACCACCATGGCATAGATCATCTGCAAATTGGAATCCGGTGTAATGTCCCCATACCCCACAGATGTCAGGGTGGTCACGGTCCAGTAAAGGGATTTTACATAATTGGAGATACCCGTGATCTCATGATCCATCCCCCTGAGGTGAAGCCACCCGCAGCTGATCCAATGGGAACTGACCGCTATCCAGACGAAAAAAAAGAACAGCTTGAGCTGGCCCGAATATTTTAAGTGTTTGATTAAAAGCCGTTTCATCAGGCTGGTGATTCTTATCAATTTTATCAACTGAAGCAAATACAGGTATCTAAACCCCGGGAAAAAGCCAAATGGGACAGCAGCGATCAGATCCACCAGGATCAGTGTTGAATACCGGGGGTTAAGATGCGAATTCTTCACTTTTTTCAGACGGTTCAACGCAACAACCAGATCAATGGCAAACAACAGAGTAATGATTAAATAGATGCTGCCGTATGCCCCTGCAGACATGCAGTCAAATAAAATATCAAGGGGTAAAAATATGGCCAGGCCGATATTGGCCAGGGTAACAAGAATGGTCCACAAATGGAAAAAAGACATTTCAACATCCTGTGTTAATTCAAACAAACGACAGATGATGTGGTAATCTTTTTCGGCTGGTATTGTCAAGCCCGGCACGACATATATGATCCTGTTTCATGGGAATTGTTTTCAATCTTTTATTGACAACAAAGCACAGGATATCCTACTAATAAATTCGGGTATGCATGATTTGCCGTATCAAAAAAATTCACCGGACGCCCTGACATTGAAAACAACACCATAAGAAAAAGGAGAAAACCCATGTTTGCTGTTGTTGTCACCATACAGATCAAACCCGAGTATCATGATGTTTTCATTGAGGCCATGCTGGCCGATGCAAAAGGATCCGTGGCAAATGAACCGGACTGTCTTCTGTTCAATATTGTCCAGAATTCAGAAGATGAAAACAGGCTCCACCTGTATGAGGTATATGCCAGTGCGGAAGCTTTTGAACGCCATAAAGAGACACCGCATTTTCAAACCTGGATCAATACGGTTCAGGACTGGCTTGCCAAGCCGCTGGACATCTCCACCGGAACACACCTTTTCCCGGCAGATGACAGGTGGAAAAAACAAGAATAAAAATCCATTGAACAATACCGGCAGGTTTTTTCATGAAACAGAAAAAAAGAACTCCCTATCTGCTGTTATTCTTGATCTTTTTCAGCCTGTCGGTATATCCACCAGCAGCTAAAGCCGGGACTGACAATGCCGTTTTTGCCCGATTATTGAAAAAGTATGTGATAAACAGCCGTGTCGATTATGACGGATTTAAAAAAGATGAAGAAACGCTGGATCGCTACCTTGAGATTTTAAGTCATTCAGACACTGCGGCTTTTTCTGAAAAGGAGGCGTTCGCCTTTTACATCAATGCCTACAATGCCTTTACCATCAAGTTGATCCTGACAAAATATCCGGGCATTGATTCCATCAAAGACATTGGCGGCTTTTTTTCCGGGCCATGGGATATTGAATTTGTCCGTCTTAAAGACAAAACCATATCACTGGGCGATATTGAGCACAAAATACTGCGGCCGGTGTTTAAAGATCCCAGGGTCCATTTTGCCATCAACTGTGCATCCAAAAGCTGCCCGCCCCTTAGAAACGAACCCTATGAGCCGGACCGGCTGGATGAACAGCTCAACCGGCAGGCCAAAGATTTTATCAATGCAGACGGCAATATTGTCATAAAGGGCAGCACCGTTTATATCAGTAAAATTTTTAAATGGTTTAAAAAAGATTTCAAGAACGGGGCTATCCCGTTTATCCGCTCCCATGCGTCAAAACCACTAAAAGCAAAGCTGGATGCTGCAGGGAAAGACATCCGGATTAAATACCAGGACTATGACTGGTCATTAAACAGAAAAGAATAATCACGCCAGCACTTCATTGATGATCACGTCATCAATGGCCGGTATTTTCCCCAGCTGCCGGGTCAGTTTAAATTCTACGTTTGGATGGGCTTTGACTGCGGCTGTAACCAGGTTGGGAATATCTTCAAGAATATGGCTGCCTGATCCGATAAAAAACGGGAAAATCACTACCCGGGACGCCCCAAGGGCCACCTGGTCCTGGAGGACGGCTTCCAGCAAAGGCTCTGCAATCTGCAAAAAAGCATGAACCACGCGGTCAAACCGGCTGTTCAGTTTTTCTTCCAGGCGCCGGGTTAATTTTTCAACCTCAAGATTAGACTCTTTTTTCCGGCTGCCGTGGGCAGCAATAATTAAAACGTTCACTATATTCTCCCGGGAATAAACCCATAACGATCCGTTATAGTATAATTCATCTGTTCTTTCATTTGGCAGCAATCAAGGTGTTTAACCATAGCCGGACAATTCTTTTTTGAAACCGGATTTTCCGGTCACACGGATGGCAGCCGTTCCCTCAACCGGGCAGATGTGTTCGCAGATGCCGCATCCGATGCACAAGGTTCCGTCCACATGGGGCTGCTTGAGTGTCACACGGCTGCCTGTAAAATCCAGGACCTCCACGGTTTGAAATTTAATGGCCTTATCATATGTGGGGCAATGTTCTTCACAGACCATACAGGCCTTTTTCTCTGCATATACCAGGCATTTGTCCGTATCAAAAAAAGCAGTCCCGACCTTAAAGCCGTGCTTTTGTTTCAGGTCCAGTTTTGCCAGGGCACCTGTGGGGCAGACCTGGGAGCACAGGGTGCAGTTAAACTCGCAGTATCCCAGCCGCGGGACCAGGCTTGGCGTGAACATGCCTTCAAGGCCCCGGTCTAAAAAAAGCGGTTGAAGGGCATTGTTAATACAGACCTTTAAACATTCGCCGCACCGGACACAGGTGGCCAGAAAATCGATTTCATCCATAGCTCCCGGCGGCCGGATCACATGGTCTTCCGGCACCTTTGAAACCGCACTGGTCCGGCTGAGTATGGGGAACACCAGGCCTGCGGCACCGGCTGCCAGCCATTTGCGTCGGCCCATGCTCAGGGTGCTTCGCTTTTCCGGCAGGGCAAATTTGAATGCCGGTATCTGATCCGGACAGAATTCAAGACAATCCATGCAAAGATTGCATTCAGGAAATTCAAGCCGGCCGTCTGAATCAAACGCTGCCATTCTGCAGGCTGATTCGCAGCAATCACAATGCACGCAGGCTTTTACAGGAATGCGCTTGAAAACAGATATCTTTGAAATAACGGCCAAAAGGCCGCCCAGCGGACACAACGTTTTACACCAGAACCGTTTTGAAACAAACCCCAAGGCAAATATCGCTGCCAGAAGGGCAAAAGAAAAAAAGCCCAGAAAAAAAACACTTTGCCGGTAAGGCAGGATAAAGTGTTTAAGCCCGTCATAGACCGGTTCCGTCAGATTGGAAACCGATTCGGGCGCTGTGGTATAAATCGAATCAAAAAATGAAGATACCAGATGATTCAACCCCGGATCAAGGCTGAAAACAACAGACCGGACCAGTAGAGAAAACGGATCAAAAAACCCGATGACCTGGACCCCGAATACGGCTGAGACCAGGACCAGGGCTAAAATCCAGTACTTCAACGCACCCGGCAGTGAGGTCGGATCAAATTTTTTAATCGGCCGTATGAAATGATCTGCCATGTCAATCAGGGTTCCCAAAGGGCAGAACCAGCCGCAGAACACCCGGCCGAACAGCACGGTCAGGGCAATGGTGATCAGGCATGGCCAGACCAGCGGAACAATGGCCTTTTTTGCCAGCAGTAACGCTGCTCCGACCAGGGGATCCAGCCGGAAAAAAATATTAACGGCATAGGGAAGTGTGTCACTGCCCCGGTAATCCGTGAGTCTGAACAAGACTAAAAAAAGGCATAGCGCCATCAACTGGGAGAATCGTCTCACCAGCTTGAGATGAGGCTTTACAGACATACACTCAGGCTTTCACATACCGGATACGGCATTGATCCAGATCCATCTGTCCCAGCCCTGCCCGGTGGGCATAAACAATGGCGTCAATCTTTTCAGGGGTTAAATCAAACAAAGTTGCGGCAAATGCATCCGCCGCAACCGTATCGCCCGATCCAATGAGGGTGTTCAATGTTTTCACATCAGCAAGGTTACCACCCTGGGGACCGTTTCTGACAATCACCCGGGTGGCATCCACAACGGTCAGGGCAGGAACAATAACGCGGTTTAAATCCGCCAGCTTTTCACCCAGCCGGAAATGGATTCTGCCCCGCCCGCCACCAATAACGCCCATGATGTTTTTTAGCCCCAGGCTCAATGTGGACAGCCCGTGATGTTTGGCCTTGGGCACATTGATATAGACATCAGCCTCAAGCGCATCTTTATAAAAAGACCATTGCTGAAGCACATTGCCCCCTTTTATGGTCACGGGCACAAATTTTCTGCTATCCACATAACTTACACGGATTCGCGGGTCTTTCAACGCATTCAGCGCATCTTTTATTCCGCTGTTTTTATAGCACCTGCGTTCTTCGTTGCAGGTTCTGTCAAAAACAAGGACCCTGGAGGCCCCGGCATCCAGACAGAGTTTTGCAAGTTCCGTCACCACAACCGGGTGGGTATTGGCTGCCTGCTCAACGGTTCTGTCCCAGCCCATATTCGGTTTGATGACAACCTTATCGCCTGCTTTGACAAAGGATTTTATCCCCCCCATTTTTTCGACCAGCGCCCCGACCATGGCAGCATAGTTTTCTCCTTTGGCCACCAGGATATCAGAAACACCCGTGGTTGCTGCTGCACCGGGAATCAGCGAAAATACCGGAGGAGACAGGACAGCACCGGCAGACCACAAAGACACCTGCTGTAAAAATTTACGTCTGTCCAATTTTGCCCTCCTTTTTAGCTTTTATCAGACTTTCGGGATCAGCTGATATTCAAATCCGCTTTAATCTTGTCCAGCCCGATCCGGTCTATCATCCGTCCCATGCGTTCCCGTTTTGAATTTTCTTTATAGTATTCAATCACATCGTGGACCATCTGCCGGGCGTCTTCAAACGGCAGATCCTCCAC
>JBNKNP010000456.1:0-4870 GCA_050293905.1 Desulfobacteraceae bacterium | reverse complement strand
CCCCCCGGGCTACCAGAATAAGGGCGGCCCGGACATCCTTTGCCCGGGCAAGTCTGTCTTTTACACTGTTCCAGAGACCGAGGGTTTCCAGGGCTCTTTTACCGTAAATACCGGCAGGGACATGGTCGGGATCTCCAATGGCCAGCCGCCCGTCTTTAAGAAGACCTGCCAGGTCCAGACGGTTATCCACTATCAGGTTCCCAAGACCGGCATCAGCAGGGGATATGAGTACGATCCGGTTGCTCAGCAGGTCAGCCCTGCTGGAGGGAATTACTGCATCCTGTTCTGCCAGGTAGTCCATCCATCTGGGGTTGGCAGACAGATAGATATCCGCAGGAGCTCCTTGTTCAATCTGTTTGGCCAGGGTTGACGAAGATGCAAAGGAAAGCTTTACCCGGGTTTGATGGGATTTTTCAAATGCCTGCGCAATCTGAGTCATGGCATCCGTAGTGGACGCGGCGGCAAAAACAATGACCTGACTGTTATTGGCCCATGCTGTTGAAGCCGGGGCCGGACCGGTATATATGAGGATGATCAGTGCAAAGGGGATCAGATATTTCTGCAGTTTCATCTTTTTAAGTTCCGTTTCCGATTCGGGTTTGCCTGCTTGAGCTGCCCGATCATCTGTACCACCTTTGGTTTCTCTGCCAGGCCGCTTTGATCAGGCTGCTTTTAATAGGATAGGCATGCTGATGAAAACGTCAATATCTTTTTAACGTCGGTTGGGTGTGACCGGGTCATCCTTTCTGATCTGCAAACCAGTGCGTGGTTTTTTTGCAGAACCCCACCAGCATCAGCATGACCGGAACTTCAATCAAAACGCCGACAACCGTTGCCAGGGCCGCCCCGGAGGAAAGGCCGAAGAGCATGACAGCTGTGGCAATGGCCACCTCAAAATGATTGGATGCACCGATCATGGCAGCCGGGGCCGCATCTTCATATCGCAGGTTCAATACCTTTGCTGCCCCATACCCCAGGGCAAAAATAAAAATGGTCTGAATAAAAAGAGGGATGGCAATCCATAAAATCGTCAGGGGGTTGGCGGTAATGACCTCTCCTTTAAAGCTGAACAGCAGAACAAGGGTGAGCAAAAGCGCGCTGATGGTGACAGGGGTGAGTACACCTAAGAATTTTTCTTTAAACCATGTTTCTCCTTTTACCCGCATGATCCATTTTCTTGAAAAAAAACCGGCCACCAGGGGCAGGGCAACGTAAATGGAGACGGAGAGCAGTAAGGCCTGCCAGGGAATAGGCAGTTTTCCCACGCCCAGCAGAAAACCGCCCAGGATACCGTATAATACAAGCATGGCAAGGGAATTCAACGCCACCATGACCAGGGTCAGTCCGTCATTTCCGCGGGAAAGATAGCCCCACACCAGGACCATGGCCGTACACGGTGCAATGCCTAAAAGGATGCATCCGGCAAAATAGCTTCTCCAAAGCGGGACCTGGAGCATCTTAATACCGTCCTGGAGAATAACAACACCTGCGCCGTGGTGCGCGCCAACGGGCAGGTCAAGGCCGAACGGCATTTTAACAAGATCCACAGCATCGGCCCCGATAAAGGATTTTAACAGGATCCCCAGGAAAAATAACGAAATCGCGTACATGGTAAACGGCTTGATGCACCAGTTGATAAGCAGGGTCAAAAAAACCGGCTTCCCGCTTTTTCCCGCTTTGATCACCGAGGCAAAATCGATTTTTACCATGATGGGATACATCATGAAAAAGAGGCAGACAGCAATGGGAATGGAGACCACAGGGGCTCCGTTTACGCTGATGGACATGCTGTCCAGTGTTTTTGCAAGCTGCGGGGCCACTTTCCCCAAAAGAATGCCGCCGATGATGCAGCATCCCACCCAGACGGTCAGATATCGCTCAAACAGACTGGTCATTTTACGTTCGTTAGCGGAATCAGCGTTCATTTTTTTCTCCTTCTAATGATACATTGATTATTTGTTGAAGATATTTTCCGGCATCTGCTCCACAAAAGCCCGGATCTCATCCCTGATTTTTCTGTAGCAGTCAAGCTGGGCCTCTTTACCTTCCCCCCTGTCTGCCAGTACTTGGGCCATTTTTGGCGGGTCATCAAAGCCGACATGGATGATTCTGCATTGGCCCGGGAAAACCGGGCAGGTCTCATGGGCATGGCCGCAGACCGTGATGACCGCATCCAGTTCCATTCCTGTGAATTCGTCAAGGCGTTTTGATCTGTGACCTGAAATATCCACTCCGGCTTCAGCCATGACCTTTACGGCATCTGGGTTGAGGCCGTGCGTTTCAATGCCTGCGGAATAGGCTTCAATGGCACCGGCTTTCAATTTTCTTGTCCAGCCTTCAGCCATCTGGCTGCGGCATGAATTGCCGGTGCACAGAAATAATATTTTCAGTTTATCGTTCATTTTATTCCCTTGGTTTATTAAGACGCCGCAGGACAGGCCCTTCTCTCTGCCTCCGGCTAAGTTCTTCACACGGGCAGCAGGCTATTTTTTCCAGTGCTTTCAGATCATCCCGGATCCGGCTTGAACCGTCAGCCTGTTGTTTGATCCATTCAATAAGGGGAGCAAGGCCGGTGTCCTCCCGGTTCAGGCGGAAATATATCCACCGCCCTTCTTTTCTGTTTTTCAGGACACCGGCAGTCACCATGAGACTCAGGTGGCGCGAAGCTGTTGCACCGGCAACATTTAAGAATTCCGTTATCTGGCAGGCGCACAATTCCTCATGAACCAGCAGGGCATTGATAATTCTGAGCCGGTTTTTATCAGCCATTGATTTAAATATTAAGAGTGTGTTATCCATTTTTCATTTATATATTTAGCCAATTGGCTAAATATATAATCCATAATACCCGCCTGTGTCAATTCAAAAAAAATATCAGGTTGCCTCGACCTTTTCTTGACAAAGAGTATCTACTTGTCTTACTTCAATTCATTAAGATTCGTTTTTGACCTATTCAGTTTTCATCATTTCAGGTTCCATGTGCTCATTAACTTTCAAAGGAGGCCGTATGGTTTTTAAAAAAATGGTTATTTTACTGGTTTGCGGATTGCTTTTCGGATTGCCGCATGCATCCCATGCAGATAAGGCTAACGGATGCAGAAAAGATTGTCATCCTGAGATATCTTTTGTTGAGTTTCAATCACTGGATTTGGAACAGAACCCGCCTGGATTGCTCACGATTAAAGGCAAGCTGAAATTGCCTGTTATATGTAAAAAAGGCAAAAAGGGTTTCAAATCAGAAAAAAAGCTTCCTGCCGTTGTGATCCTGCATGGCTCGGCCGGTATTGATTTTAGAGGTGATTTCTATGCCAAAACGCTGAACAACGCCGGAATTGCCACCCTTGAGATTGATATGTGGGAAGCAAGGGGAATCAGCGGGGCTGCAGAACGTCCGCCGCTTCCGTTGTTTACCTACCCGGATGCATTTGCCGCACTTGGCTTTTTATCAGAACATCCGGATATTGATCCGGACCGCATCGGTATCCTGGGATTTTCCTGGGGAGGTGTTGTGTCAATGGCATCCGCAACTGAGCTTTACGCCTCCCAATTTGGCGGTGATCTTCGTTTTGCAGCCCACGTGGCGCACTATCCTGTCTGCTACGCCTATAATTCACCCATTCCCGGGGCGGAATTCTCCAATCTGACAGGGGCTCCGATTTTAATCCAGATTGGTGAAGAAGATGACTATGACAATGGATCCGGGCCTTGTTTTGCTTTAAAAGAAAGCCTGGACCCGGAAGAGCAGAGTCTGATTGAAGTGACAGCCTATGATGGTGCATTCCACGCCTGGGACAGGCTGGAAGTCCCAATCACGGTTGAAGACCCGTTCTCCAACCTCGGAGCCGGAGGAGAGGTGGAAATGATACCTGATGTGGATCAGGCATACCAGTCACGGGAAAAAGTGGTACGCTTTTTTTTCGAGAATCTTAAAAAAAACAGCCTGTGATGGACTATGCCGTCTCATCACAGGCTGATTCTTTTTTTTAAAAGTGATATGAATCGCTGAATGAATCAGTTGTCCGGCAATGCCGGAAGGGGTTGGATGAACTTGACATATTACCAGGTAATACCCATATCTATTAGTTTAGGAGGTTGATGGATAGGAGGACCGATATAATGAACTCACAACGAAAACGTTTAGGAGAGATCGTTCTCCGCAGCGAAAATCCGGAAAAACTTGTGGAATTCTATCATCGGGTCATCGGATTGGAATTGTTCGCATCGTTCGGCAGTGCAACGTTTTTAAAGATTGACGATGATCTGGAAGGGCACCCGCAATTATTGGCAATTTTTGACAAAACTCATGAATACAGCGGCCCGCAATATATGCGTACAGAAAAAGCAGATTCGAATTCGGGCACATTGCATCATTTTGCTTTTGCACTTGAGCCCGGCGAATTTGTTTTAGAACAAGACCGCCTCCTGGACATGGGTATCAAACTCGAGGACGGCCGGCATCCCGCATTCGGCTGGCGTTCCCTCTACATGTATGATCCTGACGGTAATTCCGTAGAGCTTGTCTGCTATGATGCCTCTCTTTTTGACGCGGGGCTGAATCAGCGTGTTCAGCCGAAAAAAGTCCTTATAAATTAGAGGCAGGCTTAGAAAAACGGGCGCATGCGGCTGCCCCGGGTTCGGGGCGATGTGGCACCGCTTTTCAAAACATGCGGCTGGAAGATACGCGGGGATTATCCGGGTATCACAGGTGCTGCAATGCTCGTGTTATTCATCCATCAGGTATATGGGTTCTGCATAATACCGGACCTGGTCATCAGATAGTTTTTCCATAACAAAATCGTAAAGCCATTTGTTTTTTTCGTTCAGGTCCATGTCCGATTTCAGGGTTTCAAACCTTGCATTAAGCCGCATG
>JBNKNP010000455.1:0-17253 GCA_050293905.1 Desulfobacteraceae bacterium | reverse complement strand
TAATTTTCAATGTATGACCCAATCTGATATTGCCTGGCCCAAATCAACACCTGTGGAAAGTGATAAGCAAAAAAAGGGTGCTGGACAGGAACAATCAATATATAACGTGCCATCATCCGGGGCCTCGGATGCTCCGGCTGTTCCCATTCAAACAAGGGATCCTTCCGACTTTCCGGTTGAGTCCGGGGCAAAGGATCAGACCGGAACCCGGGCAACGCATCAACATGATGGATTCGGGAAAAGGAATCTGAAGATTATCGGCCAGGTTATGGGAACCTATATCGTCGCTGAATCGGATCAGGGTATGGTAATGATCGACCAGCATGCCGCCCACGAACGGATCGTATATGAGAAACTGAAAACCCGTTACCGGTCTCTGGCGGTCCAAAGTCAGCAGCTTCTGGTGCCTGAGACCCTTGAATTCAATTACAGGGAATTTGACCTGGTTAAATCCCTGCTGCCGGACCTGGAAGCCTTCGGTTTTGCCATGGAACCCTTCGGAGGGACAACTGTTGTGATAAAAGCGGTACCGGCCATCATTGAAACCAAAAACATTCAATCGGTTATACTGGAAATGATAGAGACCATGATGGAAAAAAAAGACAGCCTGTCAAAAGAAAAATGGCTGGATGACTGCCTGATGCTGATGGCCTGCCACACAGCCCTACGGGCAGGGCAGCAGCTTCATTTATCCGAGATTCAAACCCTTTTAAAAGAACTTGAACAGTGTGAAAATTCCCGTCACTGCCCCCATGGACGGCCGATTATGATTTTCTGGGGCAAGGAAAAAATTGAGAAGCTGTTTAAAAGAATTATTTAATCACGTGTGTTTTTGGGGGTGTTTTTCAGATTCCGAGATTGAAATCGGATAGCTGGTTTTAAAAATAAAAAAAGCTTTTACATGATTTTACAAATTTATGCTTGTTTGAAATCAGGCCGGATTGTATACATGACACAAATGTTTCGTTCCAAATGGGAACGGTTAAAGGAGATATGGATGTTGAATACAGATTTAATTAAAAAAAATGTTTATTTTGTAAGTGTTGTGACGATAATTGCCTTGCTTATGGCCGGCCCTGTCTGTGGTGAGCCGGTAAAAACCATGGCCATCGTCCCTTTGGAAATGAATGCCACACAAGATCTTTCCTTTCTCCAAAAAGGGCTGTTTACCATGCTGGCCTCCAGGATTGCCGATCCGGGAAAGGTGGATATCCTTCAGCGCGAAACCGTTGAAAAAGCCATGGAACAGGCCCAGGCCAATCCATTGACCCAAGGAGCTCTTAATGAATCCAAGGCCCGGCTGATCGGTGCAGGGCTTAATGCTGATTATCTGCTCTATGGCAGTTTGACCCTGTTTGGTCAGAGCATGAGTTTGGATATGTTTATGGTGGATGTAAAAAAAAGTACGCCGACCTTGAGTTTTTCAAAACAGGCCAATGATCCTGGGGCGGTGATCACAGAGCTTGATAAGATTGCATCGGAAATTAATTTAAAAGCGTTTAACCGGCAGCCTGAACAGATTATCCCTAAAGAACAGCAATATGTACAACCGGCAGAAAACGGCCCGGCAGCAGACAGTTATGCCAGTCCTTTAACCAATTTTCGTCATCTTTATGTGGCCAACGGGATTATCAACGGAATTGCCGCAGGAGATGTGGACGGAGATAAGAAAAATGATGTGGTGATTATTTATGAGCATGCCATTGAAATTTTAAAGCGTGATCCAGCCGGAAAACTGATTCCCTTCAAGCGGATTGAAGACGGGCAGCATGTGGACCTTATTGCTGTGGATGTGGCGGATATCAACCATAATGGGACTGATGAAATATTTGTTACCCGGGTGGTCACCAAATCCGGATATGTCGTGTCCGATGTCCTTGAATTTAACAAAACACAATTTGTGAAAATTGCCAAAGATCTGCCCTGGTATCTGCGGGCCGTGACAGACAATACAGGGAAAAAGAAATTGTACGCACAGAAAAGCGGCAGGAAAGGACCCTATGCCGGTCGGAATGTGTTCCAGGTTGAATGGGCAAATAATGGATACGATGCAGGTGACGTGCTCACTATTCCTGAAGGATTTTCCGTAATGAGTATGGCCATAGGAGACAATATCGGCGGAACGGCAGTTGAGGGGATTATCTATACAAACCAGGACGGCCGGTTGAATCTGGTAAATGAGAACGGCCGGCTTGAATGGAACTCAGAGCCCGGTTATGGCGGTTCCAAGCTTTTTTATAACTTTTACGAGCAGGATATAACAAGGGATATGGACAGAAAGGGGAAAGGTGTCTTTTTCCAGCCCAGGAACATCGTCCTTAAAAAGGAATCCGACGGAAAACAAAAAGTCCTGGTGATCAAGAATAATGAGTCGGCTGATTATACATTCGGCAGGATAAGGACCTATAAAAGTGCTGATATTGAACTGATGCAGTGGACCGAGATGGGGCTGGCTTCCCAGAGAGCGGCAAAAAAAATTCCGGGTCAGGTGACGGATATGGCAGTGACGAACGTTGATCAAAACGATAAAAAAGAATTGATGGTTACTGTGGTTAAAAAAAGAAATAATTTTTCCTCAAAAAAATCAAAGTCCATTATAATTGCCTATGATTTATGATTTTTTTATAAAAAAATACTTGACACCCACTGAATCCCTTGGTATTTAAGCGTCTATAGTTGCCAGAATAGTTGTTTCATTTTTTTTGTGATAGATCATGAAAAAAGCTGAAATTAACGATTCAGGCCGTTTAAAGCTTCTTTTCGGTGTATTTAAAAGGAGTACGCCAAAAAGAAAAATTATAACTTTTTTTTAAAAGGAAAAAAAGATGAAAAAATTATTAGCTCTTTCTTTTGCCATGCTGTTCCTGGGTTTTGGAATTGCAAGTGCAACAGACATTGAAGTCACCGGTTCTTATTTTGCTCAAGGTTCTTACTATGACAATGTTCAGGACTATCCCACAATCAATGTTGCGGATTTCCAGGAATATGAACATGAATTGTCAGTGGATGTAACATTTAAAATTGACGACACAACAAGTGTTTTCACCCGTATCGAAGCCATGGACAATGACTGGGGAAGAAGTGATGCTGCAACCGAGGGACTTGCCGGTTCTAGTTTAACTGCATTGGATGACAACATTGTTATCGAGCAGGTATATGGCGAACATACTTTTGGTAACGGCTCCAACCTGAAAGTTGGTCTCATGACCGGCGGTTCCCTGGTTTGGGGATCTAAAGCGTTTGATAATGGTTTTGAAACCTATAGAATCTTTTTAACTCAGCCCACCAGTTTTGGTACGGTTATTGCCATTATTGAGAAAAACGATGAATCCGGCTCATCCGCTACTGCTATTGGTGATGATGAAGATACTGATACTTACTACCTGGGCCTTTTAGCTGAAATGAATGGTATTAATGTACAGCCGATTGTTGCGTATCAGAAAGTTGACAGCCAAACGCTCACAAGCCAGATTGACGTATTTGTTGCTGTTCTTGCTTTAAGCGGACAAGTTGGAAATATTGGGTGGGAAGCTGAAGCAGATTACCTTAAATTGGATTATGAACAAGGCAACAATGATTATGACGTTTACGGATTGTACGCAAATATCTGGATGCAGGCAAACGCTCTTAAAATCGGTGCTCTGGCCCTTTATGGCTCCTTTGATGATGATACAGGTCAAGGCCTGAACTCCGGTGATGACTTCTCTGCCGGTGGTGCTTTGATCATGGGTGATGATATCCATTTTGACGATTCTGCAACTGTTCATGGTGCTGGTCTTGCTGACCTTACCGCTCCGACACTGTTTGCTGCCTATGCAGACTATCAGTTGAACAGCAAGACAACCATTGGCGGATACCTGGGCTATGCAAAATGCAATAATGATACTGCGGGCAGCCGCTGGAATGATGCAACTATCTGGGAAATTGACGTTGATTTAACTTATGCCATTACTCCGAACCTTGAATACCAGGTTGCTGCAGGTACTGCTCAGTTGGAATATGGTAATTCAGATGTTGATCCTGATCGTTCTGTTGAACTGTATCACAAACTTACTTTTAACTTCTAATCAAACAATTCAAATACGAATTAAACTTTAGATTTAGAAAAAAAGTAAAATTTGGTTAATAAAAAAGTCCCCTGTCCGGGTAAACGGCCAGGGGACTTTTGTTTTGAAGAGTCTCAGTCTTTTTATCCTTTTCTTGACAAAAGCCTTATTCCGTCTTAAAACGCAGACAAAAAGCAGTTGAACAAAAATGGAAAATCATCTTTTTGGCTAAAAAAAAGAAATTAAAGATTGGTAAAAAACTTGCACCTGCTGGTAAGAGTGATGCTCTTTTATTAATCATAGTTTTTATTCTGCCCTTTGTTATATTCTGGCAGACAACCGGGTTTGAGTTTGTATGGGATGATAATGCCGTTCACTTAACCAAAAATCCTTACTTCAATCCACCTAAGTTCAGCCATTTGCTCCATTTCTGGGCAGCTCCATATCAAAGGCTTTATATACCCGTCGCCTATACAGTATGGGGCGGCTTGAAGATGATCGGGCTTGGTACGTCCTTCTTCCTGCACCTGTTAAATATATTTTTCCATAGCCTTAATGGTATTCTTGTTTTTTTTCTTATCAGGCAATTTATAAACAACCGTTTGGCGGTAGTGGCCGGTACCCTGATTTTCCTTGTTCACCCCATACAAGTGGAATCCGTTGCCTGGGTCTCTGAATTTCGCGGACTGTTCGCTGGTTTTTGGGGTCTCTTATCCATACTGTATTATATCAAATTCTGCCGAATAAAATATAAATCCGATCCTGTGTCCCTTCTGGATAGGTATTTGATTGCCGCTTTAATCTTTTATGTTGCAGGTTTGTTGACAAAGCCGTCAATCATAATTGTACCGTTGTTTGCCGTATTGATGGAATATTATCTTTTCCGGCCTTCTTTAAAACAGATCGCGCAAACCGCATGGCCTTTTATGATTCCTGTTATTATCTTTATTCTGCTGACATCTGCAATTCAGTCGAATGCCCCGCTTTCTCCATTGTGGGCAAGACCGTTGATCTGGATGGATTCAACGTTATTTTATCTGAAAAAATTATTTTTCCCGGTTGCTCTTTGCGCTATTTACAGCAGAACACCTTCAATGATCATGGAGCAGGAATGGTTTTATTTTTCATGGCTGCTTCTGCTATGTGCCGGTATCATTATCTGGCGTTTTAAAAAAAAACAACCCTTGCTTATTTTATCCGGTTTGCTGTTTATCGCAGGCTTTTTGCCAGTATCCGGCCTTATTCCCTTTACTTTTCAGAGCTGGTCAACCGTTGCAGACCGGTATTTGTATATGTCCATGCTTGGGGTTGCATTGGCAGGCGCGGTGATTTCAACCTGTCTGAATCAAACATGGCAAAAGATATTGCCTGCAGTATTGATCGCGAGCCTTGCAGGGTTTTCCGGATTTCACCAGGTAAGCGTCTGGAAAAATGATGTGACCTTGATGAGCAACTGCATAAAAAACTATCCGTCAGGGGTCAGACCGTATGCGGAAAGAGGAAAAGCATATTTGATGATGAAAAATTATCATAAAGCCGGCCTGGATTTTAATAAAACGATATCTTTGGCACCTGATTCACCCATAGGATATTTGAACAGGGCCAAGCTGTATATTAAGCAAAAAGAATACGATAAGGCCATAGCTGACTATAATTCTGCCATTTCCCTGCATTCGGAAAAACCAATTTATTTTATTAACAGGGGCATAGTTTATTTTTTACAACAAAAATTTGCTTCGGCCATTACTGATTTTAATCATGCAATCACACTGGATCAAAAATCGAAACAAGCCTATTATTGGAGAGGAACCGCCTATTTTTACATGAATGAGTATCATAAAGCGCTGACAGATATCATGATGAGTCAAAATTTGGGCAAGCGGATTGACCAACAATTCCTGAAGGAAGTAAAAATAAAAGCAAATCATCATAGATGATTCATTCATGTCCATCAGAATTGGATGTTTTTACGAACATGCCGCCTACAGATATTCCCAGAACTTCCAGGGTGATGATTTTTCAGCCGGATCGGTTTTAGGTATGGGCATCAGTTTTTCCGGGTTCTGGCGCCGAAGCTGCTCATATTTTTCTTTTTCCGTATTCAACAACTGGTCGTAAACAAAAGTTTTTCTGTTAAAGACGTTTTTATTGATTTTTGCAGCGATAAAATTGACTTTTGGAATCAGATCGGAAAGAAGCTTGGATTGCTCAAAAAAGGTCATAAATCGTTTGTTTTTTATATCATAGATATGGGTGTCAATGCTGAAAGCTTCTGAAAACTGGGTGATGCTGCCGGTCAGCACGTAATCGGAACCGGTCAACTTTGAGATCTGATGGATCTGCTGGTCTTTGCTCCCGGATTGAACGGTTTTTAAAAGTTTTGAAATGGTTTTGTGCGGAATAACGCTGATATGTTCTTTCCAGGTTATTCTGGAGTGAAGCATTTTTAACACACCGGATTGAATATAGGTGATATCGTTTGAAGCAATGGTTTCAAAAGGCATAATGGCAATGGTTTTTAATTCAGCAGAAAAACTGTTGACAGGGGTGGTGAGTATCAGAACAGATACGATGGCGCATGCAGCATATGAAAGCATATTTTTTTTCAAAACAATATTTCCTTAAAGTTGTTTTTTAAATAATTGGCCGACAATTTTGGGATCAGCCTTGCCGCGGGTTTTCTTCATGATCTGTCCCATAAAAAAGCTGAACAGTTTTGTTTTACCGTCACGGTAGGCAGCTGCTTCATCGGGATTTTCTTTAATGATCTGCTCGACCAGTTCTTCAAGTTCCGACTGGTCTGAAACCTGCTCGAGATTTTTTTCCCTGACAATGGTTTCAGGGTCCTTAGATGTTTCCACCATGATTTCAAAAACCGTTTTGGCGGCGCCGGCATTGATTTTTCCGGTTTCAATCAGTTTAAGCAAGCTTGAAAAGGCCAGGGCAGATACAGGTGTTTGTGAAATACTCAGTCCTTTGGCATTGAGCATGCCCAGCAGTTGGGTCATGACCCAGTTGGCAGCCTGCTTTTTATCTTTCAAATCAGCCGCTGTCTGTTCAAAAAAGTCAGCCAGTTCTATGGATGAGGTCAATACGGCTGCATCATATTCTGCCAGGCCGTAAGATTGAATAAACCGGCCTTTTTTAGCATCCGGCAGTTCTGGCAGTTCTTTTTCAATAGAGCTTATCCAGGCGTCATCCACAATTAAGGGAACCAGATCAGGATCCGGAAAATACCGGTAATCATGGGCTTCTTCTTTTCCGCGCATGGAAACGGTTTTGTTTTTATCCGGATCCCACAACCGGGTTTCCTGGATTACCTGTTTGCCTTCATCAAGCACATAGGTCTGGCGTTGGATTTCATAGGTTATTGCTTTTTCAACATTTTTAAAAGAATTCAGATTCTTTAATTCAGCCCGGATGCCGAATTCCTCCTGTCCTTTGGGGCGCAGGGAAACATTGGCATCGCATCTGAAACTGCCTTCTTCCATGTTGCCGTCACAGACATCAATATACTTTAAAATGGCATGCAGCTTTCGTAAATATTCACCAGCCTCTTTGGCAGACCGGATATCGGGTTCACTGACAATCTCGATAAGGGGTACCCCGGTGCGGTTTAAATCCACTTTGCTGATGGCGCGGGCAGCATCATGAATCAGTTTGCCGGCATCTTCTTCCATATGGATTCTAGTAATGCCGATGGTTTTTGGGCCTCTTGACTCCGTTTCAATGTCAAGGTGGCCATGCTCGGCAATGGGTGCTGCATATTGGGAAATCTGGTAGCCTTTGGGCAGGTCCGGGTAAAAATAATTTTTCCTGTCAAACCGGCTTTCATGATTAATGCGGCAATTTGTTGCCAAGCCTGCTTTGATGGCAAAGGATACGGCTTTTTTGTTTAAGACCGGCAGCATGCCGGGCATGCCTGTGCAAACCGGACAGGTGTTGGCGTTAGGCGGGCTGCCGAATTGTGTGGAGCATGAACAGAAAATTTTGGTGTTGGTTTTTAATTGAGCGTGGACTTCAAGGCCAATGACGGGTTCAAACGGCATGGGTGTGGTTTCCCCTAAATTTAAATTTAACAATAACTTTCTTTTATACCCTTGATATTTTGAATAATCAATATAATTTTTATTGCATTAACTGCTATGAAACTATAAAAATAGGACCAATTGTTTACAGCACGAACCATATGTATTGATCAATTTGTCAGGCTTAAGGATTGTATGAAGTTTTTTTTGTGTGTCATGGGCATGGTCATGGTTGTAGAGGGCTTACCCTATTTTGTATCTCCCGGAAAAATGAAGGAAATGATTAACATGCTGTTGTCAATGGATGATTCGGCATTGCGAAAGTTCGGATTGGCCTTGATGGCTTCCGGGGTTATACTGGTCTGCCTGGCCATGGGCGGGTTTTAATGTTTCAATTATCCGATTATACCTATGACCTGCCGGAAGACCGAATTGCCCAAGCTCCCTGTGATAACCGAAGTAATTCAAAACTGCTGTGCATAGACCGGCAGACCGGCAATATGGCTCACCACCGGTTTAAAGAGCTCAAATCACTGCTCAGACCGGATGATTTGCTTGTCATTAACAATACCCGGGTGGTACCGGCAAGATTGTTCGGCTTCAAGGAGACCGGCGGGAAAATAGAAATTCTTATCATTGATTATGCCGGTGGTGTGAAGCATCTGGAAAAGACCGGTTTTTTTCAATGCGACTGCCTGGTTAAAGCATCAAAACAGCCCAAACCCGGGGCAGTCTTGTTGCTTGACCAGGGCGTAAAAGCCCGGGTGGAAGCTGTAAAAGAAAATATTTGTGAAATTCGATTTTTAAATAAAGACCGGTTTTTATCCTTTTTAGACGGATCCGGAAAACTGCCGTTACCGCCTTATATCAAACGAGGCAATAGCGAATCTCATGGCGATGATGCTGTCAATTACCAGACCGTTTATGCCTCAGAAAAAGGAGCTGTGGCAGCCCCGACCGCCGGGCTTCATTTTACCCAATCCCTGATGGCGGACCTTGCAAAAAAGGGTATCCGGTTTGCTCCGGTCACCCTGCATGTGGGGTATGGTACTTTTGTACCTGTGCGGGTGGATGACATCAGAGATCACCGGATTCATTCGGAATTTTTTTCCATGTCCCGGGAAAGCGCAGATAAAATTAATGCTGCAAAAAATGAAAACCGGAGAGTCATTGCAGTGGGTACCACCAGTGTCCGGACACTGGAATACCTGGCCGATTCCAGGGGACGGGTTAAAGCAGGGGACGGGGTCTGCAACCTGTATATTTATCCGGGATACACATTCCAATGTGTGGATGCCATGATTACCAATTTCCATCTGCCGGAATCCACACTGTTAATGCTTGTTTCCGCTTTTTACACGAGAGAAAAAATGCTGGCAGCTTATAAAGAAGCTATAGAAAGGGATTATCGATTTTTCAGTTATGGCGATGCCATGCTCATCGAATAAAAAACAACATCATGTTAACATTTAAAGTATTAAAAGAACTTAATGAGTCAACAGGACCTTCCCGGTCCGCTGCCAGGCGGGGAACCATTACCACGGATCACGGGATAATCCAGACCCCGGTTTTTATGCCCGTGGGGACCCTGGGGTCGGTAAAATCAGTCTCAGTGGAAGATCTTGACCAATGCGGTGCTCAGATTATTCTGGGAAACACCTATCATTTATACCTGCGGCCGGGCTGTGAGGTGATCGAACACATGGACGGGCTGCATGACTTTATCCATTGGCATAAGCCCATGCTGACCGATTCAGGGGGGTTTCAGTTTTTTTCCCTGGCAAAACTGGCAAAGTTTACCAATGAAGGCGTGGCGTTTCAATCCCATATTGACGGGTCCCGTCATTTTTTTTCTCCGGAAAAAGCCATTGAAATACAGATGACTTTAGGTTCGGATATCATGATGAGCCTGGACTGGTGCATGGGATATCCGGCAAACAGGAAAGAAACATTAGAGGCGCTGGACATGACCACGGCCTGGGCAAAACGCGGATTTGATTTCTGGCAGGAAAAGGGTGCTGCCAATAATTTGTTCGGTATTGTTCAGGGCGGGATGGACAAGGAACTCCGTGGGCTGTCTGCGGAACAGCTGACACAGATTGATTTTCCCGGATTTGCCATCGGTGGCCTGAGTGTGGGAGAGCCTGCCGGGCTGATGTATGAAATGGCCGGTCATACCCTGCCGCTGCTGCCCAAAGATAAGCCCCGGTACATCATGGGGGTGGGCACCCCTGAAAACCTGGTGGAGCTTACCGGTATGGGGTGTGATATGTTCGACTGTGTCATGCCGTCAAGAAATGCCAGGAACGGTCAGTTGTTTACTTCCCGCGGTACCATTAATATCCCGAACGCAAAATACCGGTTTGAAAAAGGGCCCATTGATGAGGCCTGTCAATGTTATACCTGTTCCAATTATTCCCTGGCCTATTTAAGACACTTGTATAAATCAAGAGAGCTTCTGGCCTACCGGCTGAATACCATTCATAATCTGCATTACTATCTTGACCTGATGGCGCAGATGCGGCATGCTATTGAAAAGGACGCGTTTGAGGTATTCAAACGTGAATTCTATGCAAAAAGAGAGTCCGGACGCGGCTCGGTTTGAGACCTGGTTGGAAAAAAAATCGTAGAGGACAGCATAAGAATGCATGAAATGGGGATTGCCCGGCAAATGTTTGACATTGCTGTTGATTCCATTCCTGACGGGATAGAAAATCCAAAAGTGGAGCAGGTGAATCTGAAAATCGGCCGGCTGGCAGCCGTGGTGGAACACAGTCTGACCTTTTGTTTTGAAGTGATTGCAAAAGGCACTCCCCTGGATCAGGCCCGGCTTAATATTGAGACGGTTCCGGTCACCATCCATTGCAGAGCCTGTGATAATACTTGGGAGGTGGATAATCCTGTTTTTACCTGTCCCCATTGTGAAAAAAATGATATCGAGCTTGTCACGGGACGGGAGATTCAGATTACCTCCATTATCCTTGCCGATTAATTAACAATGTCATCATGCATTCAGATGGATACAAAAATCTATGGGCAACCCCAATAAATAGAAAGTAAAAAACAAATGCACATGGAAATAGATATTCAAAAAGATGTTCTTGCTGCCAATGCAACGGACGCAGCTAAAAACCGTGATTATTTTACAGCCGGTAACGTATTTGTTCTCAATGTGATGTCATCACCCGGATCGGGCAAGACTCAACTGCTGTGCGAAACCCTGGCAAAATTGATGCCCGGTGTACGAACCGGTGTCATTGTGGGAGACATCTGTACTGCCAACGACGCCCACCGTCTGGAGAAGACAGGAGTGAAAGCCGTTCAGATCAATACGGATCAATTCGGCGGGGACTGCCATCTGGATGCCCATCTGATTCTGGCGGCAGCAAGACAGCTGGCGTGCGAGAATCTTGATCTGTTGATCATAGAAAATATCGGGAACCTGGTCTGCCCGGCTGAGTTTGATGTGGGTGAGGATGCCAGGGCTGTGGTGCTGAGCGTCACGGAAGGGGAAGACAAACCGATAAAATATCCGCTGATGTTCCAGGTTGCAAGCATTGCCCTGCTCAATAAAGTGGATTTGCTGCCTTATCTGGATTTTGATGCAGATCTGGCTGAAGCCAACATGAAAAAGATTCAGCCGGGGCTGGAGGTGTTCAGGGTGTCTGCCAAAACCGGGGAAGGACTGGAAGACTGGATTTGCTGGCTGAAGGCTGCTGTGGCCGAAAAGACAGGAAAAGTCTATTAGAATTGTTTCCTGCGGTCCGCTCCTGATGCAACAGCCGGTTATGGCGGATGGTTAAGACCCATTCAGGAAAGGAGAAATATAATGGACCAAAAAAAAATGGCATTTGCAGGATCCTGGTATCCGGGCGGCGCTGCTGAATGCGAAGCATCCATTGCCGGGTTTTTAAAAGAAAAACACGGACCGCTGGCCGGTGATTATGCGGGGGGGATTGTTCCCCATGCCGGATGGTTTTATTCCGGCTCCATTGCCTGCAGAGTGATTGCCTCCTTGCAATCCTCAAATCCCGTGGATCTGGTGATCTTTTTTGGCGGACATATGCATCCGGATGACCAGCCGTTTATTCTCTCCCATGGGACCGTACAAACTCCGTTTGGTGATATGGCTGTGGCAGAAGATCTGGTGGATGATGTCTGTAAGAAGACAGAAGATTGCTCGGCTGAAACCGGCGGTATGCAAAAATTATCCCCGGCCCGGTTTCCTGATGAAAATACGCTTGAACTTCAATATCCCTTTGTCAGGTATTTTTTCCCGGATGCAAAAATCATTGCCTGCTGTGTTCCGCCGTCCTCTTTTGCCGGTGCAGTCGGTGGGATAATGATAGCAGCCGCTGAAAAACGATTTTCAAATATCAAGGTGGTCGGGTCCACGGATATGACCCATTACGGACCCAATTACGGGTTTGCACCGGCCGGAGCCGGTAAAAAGGCTGTGGCCTGGGTGAAAGAGTACAATGATAAACAGGCGGTTGATGCCCTGCTGGCCATGGACCCGGACAAGATCGTCCACCAGGGGCTTAAAAATCAGAACATGTGCTGTTCCGGCGCAGCAGCAGCCGCGGCTTCTGCCTGCAAAGCAAATGGCGCGGTCCAGGCAGAAATGCTGGACTACGCCACAAGTTATGAAAAATCAGCAGGTTCAAGTTTTGTCGGCTACTCGGGAATCCTGTACTCGGCATCCTGAAAGATCAGGCGCTTAAGTTATTCCTGAATTTTTGTGACCGCCTGTTTAAGCCTTTTCACTGTTTTATCAGATCCCAGGGCCAGAAGCATTTCAAATATGCCGGGGCTCACAGTGGTTCCGGTGACGGCCACCCGAAGCGGCTGGGCAATTTTGCCGAATCCCAGACCGGTTTCTTCCATGATTGCTTTAAACAGGGTTTCAAGATTGTCCTGGGTAAAGGATTTCAGGTTCTGTATGCCCTCAATGCAGCGATTGAGCAAATCAAGTGTTTCCGGTGTTAAGAATTTTTTTACAGCTTTTTCATCATACTCAACCATGTCCCAATAATAAAAAACAGCTGCCTCGGCCATGTCCTTCAAGGTTTTGCTCCGGGGCTGAAGCGTTTCAATCACAGCCTGGGTGAAGGCATCGTTTCGTGCATGAATACCTAATTCTTCCAGGTGATACAACAAAGGACCTGCCAGTTCTTCAGGGGTTTTTTCCTGAATATGTTTGGCGTTGATGGCTAAAAGCTTGTCCGTATCAAACATGGATGCAGACCTGCCCAGGTGCTCAAGATCAAATTTTTTAATCAGATCCTGCCGTTGAAAGAATTCCTGGTCACCGTGAGACCAGCCCAGCCGGACCAGGTAATTGATCATGGCGTCGGGCAAAAATCCCATTTTCCGGTATTCGCCAACAGACATGGCGCCATGTCGTTTGCTTAACCGGGCTTTGTCAGATCCCAGCACCATTGGAACATGACCGAAAACAGGTATGTCCGCACCCAGTGCCTGGTAAATCAGCATCTGCTTCGGGGTGTTGACCAAATGATCATCTCCCCTGATAATGGTATTGATGCCCATGGTCAAATCATCAACCACCACGGCCAGGTTGTACATGGCAGACCCGTCGCTGCGCCGGATAATAAAATCATCTATTTCCGAATTCTGGAACGAGGTATCTCCCTTAACCACATCTTCAACCACAGTAGCGCCGGACCGCGGGGTTTTCAGGCGTACTACCGTATTTTCAGACGCTTGAAGATTCTTATTCCGGCAGGTGCCGTCATACATGGGTTTTAACCCTCTGGCTTTGGCGGATTCTCTCATGGCATTGACCTGATCAGGTGTGCAGGAGCAGTGATAGGCGTGGCCTGATTTCAACAGTTTGTCGATATATTCTTTATAAATATCTGCCCGCTCTGTCTGAAAATAGGGGCCTTCATCCCAGTCAATCCCCAGCCATTCCAATGATTCCAGTATGGCATCCACAGAGGCATCGGTTGATCTTGCCGCATCTGTATCTTCTATTCGTAAAATGAATCTGCCCTTTGTTTTTCGGGCATACAGCCAGTTAAAAAGGGCGGTGCGCGCTCCGCCGATATGAAGGTACCCGGTTGGGGAGGGGGGGAAGCGCGTAATAATTGTATCCATGTTTTCTCCGGAAAATAAATAAAATATAAAATCAGAGCTTTAACTACCATAAACCGGCTATTCATTCAAGACTGCATGCAAAAACGGACCTGAATTGAGAAAGCAAACCCTATTTAACATTTAAAGCGCTTGACACGTTTAAGGGGCTGATATACATCAAAAATATCTGTTTGCAAAGATGTTTGTGCGCTGTGGACAGTGGGGTATTGTCAATTCAGGAAAAAAGATGCTTGGCTGAATGAAGGGGGAGATCCGGAAAAGGGAAAACACGTATTGGTTAATTCAGCATTAAAAGGATGCTGAAAAAGGAGCGAAAGATGAAAAAAAAAATGGGGTTGGGGATTGTTTTGTTATTGTGTACAGGCGTTCTGGCTCAAGTTGCTTTGGCAGGAGGAATAGACAATAAACAGAATCTTTCTGCCCGGTATCTGGCTACTTTAAGCAGAAATGCCGCTATTGACGGGGCGGATATTGCCGCATACAACCCGGCCGGCATCATGCAGCAGGACAATGGTCTTCGGGTTGAGGCCGATGTCCAGCTGCTGCTCAAAGTTTATGAGAACCGGTATACGTCAGTTCTGGACGGCCATGTGATGAAAGACCAGGATAACCCTTCTGTTGTGCCTACTTTTTTTACAACGTATAAATCTGATAACTGGGGGCTTTTCGGCTCGTTCACCATTAACGGCGGCGGTGGCGATGTGGATTATAAAACCGGGAATGCGCTCACTAATACGATTGAAGCTTCTCTTGTATCAACCTATGGTGCTGCGGCTGGAGCATTGTCCAATGAGAAAATTCAAGCAGATTCCTATTATTTGACATACACTCTGGGTGGAACATTCAGGTTTAATGAAATATTTTCCGTGGCAGCCGGCGGACGATATATTGACGCAAATAGAGATGTTGATGCGTTCTCCAATACAGGTGGTTTGGGAAATATCATTGCTGCCTATGAAGAAGACGCAGACGGGTGGGGATATGTTCTTAGTGTGAATATCAAACCTTCTGATAACCTGTTGCTTGCGTTTCGGTATGATTCTATTGTGGAACTAGAGTTTGATACCAAGCATGAGAGTAAAACTAACGCATTAGGCAATTCTATTTTAGTGAGTCTTGGAAAGGTGAATAATACGAGTAACGATAGAGATTTGCCTGCTCTTTTGGGAGTCGGTGTTATGTTCAAGCCTTTGGACCGGTTAACCCTTGAGGGCTCATTTACCTATTATTTTGAAAAGGATGCAGACTGGGACAACAAGGTTTCCAATGTGCGCAACTCCTGGGATCTGGGGATTGCCGCTACCTATGCCTTAACCGACGATTTCAGAGTTAGCTTGGGCTATATGCGTACAGATGTAGGCATCAGCGTTAATGATTATAGTTTGATAGAACAGATGAGTCCGGTTCTGGATGCAAACTCGTTTTCCCTGGGAGCGGGATATGATATTAATGATCAGGCCGCAGTGGAATTCGGGGCCATGCTCAACGTTTACGACACAGGGGATGATGCCACAACAACAGGCGGAGTTGAATACAGCAAATATAATACCGGGCTTGCCCTGGCCTTGATATATGCATTCTAACCCTTAATAAATAAACAGTATAATTTCTTGACACTTTCTGCGTGTTGGTGTATCTATGTATGTTTATTGTAAAGGGTTGTAATAATAAAAATTCAAATAAAATAATATAGTTAGGAGAAATCAATGGCAGTACCAAAGCAAAAGAGTTCCAAGGCAAGAGGCCGGAAAAGACGGACACATTATAAAACCCAGGCACCCACCGTGGGAGTCTGTCCGGAATGCCAGGAGCCAAAGCTTCCCCACGCCGCCTGTCCTGAATGTGGCACATATAACGGTAGAAGTATAAATGATCCTGCTGACGACGACGAATAGGTAAAGGAGGCAGTCTCGATCATGACTGTTGAAACTAAAGTAAAAAAAGTGATTGCCGAAAAAATTTCCACAATCGATATTGAGGATGTTATCCCTGAAGCCTCTCTGGTTGAAGATCTGGGTGCGGATTCTTTGACCATTGTGGAGCTGGTGATGTCCATGGAAGAAATTTTTGACATTGAAATTGATGACGAGGATGCTGAAAAACTCAAAACAGTTCAGGATGCCATTGATTTTATCAAGTCCAAATCCTGAATAAAGGCCTAAGAGAATGAATGATAATCAATCCATTATTATCGGAAGTGACCATGCTGCGGTTGAGCTGAAAGACAAGATTAAAATCTATCTTTCCGGTAAAGGATATCAGATTGAAGATATCGGGACCACGGGAACCGCCTCTGTGAACTATGTGGATTATGGTAAAAAAGTGGCCCGTGCGATATCGGAAGGCCGCTTTTCAAAAGGCATCCTTTTATGCGGTACCGGTCTTGGCATGTCCATGGTGGCCAACCGGTTTCCAAAAGTGCGGGCTGCATTATGCTCTGATGTTTTTTCAGCAAAATTAAGCCGGTTACATAATGATTCCAATATCCTGGTCCTTGGCGGCCGGGTTATCGGGGATGTTCTGGCATATGAAGTGGTTCAGTCGTGGCTGGATACCGGGTTTGAAGGCGGACGCCACCTGGAACGGATCAACAGTATTGATGCCTGATGGAGAACAGCGGCTGGGTATCATTCTATTGTAATTTTAACAGCATGCATTGAAAACAGATTAAAATAAGCGGTATTTCCTACAAAAGGGTAAGCAATGGGGTATATTGAACAAATAGATATAGAAATAGCAAATGTGATTAATAAAGAGGCAGACCGGCAGGAAACCGGATTGAACCTGATTGCCTCTGAGAATACGGTGAGCCGGGCAGTGATGGAAGCTCAAGGGTCCATCCTTACCAATAAATATGCCGAAGGCTACCCGGCCCGCAGATATTACGGCGGGTGTGAGTTTGTGGACCAGGCAGAAGATCTGGCCATTGAACGGGCCAAGCGGCTCTTTAATGTTGAATATGCCAATGTTCAGCCGCATTCGGGATCCGGGGCCAATATGGCGGTTTATTTTGCGCTGCTGAATCCCGGGGACACAATTCTGGCCATGGATCTTTC
>JBNKNP010000454.1:0-3793 GCA_050293905.1 Desulfobacteraceae bacterium | reverse complement strand
TTTCGTTGATCGTTGTACAATCCACGACAACAAAATTTTCTTTTGCCCTGGGGCTGTGATAATGAATGGCCTTGGCAACAAGTTCCTTTCCCGTACCTGTTTCCCCCTCGATGAGAACGGTTGCGTCCGAAGGACCGACCTGACTGATAATCTGCTTTAATTCTAGTGCAGCAGGAGAAATACCGATTAATTTTTCATATTTAAACCGTAACCCCATATCATTTTTCAGCTGCAGGTTTTCCTGTTCAAGCCGCCATATTGTATATAATTGATGAACTTTTGCAGTCAGGCTTTCCACAATAAAAGGTTTTTCAATGAAATCCTGTGCCCCGGCCTGGATGGCCCGGACCGCATCTTTAATCGTCCCATGCCCGGTGAGCATGATAACCATCATATTCGGCCAGGCCTGCCTGATTTCCTCTAGCAGCGCCAAACCGTCCATGCCGGGCATTTTCAAATCAATCAAAGCGGCGTGGATGGTTATCCTGGACATGAGATCAAGGGCTTCTTCGGCATTGCCGGCCTCATACAATTGATAGTCGACCCTGGAAAAAATTCTCTTTAATGATGAAAGAATGTTGATTTCATCATCAACAAAAAGAAGGGCAAATTTCTCTGAAAATCGTGCGTTCATCATTTCACAGCTCTTTAAAAAGGATTGATCTTGTCTGCATGGCCACCCTGTTCTGACCCGGGTTGATATTATAGCGGTTAAATTCAGGGATCACAATATTAAATGGAATAAGGCCGGGGGAATCCTGTACAGGCATATCATTTTGATAGACATTCATCAATCCTTTCATTTTGATAGAAAATCAGTTTTTACAACGCCCTGTACTTTCTATTATAAAATTAATAAAATCAATAGGTTAACATCTTTTCAGCCCGCTGGCACACCCCTTGCTATACCCTTATCAGCACGGACAGGAACAATATAATTTAAAAAATTAAAATCACATAAAGAAGGAAAAAAATCAGGAGGTATTGAAAAATGAAAAACATGAGCATGTCCACAAAATTGATCGTTATTTTCCTGCTTGTCGGCCTGGTGCCGTTGACATCAAGCAGCATTCTTTCATTGCTGAAATCAAGCAGTACAATATCAAAAATGGCCTACGGCCAGCTGGAGGGGGTTCGGGAAATCAAAAAGGCCCAGATCACCCGGTTCTTTGAAGAACGGCAGGGCGATATGGGTGTTTTGGTTGAAACCGTTGGCACTTTGCAAAGAGACGCCTTTGAAAAACTAAACGCTGTCCAGGAAATAAAAAAAGCGCAGATCTCAGACTATTTTAATGCCATGCGCAGCCAATTGAACCTTTTAAAGGATGATCCCTATGCAAAAAAAGCACTGGTTGAACTCAACAAGGCGTTTAAAGACGGTGGAGACACAATAAACACGGCATTATGGCGTTCCTTGGCAAAAAAATATGATGTCCGGTTTAAAAACATCATGGAAGGAAATGACTGGTATGATATTTTCCTCATCCATAAGGATGGAGATATTGTATACACGGTCAGCCGCGAACCTGATCTTGGCATGACCATTCCTAAAAGCAAACTAAAAGACCAGGGGATTGGCATCGCATTTGAAAAAGTCCTGAAAGCAGGGCCGGATGAAATCGTGTTTTCGGATCTTGCACCCTACTCTCCCTCAGGCGGAGTGCCGGCAGGATTCATGATGGCACAGATGAGGGATAATTCCGACCGCTTAATCGGAGTTGTTGCATTCCAGATCCCCATGGATAAAATCAATGAAATTATGCTCAGAAGAAAAGGGCTGGGTGAAACCGGTGAAAGCTACATGGTCGGACAGGATAAATTGATGAGATCCGACTCTTATCTTGATCCTGAAGGGCACTCTGTTACTGCATCGTTTAAAGATCAGAACAAGGTCGATACAGAAGGGGTGAGGCAGGCTTTGGCCGGAAATAAAGACCAGAAAGTCATTATTGATTATAACGACAATCCCGTCCTTTCCGCCTGGGACAGTATAGATATGGGCAGCGGCATAAAATGGGCCATACTCACGGAAATTGATGTTGCCGAAGCATTCTGCCCCAAAGATCTTGAAGGGGAATATTTATTTAAAAAATATACCCAGCTGTATGGTTATTATGATCTGTTCCTGATCAATCCGGACGGTTACTGCTTTTATACCGTTGCCCAGGAAGCAGACTATCATACGAATTTTGAAAATGGGATATATGCCGAGTCAGGACTTGGAAAATTATTTCGAAAAGTTAAAGCCGGCAAGTCTTACGGCATGGCGGATTTTTCACCCTATGCACCCAGCAATAATGAGCCGGCCGCGTTTATTGCTCAGCCCGTTGTGAATCATGGAAATCTGCAACTGGTCGTGGCGCTTCAACTTTCAATTGATGCCATCAATACCATCATGCAGCAAAGAGAGGGAATGGGAAAAACCGGCGAAACCTATCTTGTGGGATCGGACAAACTGATGAGATCCGACTCCTATCTGGATCCTGTCAACCATACGGTAAAAGCCTCGTTTGCCAATCCATCAACCGGAAAGGTCGACACGGAAGCAGCCGATTCAGCGCTGTCCGGCAAAACAGAGTCAAAAATCATTACCGACTATAACGGCAATCCGGTCCTGTCGGCATTTACCCCGGTAACGCTTGGAGAAACAACATGGGCACTTATCGCTGAAATTGACAAATCCGAAGCCTTTGCGTCCATAAAAACACTGAAACTGGTGTCAGGACTCATTGCCCTGATCGGAGCCGCCATTATCGTTGTCATTGCTTTTTTTATCACGCGGGCAATTGTCAAACCCGTTAAAAACGTCACGGATGTCTTAACGGAACTCTCCCAGGGTGAAGGCGATCTGACAACCCGGCTGCCTGTTCTGACAAAGGATGAAATCGGGCAGCTTGCAGAGCGGTTCAATGATTTTATGGACAAGCTGCACCAGATGATCTCGGATATCGTCCAGGGAATCGGTACGCTTTCTTCCTCATCATCCCAGATGTCATCCATTGCCGAAGATATGTCCAGCAGTTCAAATCAGACATTTGAGAAGGCAAACACCGTATCTGCTGCGGCTGAAGAAATGACAGCCAGCATGAATGCCATCGCTGCCGCCATGGAACAGTCCAGTACAAATGTCAGTACCGTCGCAAGCGGTGCCGAAGAAATGAATTCAACCATAAACGAAATCGCTCGAAATGCTGAAAATGCAAGAGATGTGACACGGCGGGCAGTGGAAAAAGCAAATGAATCCACAGAATTAATGAACGAATTGAGCGGTGCCGCCAACACCATCGGCAAGGTTGTGGAAACCATAACCGACATATCGGAACAGGTTAACCTGCTCTCTTTGAACGCAACCATTGAAGCTGCAAGGGCTGGCAAAGCAGGGAAAGGATTTGCCGTTGTGGCCAATGAAATTAAGGATCTTGCAAAGCAGACCTCCGATGCTTCCATGGATATCAAAGAAAAAATTGAAAGCATTCAGAACCGGTCACAAGGATCGTTAAAAAGCATAGAAGACATTTCCAATGTTATTACGGATATTAATGATATTGTTTCTGCCATTGCTACGTCGGTTGAGGAACAGTCCTCGGCAACAAATGAAATTGCCGCAAATATCTCCCAGGCCTCCGATGGTATTGAAGAAGTCAATACCAATGTAAACCAGAGTTCTGCCGTGACTATGGAAATTTCAAAGGATATCAGCGAGGTCAACCAATCATCAAAGGAAATTGCCGAAAGAAGCGGCGAAGTCAAGCAAAGTTCAGATGACCTGGCCCAGCTGGCCACGACGCTTAAC
>JBNKNP010000453.1:0-2826 GCA_050293905.1 Desulfobacteraceae bacterium | reverse complement strand
TCTTTTTTATTTTTTTTAGAATTGGAAGTTTAAAAGCGTCCAGGGAAAGACAGGAAAAAACAAAAATCATCAATGAACTTAAAAATAAGGAAGAATCACAACAGCAGGATCTTAAGCGACTGGAAAATGACCGGAATAATTTATTTAAAGATATTGAGTTGTTGAACAGAAAATATCAGGAAAATAAGACCCAGGCAAAAATCAATGAAGAAGAATTGTTTGAAGAAATAATATCGTTGGAAGAAAAATTAAATTCTTTTATAGACTTGAAACAGAGCAAAGAGCTTGAAATAAAAGATTTAAAATCGAAAATAAAAAAATATGAGCGCAGGAAAGGGTCCAAAACCAAGCGTATTGATTATGATTTTATGAACAAACGCTTCGCAGCGCTGTATAAAAATATAATTATGGACCGGAAAGCATTATCCGGATTCTTAAACTTAAATGACGATCAACAGATTAAAGCGGAAGAGATTGTGTTCTTACTGGATCGTTCACCAGATAAAGTGACTGTCAAAAGGAAAGTATTTTCAGGAAAAAAACATAAAAACACTTCCTTTGAGGTATTGTTTGCTTATAATGGCCGGCTTTATTTTCAAACAAAAGGGAATAACAAAATTCAGATTTTGCTTATTGGAACCAAAAACACTCAAACAAAAGATATGGAATATCTCCATAGTTTATAAATATTATGTATAAATCCTTTTACAAATTAAACAAAAAGCCTTTTCAAATCAGCTCGGACCCATCTTTCATGTGGCTCGGGGAAAAACATAAGGAAGCTTTGGCTACCTTGAAATATGGGATCCTTGATAATAAGGGATTTCTGCTTTTAACCGGAGATGTCGGAACAGGCAAAACCACCTTGATTAACGCACTGATTCAGAGTCTGAGCAATGATATTATCTGTACGTCTGTTCCGGATCCGGGATTGGAAAAGCTTGATTTCTTCAATTACATTGCCGCAGCCTTTGGCATGGAAAGAGAATTTTCCAGCAAAGGGGCATTTTTGGCCTATTTCAAGCAATTTTTGCTTGAATCCAATAAAAACGGCAAAAAGGTATTGCTGATTATTGATGAAGCACAGCTTTTAACACAGGAACTGCTGGAAGAAATTCGCTTACTGTCCAATATTGAAAAATCAGATACCAAACTGATCAATATCTTTTTTGTCGGCCAGAATGAATTCAATGAAATTGTCAACCGTCAGCAGAACAGGGCTGTTCGACAGCGCTTAACCTTGAATTACAACATTGATCCTTTGACACCGGAAGAAACAGCCGAATATATCAGATATCGTTTGAAAATTGCAGGAAGCACCGGTGAAATTTTTGATGAAAGCGCTACACAGGAAATTTTTATCTGTTCCGGCGGTTTTCCCAGGCGGATCAATGTGATCTGCGACCATTGCTTGTTAACCGGGTATGTTAAAGAACAAAAAATTATCAATGCTGACACCGTTAAAGAGTGTGCGAAAGAACTGAAAATTCCGAAATGGGTCAGAAACAGAGATATTAACGGGTTTACAAATACCCAGCCTGCTGAATCACCAGAGGGCAGATTTGAAAATACTGCCCGGCCACCTAAAGCTCTTAAACCTGAAAGGCCACCCAGTTATCGTGAACCGTCTGACCATAATAAGCATCCTTTTAACTGGATTTTCGGCGTCCTGCTGTTTTTTGTTTTTTTGCTTTTTGCCTGGTTTTATCTTTCACCGGTTTTTTTTCCCGATTCTCTGAATGAGTTCCGTCAGGATATGTTTGAAGTTAAGCAGAAAATTACAAATAAATTTCCAGATGCTCATGATGGCCTGAAAATGGAGGCAGCCAGTACACCGGTCATTCCTGAAAATTCAAAACCGGCTTTGAACAGCCCTGATGAGACGCCGGACAGCAGCAACCAGATAAAAAATGAAAACCAGACACTGACGATACAACCTGACGATCTGCCTGTAGAAAAAGAGAGTACCAATGACAGTGTGCAGATAAGTCAGATTAAAAAAATACTTCCAATCCAGGACGACAACCTGAAAAAACAAGACCAGACTGATGCTGATATTGAAAAACCCCTGATTCCACCCCTGCCCAAAGAAAAAATTATAGTGCGGTTTAAATACAATACCAATGATTACGCAAACGGAGGTTATCAAAAATTAGCTGATTTCGCCGATATATTGATCGCACACCCTGAAACAAAGATTTTAATTACAGGATATACCGATTCTGAAGGGTACCGGAAATACAATCGTAAATTATCAGAATTCCGGGCCAATATTGTCAGAAGTTTTTTTCTGGGCCGTGGTATCAAATCTGAACAGATTCAGGCAAAAGGACTTGGTCCCATGAATCCGATAGAAAGTAATGATACTGCCTGGGGCAGAATGATGAACCGTCGTGTTGAAATTGAAATTATAAAATAATCGAAAAATAATTATACAAAATCATAGTAATCTGATATATTAAAAAAAATTGCCCTGAACACCAAATAAAATCGTAGATCGCTATTGCACCAATTCGTATTTCAAGTACCTATACATCGTTTAATTTGATGAGTCTTTCGCAGACCCATCAGCCTGAACAAAGGAGGTTATGATATGGCTGAATATACTGAAAAACGAATACATGAAAGATATGATTACGAAACACCCAAAGTCATGTACAAGAAAGATTCTAAAGATGTTTACAATTATGCAACCATTACCAATTACAGCCAGGGTGGATTGTATATGAAAGCAACAGAATACATGGATATTGGCCAGACTGTGATTGTTAAAATGGAAGAATACCGCGAAAATGCAACCGGCCTTGAAAAATATAACTATTATTA
>JBNKNP010000452.1:0-6102 GCA_050293905.1 Desulfobacteraceae bacterium | reverse complement strand
CCGGCCTATATGGAAGGCACATCCACAGCACGGACACTGGACTATTACTATTCCCTGCGCCAGTACCCCGGATCCCCGCCTGTCATTCCCCACGAACCGGTAGTTGAAAAAGGGGTTGAACAGGCCTGCCTTTCCTGCCATGAAAAAGGCGGGTTTACCCGGAGCATGAACCGCTTTGCCCCGGTCACTCCCCACCCCCAGAACACCTATTGCGGTCAGTGTCACACAAAATTGGCAGTTGAAACCTTATTCCAGGGAATCGACTGGTTCAGTGTCCAGCCGCCCAGGCTGGGAAGGTCCGCTCTGCCCGGTGCTCCACCCCCCATGGCACACGCCCTCCAGCTGCGGGAAAACTGCATGGCCTGCCATGTCGGGCCCGGTGCCGTGGTTCCCATCCGGGTGGAGCACCCCATGAGAGGAAACTGCAGGCAGTGTCATGTGCCTGAGGAGACCAGGGAATTATTTTCCAGAACGCCCCGAACTGATTAATAAAGATGGCTGAACAAAGAGGTGGCATGAAACACACACATATTAACAAAAAAGGCCCCGGGCAGATGCTGTTATTCTGCATTATCGCATGCATCGCCGTTTTTTTCTCATCCACAGCCGTCTTTTCAAATCAGACCGGTTTAATGGACAGGATAAAAACAGCGAATCGGAAAATGGATAAAACAAAACAGACGGACACGGTCATTTCCCTGCCAAAAAATATTGTCCGGGTAAACGACGCTTACCAGGGCGGCGGATTTTATACCCGTGCCCGCAAAAACGAAATCAAACGGTTCAAATGCAGCGCATGCCATAACAACCAGGAAGTTTCTATCCGCAATGCAGCAGCCATTTCCCATGCCGATATCAAGATCAACCATGGCGGAAAAGACACCCCCCTTGCCTGCAATACCTGCCATAACAAAAATGACAGGGATTTTCTGACAACGGCCAAGGCTGATAAAATCGACATGGACCATGTGTATGAGATGTGCGGCCAATGTCATTTCAGACAGAAAAAAGACTGGATCGGCGGGGCTCATGGAAAGCGGGTTATGTACTGGGCCGGAGAACGGGTGGTGGAAAACTGCACGTCCTGCCATGATCCGCATGCCCCCCGGTTTGAAAAACGATGGCCCGCCACCTATTCCGTGCCGCTTAAATAATTAGGATAACCTATGGATTCTGATAAAAAAAATACCATCAGCAGAAGATCTTTTCTCAAGGGAACCGCATCAGCCGCCATTGCAGGCACCACAGCCGTGACAGCCGGGTGCAAGGGTAAAGGCCTGCTGGACAGTTCCGAAGCTTTTGCCCTCCAATTCCAGGAATATTTTAAAAACCATTACCAGCTCATGACACAGGAAGAGCGGAACAAGACAGTTGCCCGGCTTGAACGCCTGGCCATGCTCAAACAGAATATTTCCATTGATATTGACACAACCGGGCCTGCTGAGAATGTGCTTTACGGGTATGCGTTTAACGTCACCCGGTGCGAAGGGTATATGGAATGTGTAAAAGCCTGTGTAAAGGAAAACAACCTGGACCGCAGGTCCAATACCCAGTACATCCGGATTTTTGAGATGGAACACGGCCGGATGTCCCCGGACCAGGGCGAGGGCAAGTATTTTCATATGGTTCCCAAAGACGGACATTTTTATATGGGGGTACAGTGTTTTCAATGTGAAAATCCACCCTGCGTCAAAGCATGCCCCACCAAAGCCACCTGGCAGGAACCGGACGGAATTGTGGTGGTGGATTATGACTGGTGTATCGGCTGCCGGTACTGCATGGCAGCCTGCCCATACTGGGGAAGACGCTTTAACTGGAATCAGCCGGAAATTCCCAAGAAAGAAATAAACAAAAAACAGCATTACCTGGGGAACCGGCAGCGGGTAAGAGGAATGATGGAAAAATGCACTTTCTGCATCCAGAGAAGCCGTAAAGGGAAGGTGACGGCCTGTGTAGAGGCTTGCCCCACCGGTGCCCGGGTCTTCGGCAACCTGCTGGACCCGGACAGCGAAATCCGGTTCGTCCTGGAAAACAAAAAAGTGTACCGGCTCAAGGAAGATCTGGGTACGGATCCAAAATTCTGGTATTTCATCGATTAACCCGGTCAAAAGGATAACCCATGGAAAAAGAAACTCGGCACAACAACATGATTTCATTTATCAAGGATACGCTTTCATGGAACCTCACCGGTTCCATCGGGTACCGGATCTACATGTGCGTCCTGGTCTGTCTGATGCTGACAGGGGTATATGGTTACCTGGTTCAGTTCAAACTGGGCCTGTCAGCCACAAATATGTCAAATATTGTATCCTGGGGATTTTATATTTCCAATTTTACCTTTCTTGTGGGGGTGGCAGCAGCCGCGGTCATGCTGATTCTGCCATCCTATGTTTTTAACGATAAGGATCTTCACAAAGTTGTCATTATCGGGGAAGTTGTGGCCGTGGGCGCCCTGGTCATGTGCATGAGCTTTGTTTTTGTCGATCTTGGCAGACCGCTGCAGTTCTGGCATCTGATTCCGGGTGTGGGGCGGCTTAACTTTCCGTCATCGCTCCTGTCCTGGGATATTATCGTACTGAACGGATATCTTGCCCTTAATGCCCTTGTGCCGGCCTATATTGTCTACTGCCATTACTGCGGCCGGGAACCTGTGGGGAAATATTATAAACCCTTTGTGTTCATATCCATTGGATGGGCTGTGGCCATTCACATGGTCACCGCTTTTCTGTACCAGGGACTTCCGGCAAGACCTTTCTGGAACAACCCGC
Organism: Desulfobacteraceae bacterium; assembly: GCA_050293905.1. Classification (GTDB taxonomy): domain Bacteria; phylum Desulfobacterota; class Desulfobacteria; order Desulfobacterales; family Desulfobacteraceae; genus Desulfobacula. Next base: position 3,334 of record JBNKNP010000452.1, on the reverse strand, counting down.
TCATGGGCCCGCGATTTCTTGCTTCAGCCTTTGCGGCAGGGCCGGCCATCATCTGCCTGGTCCTGCATGTGGTCAATTCTGCCACCGATTATAAAATTGACAACAAGATCTTTAACAAACTTCGGATCATCATTGTTTCAGCGGCTGTCATCAACCTGTTAATGCTGTTTTCAGAAATTTTTAAAGAATTTTATTTCCCCACCCATCACAGCCAGTCTGCCATGTATTTATTTTTCGGGCTTGCCGGACACAATTCACTGGTGCCGTGGATCTGGACAGCCATATCCATTAATGCCCTGGGAACCCTGATCCTTGCTTTCAACCCGTTCCGGGACAGACAGGTTCTTTTAATGCCGGCTCTTGTTCTGCTCATTGTGGGCATCTGGATTGAAAAAGGTATCGGTCTGATCGTCCCGGGACTTGTTCCCTCTCCCATGGGAGAAATCATCAGCTACTCTCCCAGCAATGTTGAAGTGTTTATCACAATTGGTGTGGCTGGCCTGGGTATGTTTGTCGTGACCATATTGTTAAAACCTGCTATCATTATTGAAAAACGGTTCAAAGAAATGAAACATAACACGATTAGTTCGTAAACAGCGGCACCCGGGGTATTCTCCCTGTGTATGCCCTTTGGAGAATATATGCGGGTTAAAAAAATCCTGGCCGGGATTGCAGCGCTTCTTGTACTGACTTTTACAGGTATCATTATTGCCGCCTCTTTTTATGATTTTTCCAATATTCTTGATGAACTGACCGCCCTTGTTCAGTCAAAAACAGGACGAACGCTTCAGATAAAGGGCGAGACAAATTTAAAAATCGGATTGACACCTGTGCTGGTTGTCCGGGATATTTCCTTTTCCGGCCCCGGCTGGTCAGACGAACCCCGGATGATCACAGCCCAGCGCTTTGAAATTGCATTAGACCTTGTTTCATTATTAAAGAAAAAAATTGCCGTTAAACAATTTGCCCTGAAAAAAAGCCGGTTTGTCATTGAAACAGATAAAAACGGACGGACCAATTTTCAGTTCAGCCAAAAACCACAGGCAGAAAAGGCATTGCCAGGTCCGTCAGAACCTTTTTTCGACATTCTGGTGAATGCACTGGTAATTGAGGACTGCCGGATTGTCTTCAAAGACGGGAAGACAGTGCAATCATCTTTAAACATCAAACATCTTACAGCCATCGCAACGGATTCAACCTCACCCATCCGGCTGGATTTAAAAGCGGATACAGGGGGATTACACTTTTCAATCAATGGTTCCATCGGGTCTTTGTCCCAAGTGCTGCAGAAAAAAAAGAGCTATCCCTTTGACTTGAACGGGATCATCAATGGTTCCGATCTGAGTGCCAAAGGTGTTCTCATGAATGCCTTTGGAGACAGCCGGCTGTCAATCAAGGTGGACTTGAACTCAAACCGGATTATAGCGGATAATTTCACAGGCCCGGAACCGGACAATAAAATTGAAGCATCTGAAAAAGAAAACCAAAAATTATTTTCAGCTGAACCGTTTGATACTGATTTTCTGAATTTTCCGGACCTGGATGCCAAAATACATGTCTCAGCACTCACTACAGGCAAATTCACCTTTCATGATGTGAATACACACCTGGAATTAAAAAAGGGGTGCCTTGTTGTAACGCCCTTTTCAACTTCGATATTTGACGGGAATTTTTCAGGCAACCTTACATTGACGCAGATGAAAAACACGCTTGCAATCAAATCTGTTCTAACGGCTCAAAATATTGACACCCAGGCCCTGGCCAGGCACTTTGATCTGGAAAAAGATATTGAAGGGCGGATGGACACAGCTTTCAATCTCACGGGAACAGGAAATAACATGGCCCGGGTAATGGCAGATCTTGACGGATTTGCCTGGATGTCAATGAAAGACGGCAGGGTTGAAACCGGATTCGTACAGGCGCTTGGGACTGACTTGTTGACAAGTGTGTTGGGATTTTTAAATCCGTTTGAAAAAACGGTCCCATACAACACGCTCAATTGTGCAGCTGTCAGACTGGAATTTACCAAGGGCATGGGAGAGATAAAACTGATGCTGGTTGATCTTCCTGAAATTACCGCTTCCGGCGCAGGCCGGATCGATTTAAAAAAGGAACAGATTGACATGACTGTCAAGCCTTCTCCTAAAAAAGGCATGGGAATAAAAGGCGTGGGAAAAATCAATTTAAGCCTGACCAACATTGCCAGGACATTTAACATCACAGGCGATTTAAAAAATCCTGAAGTTAAAATGGACCAGACCGGCACGGCCATGGGCGTGGTCAAAACAATCGGCGGTATTGTCCTGCTGGGGCCGGTGGGGATTGTTTCATCCCTTGTGGGAGCGGATACTGAAAATCAGACGCCCTGTCCCTGTGCACTGATCATTGCAAGAGACGGCAATGACAAACAATGTGGCGCATCGTCAAAAAGCACCCCGGCGGACAGGAAAGATGATTCCAAAAAGACTTCCAATCCCTTGAAAAAAATACTCGGAATTTTTGATTAAATCCAGGTCTTAGCCCCCCAGACGCATATTTAAAAATCAACCAACTCGATATCAAACATCAAATCACTTTTTGGCGGGATGGAACGATATCCTGTTTCTCCATAGGCCAGAAGCGTATATGGAATCAGCAGTCTTTTTTTCTCTCCCTTTTTCATCCCCAACAGGGTTTCTTTGATCATACCACCTTTTTCGGCTATAATTTCAATGGGTTTTCCATTTGTGGTCGTATTGATCACCCGGCCGTCTGTAAACAGAGAAGTGACATGGGCCAGCACTTTTGTCCCCACAGCCGGCACAGGTCCGTTTCCCTGTTGGAGTTGAACCGCCATCAGGCCGGAATCCATTTTTGTTGCGTTTGGATATCGCAGGTACATTTCCGTTTCAAACCTGAACTGGTGTTTTTTTCTTTCTTCCACCAGTGAAGCCTGCTCTTTTTGTCTTTCAGCGGCCTGTTTCTGTTTCACTTTTTCAAGCAATGCATGAAAGCTTTGCTGATCAGCTTTGAACGCTTCAGCTTCCTTGCCGATTCTTAAAATCATCACCTGGTTGATGATATCGCCTTTTTCAATTTTATTTACCACATCCTGTCCCATGACCACTTTGCCAAACACTGAATGCTTATTATCCAGATGCGGGGTCGGGACATGGGTGATAAAAAACTGGCTGCCGTTTGTATCCTTTCCTGCATTGGCCATTGAAAGGATGCCGGGTGAATCATGCTTCAGATCATCTGAAAATTCATCCGGAAACCGGTAGCCGGGACCGCCGGTCCCGTTACCCAATGGGTCGCCGCTCTGGATCATGAAATCCGGGATAACCCGGTGAAA
>JBNKNP010000451.1:0-5817 GCA_050293905.1 Desulfobacteraceae bacterium | reverse complement strand
GGCCTGCGGCAAATTCCGTTTCTTTGACAAGCAGCTCGGCGACATCGGCGGCATCCCCCGCCTGCTCGACATCGGTCAGTGCAACGATGCATACTCCGCCGTCCAGATCGCGCTGGCCCTGGCAGACGCCTTTGACTGCGAAGTAAACGACCTGCCCCTGTCCCTGATCCTCTCCTGGTACGAACAGAAAGCGGTTGCCATCCTGCTGAGCCTGCTTCATCTCGGTATTCAAGATATTCATCTGGGACCGTCTCTGCCTGCATTCGTTACCCCCAATGTGCTGGGCATACTGGTTAAAAATTATAATATCACCCCCATCGGAACACCTGAGGGTGATTTGAAAAAAATTCTCGGGTGATACAATATTAAAAACCCGTGCCCCGGGCCTGATACTTGATCAGCCCCGGGGCATTGGTGTTTGTAATCCCTGTAATTCAAAAAATCTGTAAAAAGATTGTTTTGCAGATTGACCGGAACAGCCTCACGCGGTATGTAATTCGTTGAACAGCCTCGATGAAGAACTACAAATGAAAATTAAATACAACTCTCCAATAATTCTGACCTATGCCATACTGGCCATATGTGTTTTAGCACTTACCGGCAATGCCATAATAGCGAAATATTTTTCTTCACCTGCACATCTGTCTTTTTTGAATCCATATTTTTATCTCCGGCTGGTTTCATACATTTCCGGTCATGAAAATTGGAGCCATCTCATTGGAAACATGATGATTATTCTTCTTGTCGGTCCTTTACTTGAAGAAAAACATGGTTCCGGTAAGCTTTTGGAGATGATTTTAGTTACTGCGATATCCACTGCTTTATTGAATGCCTTTCTATTCTCAAATTCCCTGATTGGGGGCAGTGGAATTGCTTTTATGCTGATTTTATTGGGTTCATTTATCATAATTGCAGTTCTTTATGTCGGTAATGAAATCGTTTCGATTTTAAAAGTTGACCAGATCTCACAGTTTAGTCACCTTACTGGAGGTTTTGCCGGCGCAGCTTATGGTTTTTTTCGAAGTGGAAGGGTTTAATTGCCGATAGAGAATGGACCGCGTATCTGCTGCAATGTGCTGATGGCTCTCTGTATTGTGCGGCGTCACTAAAAATATTGAGAATCGGCTGATACAGCATAATGAAGGCGTTGCATCAAAATATACAAGATCCCGTTTGCCGGCAAAAATAGTTGCTGCAAGGGAAAATTTAACCAAACGCAAGGCTTACCAATTGGAACCGGATCAAGAAAACTCCTGTCCACAAAAAGATAGGAACGCTGAATAACTGGGAATTTGAAAATTGAATGCAGTTAAAATTCCATATCACTACTGTCCAAAATAAATTCAAAACCTGATTTTGAGGGCTTGAAAGCCGCGTAAAATCGTTTCAACTTGCCAATTTTAAAAACCAGGTTGCCATAATCGTTTTCTACCTTTCTCAGATACCTTTTAAAGGTAATTGCATTTGTATCGGTGGCGGTATCTCCGACATAATTTCAAATGGTTTATCCAGCCACTCCCACAAATCCTTATAACTTACAAGAAACAGTGGACAGACCAGAATGGCACTAGTTTATGGCTTTCGCCACATATCTGCTGCGGTGTTCTATCTCCTTCATTTCGTGCCTCGGTTTGGTTAGAAGTTGGTAAGCTATTGAACGTCGTTTTTTGCATCTTGGTTCGCTTCTACCAGGTATCATTCAGCAGTTTATGCCTTTCAGTTCTACTCAACTTTTTTCGATTAAATTGCGGGCTCCAACTGCGGATTGCCTTCAAACTTCCTTTGAAACTGACTTCTCTTATATGGATCTGGGCCCTTTCAGCTGCCTCGTACATTAATCTGCGGATACAGTTGTAGGCGATTAAGTTCATTAATATTTCTTTGCGTATCATTTCCGGTGATTTGCAACGTAAAATATCCATGTCCATCGTTATTTTTATATCTCGGAAAAAAAGTTCTACATCCCATCTTTTCAAGTACAAACCAGCAATTTCTTCACTGGGATATTTTGAAGGATCAAGCAGGGTCGTCACGATATAAAACCCTTTTGTCCTGAACCCTGGTTGGTCGACAACAACCCGAATTTGCCTTAAGGTCAGTTTTTCGGGTAGTTCCTCCAGCGTTTCTCTTGAATAGGATAACCGGGGGTTATATTTAGGGCGCTTCCATTTTATCAGCAGGTCATTTTTCGCAAGAATCAGCAGACATTTTGACTTGCTGACAGGTTTCCTTCTGGCAAGCGTAATGACACTGTCAACGCCCTGTTCCTTGAACTTTGCTGTATCGTAATAACTGCAGAATCCTTTGTCGCCAAGGAAAACATCACCTGCTTTGAATGTCTTCCACTGCTTACGAAGTAGTGGAAGTTCATTATTCTTTTTGTTTCCGATCTCATAACTGAGCAAAGAACCACTTTCCAGGTAAAAACAAGTACATACTCGTGCGGAGGGAAAACCACAACCCGGTTGCTGTGTTGCTGATTGTGGCCACACTGCCTGGTTCTCTACAGTATCCGGCATACTGAGACCGGTTCCATCAACAACAATAACTCTGCGGTTTTGAAACAGACCGGTTTTGGTCGGTTTGTCACCACGTAAACTAGTATGTTGAAAAATGTCTGTGAGGGTCTCTTCATTCAGTCTTTTTCTGGCTGTACAGTAGGATGCTGTCGATGATGAAGGAATCTTGATCCCCTTAAGTGAAGCATAAGACTGAAGTTTTCTGACAACTTCTTTACAACCGCCATCAGCGTCCATAATTTGGCCGAAAAAAGCCCAGAATATATTCTCCTTAGAAAATATACTTTGACGACTCATGTTTCCTGAAAGTTCAGGTTTAAGGTACTTTTTGGGGATAAACCGGTCGAAAACTTCTCCGATTTGTTTAAAATTCGTTTGAGACTGGCAATTTTGTCAGCAAAAACTTGCTGAGCTGAACGAGGTTTTCTTTCTCGAAGAGGTATGTAAAAACCGGGCAACATTGGGGGGCAATTTGTTATTTTTTTCATGCTTTAATTTAACAAATTCGGCCAATGTTATCAGGTGATTTTTGGATAAAAAAACACCATAAACTATTGCCATTCGGTGCCATTCGGGACAGACCACGTTTTGGCTTCAATGGTTCGTTGAATGGTTTGGTTTTTGGTAAAGCGTCAGAAAAAATAAATCCGTCCCCTTTTTGTCCCGTTCCCTTTTTACTATGGCGATTTCATGAATTTTCTTTTCCCGGCGAGTCCCTTTCAATTTAGCATATTCAGCCAGGATATCATCTTCAAATTGACTGTACTTATTATCGGCAAACTTGAGAAAGATCATTCCCAGAACCGGTGTGGCATATTCGCTGGATTTTAGGTCTGAATTTGCCCTAATCGTGTCTGCTGTCTGCCAGAGCTGATCTTCCAATGCTTTAAATTCTTCTGAGGTCATGTTTGCTTTTTTAAGTTTGTAATCAATTAAATAATATCTTCCAATTTTTCAGCTATGGAAACCTTATGGCCTTTGAAATATATGAAAACCCGTGGAAATGAAAGAAAGAAATGACTTGATCTATTGATTATTTTGGAGACTGTTCATTGAACAATTTTTTATAGCTTGCTTTAAATGATTTGGGGGTGTCCTTCAGGTAAATCCAGAAAGCGGCGATCGCTCTGACCTCTTTCATGGTGATCGCTTCGCAGTCAAGCAGAAGCTTCATGATTTCCAATGAGGTAAATGTCTTAATTTCATACTCTTTTGCCAGCAGCACCATATCGGTATCATCCGTCACAACAGGAATAGACAGTACCAGAGCATAGCAAAGGGCTGTCAGATCTACTCGTGAAACACCATATTTTTCATCTCTGGCTGTTTCTCTTAAAAAATAGAATGTGTTGTTGATGTCTGATTTTTGTGCCTGATTCAGACGGAAACATTTTTTTCTGTTTTCAACGAATTCCGGTTCATTCACCCAGAAAAACTTATGCTTGAGCGATGGATTTTTATTATACTCTTCATTAAGTTCTTTGATCACACCCATGACATGTTTTTCTTCACAAAATGGCGTTTTCAATAATGGATGGATGCTTTGAGCCAGTCGAAAATAAGAACATGAATCTACCAGGATTGTTGTTCTCATGAAAACAGACCTTCATACAGGGCGTGGGCATCAGGTGGGGATAAGTTCAAAATTGCCTGTAGAAAGCCTATTGATTTTTCTTTTTGTTTGATCAATCTTTTGAATGACTCAAAAAAAGGACTTCCAAAGGTATCCCGGGTAGATTTAATATATTCCTGGGCATGGGGAGGCAGGGTATCGAACAGATGCTCTGCTATATTTTTATATTGATTGCAAAAAACGGTATTCGCCTTAAAAATGGCCTTGTTTTTTTCCAGATCAATTTTCGTTTGATTGGTATGCTCGGCATATCGATTGATTTCATAATAAATAGTCAAAGGGGATATGGTCAGTTCTTCTGCTTTGTCCTTTATTCTGGTAAGTTGATGGCTTTTCTTAGGTATCCCGCTTAAAACATCATATTCATGTTGTGCCATTTCCCTGTTAAATAAAAGAGCTCCGGCAAATAAATCCGCAAAATCCTCTGCTGTTTCATGCTCTAACCCTGGGGATTTGACATGGCCAAGTTCATGGGCCATCCAGAACTTGAAATCATGGACTTTACTGTCGAGATTGAGATATATCCATGTGGTCCTGGATTGCGGCAGATATATATGCAACGCATTTTCATGATTGGTTTTATTGCCCCAGAACACAGGAATAATAACGGCATGGTAACGATTAAAAAAATCAATCAAATCCTGGAAATCAATCTTGTCTTCATTTTCTTTTCCAATGGCTTTTCTGACTTCTTCTGCCGCTGCCTGAATATAGTCGTAATCCAATTTGGGCTCAATTAAAACAGGAGGAGCAGAAAGCTTATCATAGGGCAGATAAGGGACAACCTGCTCTAAAAGAAATCCTTTATCCTTTGCATCTTCCATATAGTCAGAAGATATTTTATGGTTTCCTTTTTTCCTGAAGGCGACCACTGGCTCTTGCGATGAATCCCGTTTAATAACAATTTCATCGAAACTGAGCTGCAATGCTTTTGCGAGCTTAAGAAGAACAGCTGGTCTTGGAAATTTCTTGTCTTGAATCCAGTTGGTTACGCTTTGTTTGGAAACTTGAAGTCTATCTGCAAGGCTTGTTTGCGACATCCCCAATTGTTCCATTTGGCGAGTTATTTTCTCAACGTTCAAGAATTTATTCTGTGTTGTTGTTGCCATGTCTTAATCTATAGAATGCTTGTCAACTTTTGTCAACTTTTAAATTATATTCTCTAAATTCGGGGACAGACCACGTTTTTTATTTCTTCCCAGGCTGGAAATATTTTTTTTTCGTGTGGACTACATTCAAGCAAACTCTATTTTTTAGGCAAATGAGCACCCCGGACTATCCTGTACTTCCACACTTTTTAAATCATCAAGCCAGCGAGCAATATTACGTGTATCACGGGCTTTCCGATTCCTGCCAATTCAAATTTTTCAGTAGACCGCAATGATTGCATGATTGCTGAATTTTTAGGTCGATTCCCTGGTCAGGACTGGAAAATCAAGTACACATGCTGCTATTTGCAGAAATTTCCGAGCTATTCAAAAAAAAATCATCCATTGGCCCATTCCCCAGGGTGTTTTTGAAAATTTTTTAACAATGAGACCATTTGTTGGATTGAAAATGTCTTCCAGTAAAAATCTGAAGGGGATTGGCACAATTCCGACCCTAAACAATAGAAACGCCAGTGATCACGGGATTTTTCGGGATAATACAGTTTTTTCATACCAT
>JBNKNP010000450.1:0-11609 GCA_050293905.1 Desulfobacteraceae bacterium | reverse complement strand
CGCACCGAATGCGCCATGGGTGCAGGTGTGTGAATCTCCCATGATAATGGTAAACCCCGGCCGGACAAATCCTTTTTCCGGAAAGATGGCATGGCAGACCCCATTGCGGCCGATATCAAAAAAATCCTTGATGCCGTGACGCCGGGCCCAGTCCCTGACGATTTTTCCCTGCATGGCGGTTTTCGAATCCTTTGCAGGGGTGACATGATCAATCACCGCTTTAATCTTATCCGGATCAAACACCCGGTCTTTTCCTCTTTCCACCAGGTCCTGAATGGCCGTGGGAGTGGTGATTTCATGACAAAAAACCCTGTCCAGCTTTAATACACTGACGTCTCCGAAGGGTTCATCAACCACATGTGATTTAAAAATTTTTTCTGCGATGGTTTTTCCCATTGTTCTCTCCAAATATTATGATAATTTATCTCCGAAATAATCTTCCCCGTCCGCGGGTGTTACCACCCAATAAGCCCTGAATGTCTTTTTAGAAGGATTCTGGATCACATGGGGAATCTGCGAAAAAAAAGAGACTGAATCGCCCTTGTGAAGGGTATACTCCCTTTTGCCGTAAATCAGTTTTGCAGTGCCCTGAACAACAATACCCAGTTCCCGGCCGAGATGACCATCCTTGGCATCCCCTTTCTGCTGGCCCGCAGCCAGTTCAAAGAAAAAGGCCGAGAAAGAATGATTTCCCCGGGTCTGGCTGACACCGCAAAGGGTTTCGTATTTAAATCCTTTGCGCTCGAAAATCTGGCGTTCATTGTGCCGGATAATTTCAACGGTTGAATCAATTTCGTAATCTTTGAAAAATTTGTCCGGCGGCACCCCGTACACTTCCAGCACATGAAGCAGGGTGTCCAGAGACGGGGAAATCCGGTTCCGTTCGATCTGCGACAGCAGACTGGAACTGATACCGGCTTTTGCTGCGACATCTTTTATGGTCAGATGTCTTGCGCTTCTAATAGTCCGTAATAAAGGTCCGAATTGCTTTCTCATGATCAACCAGTATTTTTAAGTATAGTTAATTAAAATTTAATAATACTTAAAAAATACCGGTTGTCAATATCTTTTTTCCCAACCCGGCTCAAAGAAAATTTTACTTGACTATTTAAAGGTGAGAATACTAATAAGGATGTAACCTGAACCGGAGAGGGCAATACCAGAATATCATGTCAAAAAATGAGACAAGCAGCCGGAATTCATTGATCATAAAAATCGCCCTGTTTCTCAACTATCTTAGCAAGGATGATCATCCCAGGCTTATCCGGGATCTCCAGAGACTTGAAAAAACCCATAAAATTGTCGATGTACTTAAAGTCATGCTGGCCAATAAATATATTAAACAGCCCGAGCTTGTCGCCCTTAAAAAAGTCTGCCTTGGATTTGCCAAAGCTCATGAAGACTCCCGCCTGGGTTCCTTGTGCATCAACTTCGGTTTTATCACCCAGAGCAATCTGGAACTGGCCCTTGAAGAACAGCAGAAGCAGGCGGCTGCCGGAAAAGTTGTAAGACTGGGGGATATGCTCGTGGATGCCGGCATGATCTCTGAACGGCAGCGCAATCTTTTGCTTCAAAAACAAAAAATCGAAGGTCTGCTCCCAAAAAAGGACACCCCGCAGCCCCAGGGAGCCGAAGAAACCGCCGATGATTCACAACCTGAACAAGAAGACAAACCCCTTTTTGACAAGAGTGATATGAGAGAACTTCGGGAAGCAGAATTTACCCTTCTTATCTCCAATGACGGCCTGCAGACCTTTATCAGAAAAACAGAGCAGTTTGACGATACGGTTGATCTGGCGGATTTTAAATTTCTCCTTGATAAAAACGGTATCATATACGGCCTTGCCGATGATGACAGCCTGAACGATTTTATCAAGGACCCGAAATACAAAACCGAATTTTTTGAAGTGGCCCGGGGCCTTGAGCCCATTGACGGTACGGATGCCCAGATTATTTACATGTTTGAACGCGATTATCTTAAGCCCGGGGAACTGGCTGAAGACGGCACCATTGATTTTAAAGACAGAGGAGACATCCCCTTTGTGTCCGCCGGAGCTGTCCTGGCGGAAAAAATCCCGCCCAAAGAAGGCAAGGACGGCGTCAATGTGTATGGGGATGCCATTGCCAGGGGCGAACCCATGGATATCTCGTTCATCACAGGAAAAGGGGTCCGTGTTTCCTCTGACGGGACAAAAGTGATTGCCGAGGTGGAGGGCAACCCCAAAGTAAAACCCGGTGGCGAGATTTCCGTAAATGATGCCTATTTTATCGAAGGAGATGTGGATTATACCACCGGTCATATAAAATTTAATAAAAATGTGTTTATTACCGGCTCCATCAAAAGCGGCTTCCGGGTTGAGGCCATTGATGTGGTGGCAAACACCATTGATGGGGGATCTGTGAAAGCTGAAGGGGATGTGTTTATCCAGAACGGCGTTACCGAATCCACCATAGAGGCAAAAGGCAATATCAAAACAGGATTCATGCATCGATCAAAAGCTTCCTGCCTGGGTGATATGAGTATTGTAAAGGAAATCGTGGATACGGAAGTCCTTCTTGAAGGAACTTTTGAAATGTCCCAGGGCAGGATGTTTTCCTCTTCCGTTTGTGCCAAAGGCGGGGCAAAAATCTATAATATCGGCTCTGAAAAAGCAAAGCCTTCCACCGTCATTGTAGGTGCCTCAATTTATCTTGAGACGCAATTGGAAGAAATCGACAAAACCATTGAGCGCCGTCAGAACCAGCTTGAAAGCAAAACTGTTGAAAAAAACAAGATTGAATCCGAATTAGCGCTGATCAATGAAAAACTGACCAATTTCGCCCAGTCAAAAAAGAGAACCCTTGCCTTGATTGAAGAAATCAGAAAACAAGATCAGGACAAAGCAGACAACAGCCAGCCTGACAGCAAAATTGACCTGATGCAGAAAAGCCTGGATGAGGCTGAAAAAAAAATTCATGATCTGAATGACCAGAAAGCACTTTTTGAAACAAAACTCAAAAAAATCACGAACGACATCACCACCTGCACCGATGCAGTAAAAGTCAGTGTAAAAGAAAAATTTACCCTCAAACGGCTGAATCAGGCTCAGCCCCCTAAACCCATTCTGGATGTCGGCGGCAAAGTCCTGTCCGGAACAAAGGTCTGCGGCAGGTTTGCCAACTTAATTTTACGGGAAACCTTGTCCTGTACCAGAATCATGGAAATGAAAACACCCCGGAAGACAGTAATATAAAAAAAGGCTGGGAAATGATTGTGACAAGTCTTTAAGTCCTGTCAGTCTGTCCGGTCAATTTTAAATGTCAGTTTTTCCTGGGACTGGTAGTCTTCCAGCAATTGTGCGGCACCGGGCAGGTGTTTGAGTTCGATGTCCATCTGATGAACAATACGATCGGAATAGGCTGTATCCGCAATCCGGTTCAAAAAAGGGCCCAACCGGTTCAAAAGGGTTTGATTAAAATCATAGGCCACATCCACAAGCACCCGGACCAGTTCCACCTGCCTGATGAGTTTTCCAGAGTCAATGGCAGCCTGGACCGATGCCGAATAAGCGTCTATCAATCCTTTGACGCCAAGTTTCACGCCACCAAAAACCCGGGTGACAACCACAGCCACCTGGGTCATATTGTACGATTGAAGCACATTGAGCATGGGTTTTCCGGCAGTACCGGACGGCTCTCCGGCGTCGGAGCTGTGAAACGTCTGCCCTTTTTCTCCGATGATATAAGCCCAGCAGTTGTGAGTGGCTGTTTTATTTTCCTTTGAAACCCCGGATATAAATGCTTTGGCCCGGTCAACGCTGTTAACATATTGCATGCGGCAGGTAAAAATCGACCGCCGGATTTTTATGGTCTTTTCCCGGGGAGCATCAATAGAATAAAAACCAGGCTCATCTGACATGAAACAGGATATCCTTAAACATTATATTTCATATTTTAATCGTTCCTGTGCCGAATTCTGCAGGAACTTGCTAAAAGCAGGCAGTTCACCATGCTTTTTCAACCGTTTTGTATATATAATATAAAATTTCACCCCATGTCATTGAAAAAAAAATGAAGACACAAAGGTTGAACATTAATGCTGTTTCATTTACCCTGACCGAATACACCGCCGGATAAATCATCAGGGACAATGGGCAGCCGGAGCGGAACAGACAAAAAAGGAGGCAGTAGAGCATGAACATTTCCACCAGACACGTCATTGAAGCCTGCGACTATATAAAATCACGCTTTTCAGATCTCCCGGTGATCGGAATGCTGACCGGTACCGGGTTGTCAAATCTGACGAATGAGATACAGGCAGACTGTCTCCTGGAATATTCCCTTATCCCTCATTTTCCTGTATCCACTGTTGAAAGCCATGCCGGCCGGCTGATCTGCGGAAGAATACACCAAAAGCCGGTTCTCATCTTCCAGGGCCGGTTTCATCTATACGAAGGGTATTCGCCCTCGCAGGTAACGTTTCCTGTCCGGGTAATGCAGGCACTGGGAATAAAAACCCTGATTCTCTGCAATGCAGCCGGCGGGATTAATTTAAATTTTTCACCCGGGCAGATCATGGTCATCCGGGATCACATGAATTTAACCGGGCTTAACCCATTGACCGGACCCAATGAAGAGACCTGGGGTGTCCGCTTCCCGGATATGACCTGCGTATATAGCGCCTCGCTGATCGCCCTGGCACAAACCCTTTCCAAGGATCATGACATACCACTTCAAACCGGTGTCTATGCCGGATTGCCCGGGCCAAGCCTTGAAACCCCTGCAGAAACCAGATATTTAAAAACAATTGGCGCAGATGCCGTGGGATTTTCAACTGTCATGGAAGCCATTGCCGGCGTTCATGCTGATATGAGAATACTGGGATTATCTTTGATCACCAATATCAATGACCCGGATCATCCCCAAAAGACAACACTTGAAGGCGTGATAAAAACAGCACAGGCAGCGTTGGAGCCTTTTTCCCGGCTCATATCGCTTTTATTCAAACATATCCCGGAAAACCGGTACATATAATTTTCAGGCCGGCCGGTCCAGAACCTGAACCAGCGCCCGGGACAGTTCATGAACGGAAATCGGCTTTTTCAAAAAGCCCTTAACAGCGGCTGTCTCTAACTTTTCCCGGGTGACGGGTTCGCTCAGCCCTGAACAGAGAATCACGGGAAACCCCGGCTGAATGAGCTGGATATGATTGGAGAGCTCTATGCCGTTTAAACCGGACATGGTTAAATCGGTAATGACCAGGTCCAGGTCCTGGACATGGGCTTTAAAATAGGTAATCGCTTTGACAGGGTCCAGAAAACTGCTCACTGTGTATCCTAATTTCTCAAGCATGAAACACTGCATGTCAGCAACTTTTTTATCATCATCCACCAGAAGGATATGTTCGCTTCCTGTCCGCATAACACCCTGAGCTGTCTCTGCTGCCGGTAAAACGGTTGACATATCCGGGAGGAGATCGATCTTCCGGCAGACCGGAAAAAACAGGTCAAACCGGTTACCCCTGCCTTTTTGGCTTTCCACCTGAATCCGGCCGCCGTGGCTTTCAACGATCCCGTGGACCACACAAAGACCGATACCGGATTCACGGGTCTCATTTTCCCGTGAAAAATAAGGGTCAAACAATTTGTCACAGGTTTTGGCATCCATGCTGTCCCCGTCATCTTCTATGGACAGGCAGACAGTGCTGTTTTTACCGGCTGAGGGCAGTGCAAGAACCTGTTTTTCATCAATCACGGATGACAGGCGGATGCCAAGGTGTCCGCTCCTGTCGCCAATGGCCTGAAAGGCATGGGTCACAAGGCTCATGATGACCTGATGAATCTGTACTGCATCACCCATGATCATTGCCCCGGTTTCTTCAAGGCTGATGTCAAGCCGGATGGTCGAAGGCAGGGAAGACCGGACCAGGGTCATGGCCTCCTCAACCGTTCTGAGCAGGTTCACGGGCTTTAAAACCTGCTCTTTCTGCTTGGAAAAGGTCAGCATCTGGGAAACCAGATCCTGCGCACGATCCACACAATCTTTGATAATGTTCAATTGGGCATGCCGTGGATCTTCTTTTGCCGTATCCATGAGCAGCATCTGCGCATACCCTGAAACAGGAGATAATATATTGTTGAAATCATGGGCAATCCCGCCGGAAAATCTGCCGACAGCCTCCATTTTCCTGGATTGAAGCAACTGTTTTTCAAGATTTTTCCGGTCAGAGATATCCATGATCATTGCCCGGAGTTCAATCACGTTATCCTTCCTGTCTTTTACCGCCTCAATGGAAATGCTGACCCAGGAGATTCCGCCGCTGCCGGGTTTCATCCGCAGTTCCATTTCTTTGATATGATCACCTTGAAGGAGTTTGTCACGGATATTTTCCGTAATCCGGTTTTTTTCAGAATCCCGGAATAAAAAGGAATCCACATTGCGGCCGATCAGGTCGGCCCGGTCATACCCGCATAATTCCTGGGCCCGTTGATTGCAGTTTAAGATCACACCTTTCGTATCCATGGAAAGATAGGCAAGCGGGGCAGTTTGATAAAGATCACGAAAATTTTTTTCATTTTCAATTAATTCGCGGGAAATTTTTCGCAGATGTTTTTCTTTGTGCCACAACAGCTGAGCCCCTTTTTTACCCCGAAGCAGACCCAGATTTTCAAGGGAAGCGGTATCCACCATTCTGCTCAGCAGATCCAGGCGGTCAGTCAGCCGGTCTTCCCGGACAAATTCATCCCCATTGCGTTCAAGCAGCGCCGTCTCCGCATTATTGATCACCAGAATGCCATAGTCCGGCAGGTAAATATAAATGGAGTTTTTTGAATTAAAATGACGGACAATCCCGACATTCACCCAGATCATTTCTCTGGATTTTTCAATGCAGCGGCCGTTATAAACATAAAAGGGGATTTGGAAATATTTTTCCTCTGTCTGATGAACAACTTTCAGGGTGTCCGGACAGATAATGATGTTAATCCCTTTTTCATAATAATCTGCACAATGCCGCAATACGTGGGCAATGATACCATTGGTTTCTTTTTTTTCCCGGCGCTGATTGGTTTCATAGAACAAAATCGGGCTCATGCCTTTGGATGTGACAATATGGGAGCCGAACAATTTTAATACCAGGCCACGCACCCCTTTACCGTCAAACTCATCCATAATGCCCCGGTCCCAGGTGGATGTGGGCAGGTACTTGATTCCGGATGCGTTTGTGCCGTACAGTACGCCGGTCTGCTGGGCTTCAAACAGCTCAAGGGATGCTCTGAGCAGTTTTTTAATGGGCTTGGAGCCCATATCCTTGAAATCTTTTTTTTTATTTTCCATATGCATATCGTATCTGCGGCATTGCGCCCCCCGGCTGATTCAATCCTTTTGCCTGTCCAGAATCCCTCTGATTAATCCGGACACTTCTTTAACTGTAAACGGCTTGTTAAAAAATCCCTGAACCCCGAGATGCCGGATCTTTTGTTTATCCAGGCATTCTCCAAACCCGGTATAAAGGATAATGGGGATGTCCGGCCGAATCCGGCAAAGCTTTTCGGATAATTGATCCCCGGTCAGATCCGGCATGGTAAAATCCGTGATCACCAGGTCGAACCCTTCCGGCTCTGCCTTAAACAGTTCCAGCGCCTGGGGACTTTTCAGACAAACAATGACTGTATATCCGAGATTTTCCAGGATATACTGCATCATACCGGCGACTTTAGTATCATCTTCAACCAGCAGGATACGTTCACTGCCGGTTTGAATCATTGATTCTTTTTCAAAGGATGGGGCGTCAGCACAGCACTCGCCACAATAGACCGGAAGATAAATGTAAAAACATGTTCCTTTGCCCTGGATTGAGCTTACCGTAATACGCCCGCCATGGGACCGGATAATCCCATGAACAACAGACAGGCCGATGCCGGACCCCTTGCCATGGGCTTTGGTTGTAAAAAAAGGCTTAAAAATATGTTCCAGATGCGCTTTTGGAATGCCGGGCCCGGTATCACGGATTTCCAGGCATATAAAAGGACCGGGTTCCACATCAGCGGTTTCCGGAGACGATGAATTTGCATCAAGCCTGTTATCCGGCAGGGTTTGCATCTGATTCATTTCAACGGTTAAACATCCCCCGGTTGTTTCCATGGCCTGTACAGCATTGGAGACCAGATTAATTACCACCTGCTGGATCTGTATCGGGTCAACCATTACCGGACCGCAATGGGGCAAAATTTTTTCCTGCATATCAATACCGGCCGGTAAAAATGCTTTTGCCAGGGCAAGGGCCTCCTGAACAACAGCTTGTGGCCGGGCCAGAGACAGCTCGGTTTCCTTTTGATTTGAAAATGTCAGCATCTGATTGACCAGTCCCTTGGCATACCGGGCACAATCATGGATGATTTTATACTGTGCCTGCTGTTGGATTTCCCCTGGTTTTGTGTTCATCAATAACATTTCAGAATATCCTGAAATAGGGGTAAGCAAATTGTTGAAATCATGGGCAATCCCACCGGCAAGAGTACCGATAGCTTCCATTTTGCGGGCCTGGAGCAATTGTTTTTCCAAAGCTTTTCGTTCTGAAATATCCACTGCCATTACCCGGATTTCAATCACCCGGTCTTCCATATCCCTGACTGTATCCGCACATAGATTGAGCCAGATTTCCCTGTTGTTTTTATTTCTGAATTTTATTTCAAGATCTTTAATTGACCGCTGTGCATCAAGGAGGGACAGCAGCTGATCAGGCGTCATTTTTTTGCCGTGATCATGGACATAAAATTCCATGGCAGGGTGACCGGTCAGTTCCTGTTTTTCATATCCGGAAAGTGCCAGCGTCGTCTGATTGACCTTTATGATAGTTCCCTGGCTGTCCAGGGAAAAATAGGCAATCGGAGCGTTTTCATATAGATCCCGGTAAATTCTCTCATTCTCTATCAATTGCCCGGCAGTGCTGCGCAATTGTCTTTCCTTTTCCCGTAACAGACGGGCACCGCGCCTGCCCTTGAGCCGGCCCAGTGCAGCCAGAGAAGCCACTTCAACCAGGTGGATCAGGATATCAAAGGTCTGTTTGAGTTTTTTATCATGGACAAATCTGCCGTCTTTACGGGCCAGCAGCTCCTGGTTCGCCGTATTTGCCACCAGAATACCGTAATCCGGAATATAAATTGACACATGATTTTTGGCATCAAAATGCCGGATAATATTCAAATCAACGTTTAATGTAAAATTGGGTTTATTAATCAGAATGCCATTGTAATTGTACAGCGGCATGGCTGCATACCGCTCGTCAATCTGATAGACGTCGGCAGATATATCCGGTGTAAACACCACGCTGATTCCCTGCCGGTAATAGCCGGCGCAGGTCCTGAGCATATAGGAGATCATCCCGTCATTGTCACAGACTTTCCCGGAGGCATCTGTTTTATAAAAATAAACCGGGCTTAAGTTTTTCGCGGAAACGATATGGCGCCCGAAATACTTGAGAATCAATCCTTTAGAACCAAGGCCGTCAAACATGTCTGCAATGCCGCGGTCCCACAAACTGTTGGGCAGAAATCGTTTTTTAGATTCATTGGTCCCGTATAAAATCCCCACCTGGTCTGCCTGGAGCAGATCAATGGCAACCTTTAAAAGTTTTTTTAACGGGTTCCCTTTTTTAAAAAAACTTTTTTCGATCAGATCAATATCTATTTCAGATCGAGTGATTGAGTCTAATTCAGACAATATTTTTATCTCTTCCCACTATAAATACAGATGAATCGGACCTGCGCAAACGGTTACATGAAAGCACAAAGGAACCAAAAGGGTCAAGAACAATTCCAGTAAAAAAAGGGGGAATTACTTAAATTTCACATCTCCGATACCGGCATGTTCCATCCCAAAGGAAAAAGAAGGTTGAAACTTTGGGGAGAATCCTTTATCAATAAGCATTAAAAAACAAGACAAACCATGATCGGAAAACAGGTATCCTTAACGAAGAGTCCATCCATGAGAATAGTCAGCCGGCCAGATTTTGACGGAATTGTTTGTGCAGTATTACTTCGAGATGCGCTCGATATTCAGACGGATATTTTCTGGATTGAACCCCACGAGATCCAGTCAGGAACCACCCGGATTTTAAAAGGTGACATCATATCAAACCTGCCTTTTTCCCCCAAGGCCGATCTCTGGTTTGATCACCACATATCCAACAAACCGGACAAACCGTTCAAAGGCGCATTTAAAGTGGCGCCATCGGCTGCCGGCGTTGTATACCAATATTTTCAACAAAAAGGACTGATCGATAACCGGTACGATGAACTGATCTATCATACCGACATCATTGATGCCGCCTGCCTGGACCAGGATCAGGTGAAGCATCCTCACAAGTATCCGTATATCCTGTTGTCCATGACCATTAAAAATCATGGGTATGGAGATATTGCCTATTGGAATCTGCTGGTCGACCTGCTCAAGGATACCCCCATTGAACAAATTTTAAAACATGACGAGGTGGAAAAACGCTGCCTGGAAGTGATCAATGAAAATAAGGAATGGGAAAGTCACCTGGTACGGCACACCAATGTTAAACACAAGATATCCATCACGGACTTCAGATCACTTGAACAGGTCCCTTCCGGCAACCGGTTTTTAACCTACTCCATTTTTCCGGAAACCATTGCCAGTGTAAAAATCAGGTTTAACAGTCCGGAAGACAACCATGTTCAACTCAGTATCGGGAAGAACATTTTCAACCGGAAGTGCCGCGTGAATATCGGCAAACTCCTGGCGCGCTATGGCGGCGGCGGTCATGACGGTGCCGGCGGATGCACATTGCAACCCAAAACAGCTGACCGGGAAATTCAAGAAATCCTGCAGATCCTTTTTGACAACCAGCCTGAGCAGGACTGAAAAAGTGGGGCCCCATAAAGTCAGACAGATGATGAAGGCCGAACGGGACCTTGCCAAACGAAGGTTCAGGCGGCAGCGAAACAAGAACTATCTGGCGAATCCCGGCATTCACGACTGTATTATTGTTCTGGATCATCTCAAACCCACTTACAATATCGGAAAAATTTTCAGAAGTGCTGAGGCTTTTGGTGCACGGGAAATTCACCTGGTCGGCATTGATTATTTTGATCCTGCCCCCGGCATGGGCGCATTCAAGTGGGTACCGGCCGTTTTCCATACTGATTTTTTCCCATGTTACACCGACCTGGTCAATAAAGGATATTCCCTGTTCATCCTGGAACCTGGTAAAGGAATCCCGGTCATGGAAACCGAACTGCCGGAAAAAAGCGCCTTTATTTTCGGGCACGAAGAATTCGGTATCAGCTTTGAACCGGATCTTTTCCCTGAAATACGCCCGTTAACTATTCCCCAGTTCGGCAAATCCCAAAGTCTGAACGTCAGTGTGGCTGCCTCCATAATTCTTTATGAATATCTAAGCCAGAATAACGGGTTTAAAAACGCACCTGAAAACAAATAAATTCTGAAAATATAACCAGCCGCTGTTGAACTTTTAAAGGCCGGATAATCAAATCATCTGTACCGGTAATGATGAAAAAAAACAGCCTGGGACGGCTGCTGGCCAAAGGGGTTCGCCGGACAGCTGAAGAGCCTGGGGGGCGAAACCGTTGATCCGGTGATTTTTT
>JBNKNP010000449.1:0-2465 GCA_050293905.1 Desulfobacteraceae bacterium | reverse complement strand
GTGGTGATCGGTGAAGTTTCCCAGGTCAACGACGATGAACACGACAACCGTTTTTTTGACCCCATCGGTCGGTTCCCGGCCATTGAAGAAGATGAACCCCCGCTGCATCTGTTATGCACGGATTACGAAAAATGGATAAATCTTACTCACCCGAAATAAAAAGGTAAACAAAAACTATGGCTGTCGCAGACCGGGATTTAATCAAGCAGATCAACCAGTTTAACATTCTGAATACCATCAGGAGCAAAAAATCAATATCCCGGGTCGAACTGGCCCAGGTGACGGGGCAGAGCCGGGCTTCAGTCACCAATATTACCGCACGGCTCATTGAAAACAACCTGGTTTATGAAAAGGAAATCAAGGATTCCAACCAGCGGGGCAGAAAAAGAGTGATGCTGGCCCTGAACCCGGATGCCGCCTATGTGGTGGGGGTAAAGGTGTCCGCATACATGATCTCCTGTGCGGTTACCGACATGCAGGCAGATATCCGCAGCTCAGTGGACATGCCGGTTAAAACCAGCAACAAACCCGTGGAATGGGTCGCAGATTTGATTGAACAAGGTGTCACCCAGTGCATTGCCAAAGCAGGTCTGACGCCTGACAGGATATCCGGTATCGGCACGGGTATTCCCGGTTTGATTGACCGGAAAAAGGGCATTCAGCACTGGACCCTGTTTTACCAGAAAGGCAATATTCCCCTGCGGGAATTAATCCAGCAGCGTTTCGACATTCCCGTGTGGGTGGAAAATGATGCCAACGCGGTCACTTTGGCCCACCAGTGGTTCGGCCATGGCCGGGGCATTGATAATTTCCTGGTTGTCACCATTGAAGACGGCGTGGGCATGGGCATTATTGTCAACGGCCGGCTCTATTCCGGCGAAAAAGGCATGGCCGGAGAATTCGGCCATGTGGTGATCGATCCGGGCGGGAATCCCTGCCGGTGCGGGAACAAAGGCTGCCTGGAAGCCTATGTCAGTAATTTTTCCATTATCAGCCAGGCCGCCGATGTCCTGCACCGGGACCGCACGCAGTTAAAATATGAAGAGGTGATTGCCGCGGCCAGGGACGGCAATGAACAGATCATCGCGATTTTCCGACGGGCCGGTGAAATCCTGGGCGCCGGTATTTCAAGCCTGATACAGATTTTTTCACCAAAACGGATTATTTTTTCAGGACGGGGGGTTGAATCTGAAGAACTTCTTTTTGCGCCCATGCAGAAAACACTGACATCCCTGATCAACCCGGAATGGGGACAGTTTTGTGACATTGTGCTGCAGAAATTTTGTGACACAGACTGGGCCAGGGGAGCGGCAAGCCTTGCCCTGCAGGAATTATACAAATCCCCGCTGGATCAGATTGTCCCAAAAATTTGAATCACGGCAGCTAAGCGCTCTTCTGCCTGGACATCTGCACCATAAGACAATCCACAATCACAAGGGCGGCCATGCTTTCCACAATGGGGACCGCCCGTGCCACCACACAGGGGTCATGCCGCCCTTTGGCCTCTAAAACGGTTTTTTCCCCGGAAAATGTACAGGTGGTCTGGGCCTGGCCAATGGTGGCCGGCGGTTTAAATGCCACCCTGAAAAACACCGGTTCGCCGTTGGAGATGCCGCCCTGGACGCCCCCGGAAAAATTGGTCCGGGTTCCAAGGCTGCCGTTCTTTAAAACAAAGGGATCATTGTGCATGGATCCTTTCATTCGCGTACCGCTAAAACCGGACCCGATCTCAAATCCCTTTGTTGCAGGAATCGAGAGCATGGCGCATGCCAGCAACGCTTCAAGCTTGTCAAACACCGGTTCTCCCAGACCTGCAGGCAGATTGCGGCAGGCACAGGAAACAATGCCGCCAACAGAATCCTTATCCTCTTTTGCCTGACGGATCTTTTCTTCCATTATCGGCGCAGCAGAAAGATCCGGGCACCGGATGATGGTCCGGTCTACCCGGGCCCGGGAAATAGTCTGCAGATCAGGTGTTTCAGCATCAATATCAGAAACCGAACTCACCCAGGCCACAATCTCAATCCCATAGCGCTCTGTTAACACTTTTTCAGCCACTGCACCGCCGCAGACCCGGCCGATGGTCTCCCTTGCAGAGGATCTCCCCCCGCCGGAAGAAGCCCGGATGCCGTATTTCATCTGGTAGGTAAAATCCGCATGGGACGGTCTTGGAATATCTGACATGTCGGCATAATCGCCGGGCCGCTGATCCTGGTTGGCCACATACAATGAAATGGGCGTGCCCAGGGTTTTTCCGTTTTCCGTGCCGGACTGAATAATGACCCGGTCTTTTTCGTCCCGGTCCGTGGCGACCGCGCTCTGGCCGGGCCGCCGACGGTCAAGCTGGGGCTGGATATCGTTTTCCGAAAGTTTCAGACCCGGCGGACAGCCGTCAATCACAGCCCCCACCCCCCTGCAATGCGATTCACCGAATGTGGATACCCTGAACAACCTGCCGAACGTGC
>JBNKNP010000448.1:0-11084 GCA_050293905.1 Desulfobacteraceae bacterium | reverse complement strand
CCCTGAAAATCCTGGTTGGATCTTCAACAAAGCTTAAATTGTGAATGGTACGGATGGTTTTGTCTTTCAGATCACGGTTGCCGCCGAAATAATCTATCATGGTTCCGAAATTTTCAGGATTCAGGCTGATGGCCAGGGTATTGATGGTAAAATCCCTTCTGGCCAGATCCCTTTTAATGGAACTTTTTTCAACAATGGGCAGAGCAGCCGGGGTCTGGTAATATTCAAGCCGGGCAGAAGCCACATCAATTTTAAATTGATCAGGATAAATAATAACAGCTGTTCCAAATTTTTTATGCGTGTTGATCCTGCATCCCTCCTGCTTGGCATATACTTTGGCAAATTCGATGCCGTCTCCTTCCACTACAATATCGATGTCTTCAACCGGCCGGCTTAAAAGAAGGTCTCTGACAAATCCCCCAACCACATAAAGGCGAAACCCCAGCTCGTTTCCGATCCTGCCGATTTTTTCAAGCAATTGTTTAATATGCGTATCCAGCCGTTGATATAAAATATTTTCAATGTGCCTTTTTTTTGCATTCCGCCGCAAATGCTGGTCTGAATCGCTCCGGCTGAGCGTCTTATTATGCTCAACCAGATAATTGAGCAGATCGGTTCTGGTAATGACCCCCTTGATCCAGCTGTTATCGATAACCGGAAGAATCCGGTGTTTTTCCTCAATGATTATTTTTTCTATCTGGGAAATGTCGGCGTCGGAGGAAACAAAACTGCCTTCCGAGTTCATATAATCTTTTACCGGCAGGTGTGAGAGCTTATGAAACAATGCTTTTTCAATGATCTGCCGGGAAATATATCCTTGGTATTCATTGCTTTGTTTATCAACCACCAAAAGTGTATTGATGTTATACCGGGTCATTCTGGCCCCGGCAACTTTGCAGGATTGATCAGGGGATATGGTAATGGCAGGAGAGGACATTAAATTTTTTGCAATTTGGACACTTTTTATTTCTTTGTTCAAAATTTCAATCAGCTGAAATTCCACCTGGGCAAGGGTTAAATTATCCACTTTGGCAGAGGCCGCGTAAGCGTGTCCGCCGCCGTCAAAATGGGATAAGATTTTTCCCGCATCCACGTCCGGAAGCCTGTTTCTTGCAATAATACTGATTTTGTTTCCCATGAGAACGATGGCAAAATAAATATTGAGATTTTCCATGCGGACGACTTTTTGAACAATTGTGGCCAGATCTGTAATGTATGACGGTGAGGAGATAACAGAGAGGTGAACATCCAACCCATTGATTTTATGAACGCTGATTTCGTTGAGCAGTTCATTGAGCCAGGCCACCTGTTCGGATTTGATTTCTTTTACAACCATCTGAACAATAGTTTCAAGACCGGCACCGCAGGACAAAAGAAAAGCAGCCTGTTCAAGATCTTCCCCGGTGGTGGAAGAATAGGTGAATAAGCCCGTGTCTTCGTAAATACCCATGGCCATGATTGTGGCTTCTTCCGGGGTTAAATCTATATTTTTTTCCTGAATAATGCCGCATAAAATGGTTGTGGTTGATCCGGTGGGTTTTGTGATTTCCATATCACCGGTTACATCACCTTCCATTCCAGGATGGTGATCATAAATATCAATAACCAGGTCTTTTTTTTCCAACAGGTCCGCCACATGCGGCAAACGGCTTTTCTGGCGGGTGTCCACAAGCACCAGACGTTTTATGCTTGTAAAATCAATAGATTTTCTATCAGCCATATTAAACAGGTAGCTGGTTGAGCTGATAAAAAAATCACGCAGGTTTTTTTCCTGTGAACCCGGAAAGATAATCACAGCTCCCGGATAAATCTTCTGGGCAGCCAGCATGGATGCAATGGCATCAAAATCAGCATTGATGTGGCTGGTGATAATCGTTCCGGATGAAGGGTTCAGGTCTTTTTTTTTACCCAAAAATAACTCCTGTTGTAATCAATTGATAAAATTTATATACTATATGTCCGGATTTTACAAATGGTCCGTGGATGAGCAGCAGGACGCGATCATCCGGACCGGCATTTGAAAATTTATAAATAAGGATACGCTCATGCCCGTAATTTATACTTGGATAGGGAAAAACCCAAAAGGCCGGAAAGTTAAGGGTGAGATGGAGGCAGAATCTTCTGATCAGGTCAAACACAGTCTTGAACGACGGAAAATCACACCGGTTAAAATCAGAAAAAAGCCCAAAGACCTGTTTGAAAATGTCAAGTTTTTGCAGCCAAAAGTCAAAGAAACAGATGTTATTATCTTTTCACGGCAGTTTTCAACCATGATTGATGCGGGTCTGCCGCTCCTGCAATGTCTGGATATCCTTCAATCCCAGCAGGAAAATCCCACGTTCAAAAAAAATCTGAAAACAATTAAAGAGTCGGTTGAATCCGGAGAGACCTTTGCAGATGCACTGAAAAAATTTCCAAAAGTATTTAATGAACTTTTTATAAACATGGTGGCAGCCGGGGAAGCCGGTGGTATTCTTGATGTGATTTTGCGCAGGCTGTCAGCGTATATGGAAAAAATGGCCAAACTTAAACGACAGGTCAAAGGTGCCATGACGTATCCCATTATCACGTTGATTGTGGCGGTTATTGTGGTCTCTGTTATCCTTGTGTTTGTTATCCCTGTTTTTTCTGAAATGTTTGCAGATTTTGGAGCCACCCTCCCGACCCCGACCCTCATGGTCATTGCCATGAGTAATTTTGCCATAGCAAATGTTGGTTGGATTATCGGAGGAATTTTTGTTTTTCTATACCTTCTGCGCCGGATCTATGCCACTGAAAAAGGCCGGGTTCGGATGGATGATTTTTTTCTCCGGCTGCCGGTGATTGGTATTTTGATCCGCAAAGTGGCTGTGGCAAAATTTACACGAACCACCAGCACCATGTTGTCAAGCGGTGTCTCTATCCTGGAAACACTGGATATCGTGGCCAAAACATCAGGGAACAAAATTGTCGAATTTGCCATACATGATGTGAAAACCGGTATTGCCGAAGGCCGTTCCATGGCTGATCCTTTGCTCGAAAGCGGGGTTTTTCCATCCATGGTCTGTTCAATGATTGCCGTGGGTGAATCAACAGGTGCTCTGGATACCATGATGGAAAAAATTGCCGATTTTTATGATGATGAAGTGGATCAGGCAGTAAAGAATTTAACCGATATGATTGAACCGTTTATGCTGGTATTTTTAGGCGTTGTTATTGGTGGTCTGGTTATTTCCATGTATCTGCCTATTTTTTCCATGGCAGGCGCAATCAGTTAAAAAGCATGACATCTGATCAGTTTAAAGATAATTCGGAATTTTCCACGCAGATTCGATGGATGATTCTTTCCCGGGCCTGTTTTGCGGTCATGCTGATTATTTCCTGTCTGGTCTTTTCATCCCAGCAGAACCTTTCTTTTTTTTCCCAGCCTTTTTTGTCTCTTTACAATATTGCGGCATTGATTCTTTTTCTTTCAATTCTTTATCTTTACTGGCTTAACAAATTTAAACGTCATTTGATCCTGGCTTATTTTCAAACCATAGTGGACACGTTTATTGTAACCGGTATTATTTTTGTAACCGGTTCTTTTGATTCAATTTTTACATTTTTATATCTGGTCGTTATTATTTACGCATCCATGGTTCTGCTCCAGCGCGGCAGCCTGATTATTGCCGCTTTATCCAGTTTGTTGTATGCCGCGTTGATTGAACTGGAATATTACAGGATCATTACCCCGTTTTATCCGGAGATGTTTCTTTCAGAATCCATTGATGAAAGTCATGTTATTTACAGGATTATCATCATTATCCTGGCATGTTTTGCCGTTTCCGGTTTAAGCGGTCTTCTGGCATTTCAACTCAAAGGTGCCAGACAGGAATTAAAAATGACCCAGCAGCATCTCAAACGCGTGGAAAAAATGGAGGCCCTGGATGAGATGATATCCGGTATTGCCCATGAAGTGAAAAATCCCTTGGCTTCTTTATCCGGTTCCATTCAACTGCTTCACGAAGATACAGAACCCGGGTCTTACGAGGATAAATTGATGCAGATTATCCTTCGTGAAACAGACCGGTTAAAACAAATTGTGGATAATATCCGTTTGTTTTCAAAACCGTTTAAGGACAGGGCCCGAAGGATCAATGTTTCTGAAATTGTCCAGGAAACAATTGAGTTGTTTACCAATGATCCGCAATGGAAAAATAAGGTAAATTTTATAATGGATCTGGATAAAACAGCAAGTGTGTTCATTGATCCGTCCCACCTTAAACAGATCCTGTGGAATCTTCTAACAAACGCAGCCCAGGCAATTGAGAAAACCGGTCAGGTTATTGTGGGGGTTGCGTCTGCCTCCAACAACAAAGTTTACCTGATCATTAAAGACACTGGACGGGGAATCAGTCCGGATCAATTCCGCCACGTGTTTGATCCGTTTTATACAACCAAACCGGATGGAACCGGACTCGGGCTTCCCATTATCCACCGGCTCATTGATACCTATAACGGCATCATTGATTTTGAATCAACCCCGGGAAAGGGGACTGTTTTTACAATCGTTTTTAAAGACAACGGGGGTAAATCCGAATAGCAGTCGAAAAAAAAATTGCGTTCCCCAATTCATCTATGATCCTGTCCGGGGTCTCAAACAAAATATTGACAATTTATGGTAAATCAGGCTATTTATCTTTCTTTTGCTGCCCTTTTTGGCTTTTATGGCCTCTTATGGCTTTTGTGAGGATAAATGATAAACCCGTAATTAAAATTTGAAAGCACGCCCCCTATGGATAAAGAAAGTAAATTAATACAATTGAGAAAAGACAAAATAAATGAACTCAAAGAAAGCGGGGTGCCGCTTTATCCTAATGATTTCAAACCTACCTGCTCGATTAAAACCTTAAAAGAGATCATAGAGAAAAGCCCTGAAGATGTCGGTGAAAACGGAAGAGCATTTGAGATTGCCGGACGGATGATGGCTGTAAACAAGATGGGCAAATCATCCTTTATCCGATTCAAAGACAGTACTGACAACCTGCAGGCATATATCCAGCAAAACAGAGTGGGAAAAGATACCTATGCCTTGTTTAAAAAACTTGATATTGGTGATTTTATCGGTGTATCCGGCCCTTTGTTTCAGACCCGGACCGGTGAATGGACCCTCTTAGCCAATGAATTCAGACTGCTGTCCAAGGCTGTGCGGCCTTTGCCTGAAAAATTCCACGGCATTAAAGATCCTGAAAAACGCTATAGAAAGCGGTATCTTGATCTGATAATGAATGAAAAATCCCGGCAGATTTTTCTTAACAGAAGCAAAATTGTGTCTGCCATGAGGCGGTTTTTTGAGCAAAAAGAGTTCATGGAAGTTGAAACGCCCATGATGCAGCCTTTGCCCGGCGGTGCTGAAGCAACACCATTTAAAACCTGGCATAATGCTTTGGGAATGGAGCTGTTTTTAAGAATTGCCCCGGAGTTGTATTTAAAAAGACTGGTGGTGGGTGGTTTTGAAAAAGTGTTTGAAATTAACCGGAATTTTAGAAACGAAGGCGTATCCACCAAGCACAATCCTGAATTCACCATGGTTGAGTTTTATCAGGCCTATGCAGATTATCATATGCTCATGGATTTAACTGAAGAAATGTTTGAATCCATTGTCAAAGAGATTTCAGGATCAACTATGGTTGAATATCAAGGGGAAACCATTGATTTTAAAAAAGGATGGCAGCGTATCCCTATGACCGAATCGCTGACAAAGATCGGCGGAATCGATCCTGCCATCATCAATGATACAGAAGCGCTGCTTGAGTTTGCCCAAAAAAAGAATATCCAGATCACCAAAAAAGACCGGCATGGTAAAATTTTAACCAAATTATTCGATGTCCTTGTGGAGCCTGAACTTATACAACCCACATTTATCACCGGCTACCCTGTAGAGGTTTCTCCGTTATCCCGGAAAAGTGATCAGGATCCTGAGCTGACCGACCGGTTCGAGCTGTTTATAGCCGGCAAAGAGATTGCCAATGGATTTTCGGAAATCAATGATCCCCAGGACCAGCATGACCGCTTTCTCATGCAGGTCAGGCAGAGGGATGAGGGAAATACCGAAGCCCATATCATGGATATGGAATATGTTGAAGCCCTGGAATATGGTATGCCGCCCACTGCAGGAGAAGGCATCGGCATTGACAGGCTGGTCATGCTCCTGACGGATTCACCGTCCATACGAGAAGTCATTCTTTTTCCCCATATGAAAAAGAACGCTTAAGGCATGGGATTTGAACTGTTCATAGCCGGCAGGTACCTTCGTGCAAAGCGGAAAGAGGGCTTTATTTCATTAATTACCTTCCTTTCCATTGCAGGTGTGGCTGTGGGAGTCATGGCCCTGGTGATTGTTATTGCCGTAATGAGTGGTGCTGAAACTGATTTCCGAAATAGAATTCTGGGTCTGGAACCTCATATCCTTTTGATGAATTATTCAGGGAAATTTGACGGATTTTCATATATCGTTGATGAATTAAGCCGGAATAAGGATATCAAGGGGGCGTCTCCGATTCTCTTTGCACAGGCCATGATTCGCTCGAATCGATCCTTTTCCGGCGTTATGGTCAGAGGAATCGACCCTGAAAACGGATTCGGTTTAATCAAGGGATTCAACCAAGAAAAATTAACACACCTGCTGACATCTGAAAATAATTCAAACTCACATGGTATTATACTGGGCCGCGAACTGGCCAGACAGATCGGAGTCATCAAAGGGGACAAAATTATTCTCATGTCTCCCAATGGCGTTGTCTCTCCCCTGGGACACATTCCCCAGATGAAACGGTTTGTTGTAGCCGATACGTTTGAATCCGGCATGTATGAATATGATGCCGGCCTTGCCTATGTCCATCTGACCCAGGCCCAGCAGCTGGCAAAATCAGGAGACCAGGTCTCAGCCATCGGTATATGGATTGATGATGTTTTTAATGTCGCTGCCGTGAAAAAACATCTTTCCCAATCTTTTGGTTACCCGTTTTACACAAGAGACTGGATGGAAATTAATAAAAGTCTGTTTTCAGCTTTAAAGCTTGAGAAAACAGCCATGTTTATTATTTTAACCCTTATTATTCTTGTGGCTGCATTTAATATCGCCAGTGCATTGATTATGATGGTCATGGAAAAAACAAAAGACATAGCAGTACTGAAAGCCATGGGCGCAACGAATAAGACCATTCGAAAAATATTTATTCTAAAGGGTTTCATTATCGGCTGTATGGGTACGGTTATCGGAACCCTTTCCGGGGTCCTGGTCTGTTATTTTTTAAAAAAATACGACTTTATTCACCTGCCTGATGCCTATCCGTTTACCACTCTTCCTGTTCAGCTTGAATTTTTGGATGTTCTTGCTATTTCCATCAGTGCGATGGGTATTTGTTTTCTTTCCACCTTATATCCTTCATATAAAGCATCTAAAATGGACCCTGTAGAGGCATTGCGGTATGGATAATCTTCAAGAGCCCCTGATTCGTCTTCAAAAGGTGTCCAAATGCTTTTATTCCAAGGCTTCGAAAATAGAAATACTCAAAGAAGCGGATATATCAATTGGAAAGGGTGAAACTATTGCTATTACCGGCTCCTCCGGAATAGGAAAATCAACTTTGCTGAACATCATCGGAACGCTTGACAAACCGGATACCGGCCGGATTCTATTTGAGAACCAGGATCTGTTGTCATATAAAGATGAACAATTGGCAGCGTTCAGAAATGCAAAGATCGGTTTTGTATTTCAGTTCCATTATCTGCTTCCAGGCTTTTGTGCCATGGAAAACGTGATCATGCCGGGTCTGATTGCCGATAAAAATAAAAAAAAGGTTGAAAATGATGCTGCAATTATGCTTGAAAGAGTAGGGCTTGGTTCACGACTTTACCATCGGGTGGAAGATTTGTCCGGTGGCGAACAGCAACGGGTCGCACTTGCAAGGGCATTGGTTATGGGGCCTGATATTTTACTGGCTGACGAACCCACAGGAAACCTTGACCGGCAGAACAGCGACAGTGTCCATCAGTTGATGGATCAATTAAACAAAGAATTTGGCATGACTGTTATTGTGGTCACTCACAATACCGAACTGGCCCGTTTGATGAAGACAAATGTGACAATAAAGGACGGTAAAATCATATCGATTTAAGCCGGCCGTTTTTTAGGATTGTGTAATGATAAAATTCAAATCTGCCCGACTGCTTGTGGTTCTCGCCGTTTTCCTTTTAATTAACGGAAGCGGCTTAAATGCTGAAGTTTTAACCAAGGTTCTTATCATCCCATTTTCACTAAATGCAGATAAACCCAATCCTTCCATTCAAAATAAAATACCGGATATGATCGGTAGCCTGCTGAAAAAAGAAGGGGCAGGGGTTATCCTGCTGACGGACCAAAAAGTCAACATCCCCGACATGGATACCGATGCCTTAAAAAAGATCGGCATAGAAAACGGGGCAGACTATATATTGACCGGGTCTTTATTTGTTGCTGGAGAGAGTATCAGCATAGATTCCAATCTGATCAATACGTTTGATGAGACAGACCAGACTTCTCTTTTTGCCCAGGCCCGGGATTTTGAAAACCTTTATTCTGCGGTGTCGAAAATCAGCAAGGAAGTTACCAGTATTATTTTTCAAACGTCCATGATTACCAATATTGTAATCAGCGGTAATGAACGAATCGAAAAAGATGTTATCTTGAGAAACATCAATACCCAGGCCGGGGATATTTTAAAATCCGAGAATGTATCCAAAGATCTTAAAAAGATTTATTCCATGGGATATTTTGATAATGTGGTGGTTAAAAAAGAAAGCTCTGATAAAGGGGTAAAGCTGATTTATGATGTGACTGAAAAAGCCACGGTTCGAAGAATAAAATTTAAAAAAAATGTTATTTTTGACAAAAAAGAACTTGAAGAAGTGGTGAACACAAGAACCGGTTCAATTTTAAATATTTATAAATTAAAAGATGACATTAACCGGATGCGGTTGATGTATACAACGAAAAATTATCATAATATTGTCATTGATTATGAAATTATTCCACTTGAAAATTCACAGGCCGACATTGTGTTTACCTTTAATGAAGGAGACAAGGTCCGAGTTGAAAAAATCACTTTTGAAGGCAATCATCATTTTTCAGACAAAGAAATCAAAAAAGAGATTGAAACCTCTGAACGAGGCTTTTTTTCCTTTTTCACCTCTTCCGGTGATCTCAATGAAGTCGAAGTGAAAAATGATGTCGTACGGATAGAATCATTATATAAAAACAATGGATTTATTGACGCTAAAGTATCGGATCCGATTATTGATATCGGGGAAAAAAGTATTCAGGTGAATTTCAAGATCAGTGAAGGTGTACAGTATAAAATAAAATCCATCGACATCACCGGTGATTTAATTGTGTCTAAAGAAGAATTATTCAGCACCATTCAATCCAAAGAAAACGAATTGTTTAACCGTGAACTTCTCCGCAAGGATATTCTGGCTGTCACGGATATTTATATGGATAAGGGCTATGCAAACGCGAATATTACACCCCTTGTAAAAAAAGAGGATGAAACCCATTTAATGACGGTGATCTATCAGATTAAAAAAGGGGAGCCCGTCACCTTTGACCGGATCAATATCAGCGGGAATCTTAAAACCAGGGATAAGGTTATCCGGCGTGAACTGAAAGTGACCGAAAACAGTCTTTACAGCAAAGAAAACATTCAGAAAAGCTTTAAAAATCTTAACCGCCTGGATTTTTTTGAACAAATTGAAGTACAGCCGGTGGACACGAATGAGGCAAATAAAAAGAATTTGCAGGTTACTGTTGTGGAAAAACAGACCGGTGCTTTTTCAGTGGGCGGTGGTTTCAGTTCTGAAAAATCCGGATTCTTTACTGCCAGTCTTCAGGAAAATAATCTGTTCGGAAGGGGGCAGACTGGAAAGATTTCCGCAGAAATATCAGCTGAAGATATCCTTTATACCATTTCTTTTTTTGAACCCTATATTTTGGATACCCGGGTTTCAGGCGGATTCTCCCTGTATAAACAGGAAAAAGAGTATGATTATTATGATAAGGACAGCCTGGGACTGTCCCTGTCTTTAGGGTATAAAATATTTGATTATACCAAAATCGGTGTGTCTTACAATATTGAGGATTTTGATATACAAAATGTCCAGACAGCCAGTACAAACATGACCCAGGGCCAGTTTCTGGCCTCCAGTATGACGCCGTATATCAGCCATGATTCAAGAGATGATCTTTTCCTGCCCACCGAGGGAAGAAAGCACCATTTCAGTATTAAATACTCAGGTAATTTTTTAGGCGGTGATATTGATTTTATAAAATATCTGGGGTCTACCAGTTTTTATTTCCCCTTATTCTGGAAGTTTACCGGCCTGGTTCATGGAAAAGCAGGTTATATTGATGATCAGTCCGGAGACAATATAAACATTGATTATGAAAAATTTTATTTAGGGGGCATGAGTTCCATCAGGGGATTCGGTTCAGGTGATATAGACGGAACGCGTGCCGGTGAAACAAAACAAAGAGGCGGTGAAAAATTTGTCCAGTTTAATGCTGAACTGTCTTTTCCGCTGACTGAAAAATATAAGATGGCCGGTGTCCTGTTTTATGACAGGGGCGATGTGTATCGTACGGATGAAGATCTGGATTTTGCCGATCAATATTCCAGCGCAGGGATCGGTCTGAAATGGAGTTCTCCGGTCGGACCTATCAATGTCAACTATGGCTGGGTAATTGACGGAAAAAGTGTTAAAAACAGCGGTGACGGCAAACTCCAGTTTTCTGTCGGCGGAAGTTTCTAATATATAATTTTTGGAGGATAGTATGAAAAAAGCGATTATTTTTTTTATTATAGTTTTTACAGGTTTTTGCCTGCTGCCCAGTGCATATGCTGCTGATGTAGCAAAAATAGGCGTTCTGGATTCACAGAGAGTGTTGAATGAATCCAGCGCAGGAAAAATGTTTCAAAAACAGATTTCAGAAAAAGGAAAAGAGATCACAGACAAACTGATAGCAGAACAAAAAGCTATCGAAAAAATGGAAAAGGACCTTAAAAGAGAAGCCCTGGTTTTGAGCA
>JBNKNP010000447.1:0-6969 GCA_050293905.1 Desulfobacteraceae bacterium | reverse complement strand
AGTGCATGTCTGAAAAGGACATTGATGCGGTGTTCCGGGATATTTCAAGAATGCAGTCCCTTGGGACCCCTGTTCTGGTTAAAATATCCGGCGGCCTGGAACCCTTAAGCGATCCTGCAACCATGGCGCTGATCCTGGACCGGGCAGAAAAAAACGGGGTGCATGTCAAATTGTTCACCAACGGCTTTCTTCTGAATACGGCCTCAAAGCGCCGTTTGGCCCTTAAGGCAAATGATGTCCGGATCAGTTTGAGCGTGATGGATGATAAGGCTTTTGGTGATATCATGCTCGGGAACGCGCCGTCACGCATCAAAAAATACGGTTTGTCAGCAGTACTTGACAACATCCGGAACCTTGTGTTTGTGCGGGATGAACAAGGCCTTGATACAAAAATCGGGATCAACACCATCGTGCTGGAAGAAAACCACAGGCAGATACCCGGCTTTATCCGGCTGGCAGGAGAACTGGGCGTGGACTATATTGATTTTAAACCCAATTATTTTTCAGCCTATCGGCCGTCGACCCAGACCAGGCTCAAGAAAACGATGGCCCGGATTAAAGCGCGAAAAAACCAGTATCCTGTGGGGGTCTATGCGGCGGGTTCCCTTGCTGGAGACAACCTGTTCTGGACCCACAGGGATGGGGTGTGCCGCCCCCACAAACAATCGCGGTTCAAACTTTTTATTACCCCTCACGGTCATTGCAGCCCGGTCCATCACGGGGCCTTTCCCGGCAGGAACGCCGGCCGTAATAATGATGAAACTGCATACTCGGGCGGCCGGATCACTCCGGGCAACTCTCTTCTGGATATCATCGACAATATGCCCAGGCTTCCCGATCTTGCTTATGACAGACTCAATCCCTTTGAGCACATGCTGGCCCTGGAAATTGAACGCGAGGAGGAGGACAGGGGTTGGGGTATCCCCAAGGCGTGCGATCCCTATAATTTTCCCATGGCAGAGACAATACCGCCGGAAATTAAAAAAAATCCGCTGCTGCGTATGATTTAAGCCTTTATCTTATGGACCGGCCGGATCATACCTGTTACCACAGCGAAAACAGCTATTATCAACCAGATTTCCCTGGTGATGCTCCAGGATAAAATTCCCATCCCGGCTGAAAAAGTGTTTCGAAAATTCTTACTGAAACATATTCAAACCGGGAAGTATACCGCAGGGTTGTCTCAAAGCTGCTGATACTGTATTTTGTAGGTGAATTTTTCAGGGTCAAGCCAGTCCAGGGTTTTTGTACCGATTTGAGCAAACGGGTACATCAGGTAGTTGACAGGGTCTCCGGACTGTACCGGATTTAAGACAAGGTCGCGGCCTTCTCCGAGTTTTATGCGGTATGCATCAATCCCGCCCCAGAAATAGTTCCGCCAGATTGTTGTTTTTTTGTCTGACAGGGTCAGGTTTTCTTTGAGCATCATTTTTCTGACATCAGCAGGATCAACCGGAACCCAGCCATAGCCGGGAAGGTAAAATTCAGCCCAGCAATGCTGCCATTTGCTGATATCCTGAATTGGATTTTTTCCCTGCCGGATACCAAAGACCTCCCGGGCAGGCACACCGGCTGCACGGGCAAGCGCAACATAGATAGAGCTGATGTCCGCACATTTCCCGCCGGGATCCTGGAGAAGCCGGTAGACATCCCCAACCCCGCACCCCCTGGTGTCCGGGTTGCGGTAGGTGTTTTCACAGGTCCAGTCATAAACGGCTTTTGCCCTGCCCAGGACGGAATCCTGCCCGGCAACAATCGAATCGGCAAGTTTTTTTATCTCGCCGTCTATGGGTCCCAACCGTGTTTCTATCAGGTAGGGGCGATAATCAGCCGGATCCCACGGGGATTCTTTTTTTGGGAAATTTTTCCGGATCACTTCCTGCCGGGTCACATCAAAGGTGAATGTCAGAATCCGGTTTTTCACCCCTTTCTCCCACCTGGCATAGAGCATGGGAACGGAAAATGTTTTTTCAGTATAAATGCCGGATGATGACATGGTGCCGTCTATCTGTATATTGGTAATCGTTTGATCGGTGTCGCTGACAGGATATGGAATCCACGCCTGGGCTGTTTCTTTGCTGCCGTGGCCGGAAAGGTCAATCGTCATGGTGATCCGGCCCGATGCTGTTTCGGCCCGGGCTGCTGGAAAATAAACAAAAATGGCCAGAATAATAAAAAGGACTGATTTTTTCATAACACCTCCTGAATAATTCATACCTTTTATAATATGTTCTTCCGGGGAAAAAGGCCAATTGTTAATCAGGATAATGGGTTTGAACGGTATTGAAAATATCGATATCAGTTTTTTGCATTTAAAAAAATAATGAAGGATGTTATTCTGAAAAAACAGCAGATTGAGTCAGCGTTCCAAAAGTTTGACAGGCAAATACTGTATCCGAACCCAGATCATGAGTTTTCCCGGCAGATGCCGGCCTGCATAACAAATATATGGAGGAGAATCATGAGAAAAATTATTCATCAATCCAGGATCACCATTACAAGGGAAAACGGTCCCACCCGCAAAGCCGAGATCGAAGGGTTTGACGAACCCGTGTATTACGGTGTTCACGGCGGGATCAGCAAATTCTACAATGTTACCCCTGAAGAAGAGCATGCGGCAACACTTGATCATATGGTCGGTGCGGTGGGCGGTTGAATGATGGGAACACTGGCCACTGTGCTGGCCGGAAAGAAGATCCGGACCTTTCAGGATCGGTTTAAAGCCGAAGTGACAGGGGATATTGAAGATGTGGACGGCGTGTTGAAGATCACACGCATAAAAGTCCGTTATCTTCTCAAGCTGCCGGATTCCCATCAGTCAGCTGCTGTGGAATGTTTCAACAACTATATCCATAAGTGTCCGGCGGCCCAGAGTGTGATTGGATGTATAGATGTTGATCATGAGCTCAAAATGGAAATCGAGGAAAAACAATGAAAAAAATCTTGGTTTTATTGAGTGCAGCAGTTATTTTTCATTCAATATATGCATTTGGATGTGAGATAACCATTTTAGGGAATGATTATAAAATTCCGAAAATATATATTGAGGGCGGCTCACCCAGGGGCATACTTGTTGATATCGCAAAATATATTGATGATAATCTTAAAGAGTATTCATTCCATTACAAACTAACCCCCTGGGCGCGGGCTTATAAATCTGCTGTTGATGGCCAGGGGGGCATTATCGGATTATCAAAAACAAGAGAGCGGCTGAAAATATTCGATTATTCAGATGTCATATTTTATGATGATGTGATTATTGTTGTATTGAAAGATAAGGAATTTCAATTTGAAAAAATGGAAGATTTAAAAGGCAGGACAGTCGGTATCGGAAGAGGGGGAAGTTTTGGTGATGCATATGAAAAAGCAAAAAGCGAGGGTGTATTTAAAGTTGAGGAAGACAACGGCCCGGTGCTCCGTTTGAGAAAACTGCTCCAAAGCCGTATTGACTGCGCTTTAATGAGCCCGGGGAAATTCGCTCTTTATTGTACAATTGATCAGGATAAAAATTTAATGGAAAATAAAGACAAATTCATCGTCCTTTCAAAACCACTGACCCGGGATCCGAATTTTTTAGGTTTTTCTAAAAAAATGAAAATGCTAGATTTTTTAAAAGAATTTAATGGCGCTTTAAAACAAGGATATGAATCCGGAAAGATCAACAAAATCATTGATGCCTATTCAAAATAGGGTTGATACAAACGTACCTGTTTCATAACCTTTTTGCCGTTGATGATACTTAAAGAAAACCGGAAAGGAGGGGTATGTTATGGGATTTGTACCGACAAAAATGCGTCAGACCCGATACCGGGTTAGCCCTGTATCGGATCGGACGTATTTGTTTTTTTACTATTCAGATTTTATTTCAACTTGACCATGCTGACCATTTGATGAAGGCTTTTGGCCAGCTCGGACAATTCTGCCACACTTGCATTCACCTTAGAACTTCCTGTACTCATCGAGCCTGCAGCCTGGCTGACCTGGTAAATATCCTCGGTGATTTTTTCTGCCACAGCAGACGTCTGACTGGCACTTTCATTTACTTCCTGAACACCGGCAGCTGCCTGACTGACATTGTTTGAAATTTCCTGGGTTGTGGCGGACTGTTCTTCAATGGCGGTTGCTACAGATACAACAATGGTGTTGATCTCGTTAATGATGTCAACAATGGATCTGATACCAGTCACCGTCTCCCGGGTGGTTGCCTGGACGTCGCCGATCCTGGCGCCAATTTCACCGGTCGCTTCCGCCGTCTGCTGGGCAAGGGCCTTTATTTCTCCGGCAACAACGGCAAATCCCTTTCCTGCCTCACCTGCTCTTGCAGCCTCTATGGTGGCGTTGAGCGCCAGCAGATTTGTTTGTTCGGAAATATCGGAAATGGTTTCCGTAACCTTTGAAATCTCCGAAGCAGCCTTGCCCAGATCATTTACTTTTTCGGAAATATGTTCTGCTTTTTCCACAGCGTCTGAAGTTGTCTGGCTTCCTTTTGAGGTGTTTTGAGCAATTTCATTGATCGTCACGGACATTTCTTCTGCAGCTGAAACAATCATTTGAAGATTTGCAGACGTCTGTTCCGTGGCAGTTGCCATATTGTTCAGGGCAGTTGTCATTTCTTCGGATGCAGTGGCAACATTATTGGCTTTCTCGGATGACTGCTGACTACCGGAAGACATTTCCTGTGAAAGATCGGAAAGATTCGTTGAAGATACGGTCAGGGTCTGAACACCGGTCGCAATATAGTTGAACATGTTGGACAGATTTTTTGTCATTTCCTGTAAATGGCCGTACACCCCGGTATGCACCTTATCCTCCGGGTAGAACTCAACCGTGAGTTCCCCTTTGACCATGCTGTCCGCGACCCTGGCAATCTCCGACGGGTCGCTGCCCAACTGGGCAATGATGCCCTTGACAAACCAGAGAACGCCTAAAACCGTTATGATCAGAAAAACAACA
The DNA here is from genome assembly GCA_050293905.1 of Desulfobacteraceae bacterium. GTDB lineage: Bacteria > Desulfobacterota > Desulfobacteria > Desulfobacterales > Desulfobacteraceae > Desulfobacula. Next base: position 2,016 of record JBNKNP010000447.1, on the reverse strand, counting down.
CCCACCAGCAGAATCATATTCCGAATTGAATAAACAGGTGCCATGAATTCGGGTTCATTCTGTGTTACTCCGATGCTCCAGCCGGTGGAGGTTACAGGAGCGAATCCGGCAAGTTTGTCAACCCCTTTAAAGTGATAATGATCCACACCGGATTTTTGAGCCAGCATTTTGCCGATGATGGATTTCATCCCTTCTAGATCGGCAAGATTCAATTTAAGAATGTAATCTTTCACCGGGTGGGCAACAATCAGGCCGCTTTTGGTTATCATGAACGGGTAGCCGGTTTCACCCACTTTTATCCGGGTGATTTTATCTGAAAGTTTATCCAGCTTAACCACAGTGGCAAAAATTCCTGAAAAATTGCCTGTGGCTGACATAAGAGGGATGACGATGGCTACGACAGGTTTTCCGCTGACCTTGGAAAAAACAGGTTCACTGATATTCACATTGCCTGATTTTGCCGAATTGAAATAATCTCTGTCTGCAACACTTATTTTTTGTTTTCTATACATACCGCCGGCACTGTCTGAAATGATGTTCCCGGTGGCGTCGGCCACATAGAAAAAATCATATCCGTCACCGATTTGTTTGTAAATTCTGGATAGATATCCGTCTGCCAGTGCAATCTGGTCTGGTGCATTCTCAATCCCATTGTCCTGGACCATTGCCGCTGCCTGCCCGAGTGACGGCTCGGCAGCCATTGACCGGGCCTGTCTGATTTCCTGTTCCAGGGACTGATTGACCATTTCCGACAGATTTTTTGCTGCTAATTCAGCCCGGCTTTTTGCAAGGGTGAGAAGGGAACTGGACGATTTTTTGATGGCAAAAAGTCCGATAACAATCAGTGGTACGATGGCAATCAGAATGCATCGGGCAATTAACCTGAATTTAAGTGAACTGTGTTTCATTTTTTTTTGCTCCAATTTAATACTCGCATTCATTTATTTTAGATAAAGTAAATATCCGATAGTCTGGAAAGGATGAAATTTTTTTTTATCATCATAGCTTTATACCATAAAAATTATTTGATTCACAAGGAGCAATTCCCGGTCAAATAAATAAGTTGAACCGATGGCCTCCACCATCCCTTCGGCTGAATACCTGACTTTGTTGCAAAATTTGAAACATGATGGTAGATATATGCCATATGTTTCAATATGAAATGCTGGACATAGAAAAAGACAAATAAACAATGGATATACGAAATTTACAATTGTTCCGGCATCTTGCCGGTACGCTTCACTTTGCAAGAACAGCCCAGGCCTGTTATATCACTCCGTCGGCACTCACCCGGGTGATCCAGCGGCTGGAAGCGGATCTGGGCGAAGTCCTTTTTGTCCGGGACAACCGTTCTGTGGAGCTGACCCCTGCGGGCATCTGTTTTAAAAAATATGCCGATGATGTGCTCCAGCGCTGGGACCATCTGCAGGATGAATTGTCTGCTGAAGATACCCTGCAGGGAGAATTGTCCCTGTATTGCTCCGTGACGGCAGCCTATGACATTCTGCCTTCCATTCTGGCGCAGTACAGAAAGGCCCATCCCGGGGTGGGGATTCATCTTGAGACCGGCGATCCTGCCAAGGCCATTCTCAAACTGGTCAATCAGGATACAGACACGGTGATCACGGCCCTGCCGGATTCCTGCCCCAAGGATCTGATGTTTCAGCCGCTTTACCGGACCCCTCTGGTTTTTATTGCGCCCATGAAATTCCCGGATATCATTATTAGAAATTCCAACGGGATTGACTGGGAAAAAACACCGTTGATTATCCCGGACAGGGGGGTGAGCCGGGATCGGATCAATCAGTGGTTTGCCATGGAAAATTTTGTTCCGCATATCTACTCCCAGGTTGCCGGCAATGAGGCCATTATCGTTATGGTCAGCTTAGGCTTTGGTATCGGCCTGGTTCCGGGGTTGGTGCTGGAAAAAAGTCCGTTTTGCAACCAGGTGAAGATCCTGGACAAGGCACCTGAACTGCCGCCGTTTGTTATCGGGTTGTGCATCAGGAAAAAAAG
>JBNKNP010000446.1:0-4578 GCA_050293905.1 Desulfobacteraceae bacterium | reverse complement strand
AAACAGCGGTACATGGGTCAGCATCTCCTGATAGGTGAATTCATCAAATTCAGTCACCTGGATCACCCCGTCCAGTACGAGCATCCTGCCGTGATTGCGGGTCTGATAAACATCAATCTGCTGAAACCTGCTTTTTTTACTGTACAGACAGGACTCGATTTCAACGGAAAGCGCCATGCCGGGCCACATGGGATTGACTTCTGAAAACCAGCCGTTCATAATTTGATTATAATTTTTCATATTATCGGAACATACTATTTCTGAAGACATATTCTTTCGTGAGCAGGGGGACCGGAGCCACCGGCTACCTGCGAAGTGCCACCTGCATTTTATAATGCGCGCCTTTAAAAAAAGATGATGCGAATTCAGCGACTTCCCTGGGTTCGTAAAATTTACAGGAAAAGACATCAATATAGGCTGCATTTGTTGCATTGGCGAAATGGCCTGAAATCAAGGATGTTTCAATCAACTGGGTCATGGAAAATCCTTCTACCCGCAGATCCTCTCCAAAATGAACCACCTCGCAGTCGCCGTACCGTTTCATATCAATCAGGTCACACAATTGATATACAAAATCTCTTATCAAGTCCGCATTTTGAATAATGCCGGTATCACAGTCATAAATATCCACTGAAGTCAAAACACCCCAGGGATCTTTTTCATCATATTCCGTTTTCCATGAAATCGGATGAAGATCCGTATTGTTCAGTATCTTGCTGATTTCTTCCTGCACGGCAGGCTTGCCGATGATTCCGCGGTTCCGGTCAGAGGAAATAATGGTATTTCTGGATTGGAAAGACGTTTTCAGGGACTCAATGGCCACTTCAAGATCAATACTGTCGGCACAGGTAAAAATATCCACGGCCGCATAATCATGCTCAGGCCAGGCATGAATGGTAAAATGGCTTTCAGCAATCACCACCACCCCTGAAATCCCCTGGGGTTCAAATTTATGGAAACTTGAGTTTACAATCGTGGCACCACTTTTGTTCGCTGCATCCAGCATCGCATTTTCAACCTGTTCTGTGTGCAGGAACGCTTCAGGGCCGCAGTCACAGTACTCGATTGTCACCTGTCTTCCCAGAGCAAATGACTCTTTTCGGGAAGTGTTTCCGGCATATTTCATATTCAGATCAAGCATGGTTTTAAACTCCAAAAAAAAACCAAAAAAAAATATGGGATACGACCCCTGTGTATCCCACTCCTAACACGTTGCGCCTAATAATAAATCCTAATAATCGAATATTCAAGAGCAAAACTTATTCATGGTAAATTTGTTCTTTTTAATACAGCTCCATAATCACCTTGAAACGTTCAAATTCATCTGAATTATACTGTCCTCTTTTTTTTAAGTTTTCAATCATTTCCGGTGCATCAAACCGGATATACGGATTCACTTTTAATTCATCAGCCAGGGCTGAAACAACCGGATCCCGTGAATACTGCGCTGAAAACCGGTCAATATAAGGATTGTCCGGCTCGATAATCTTTGCATACTTCATGGAATCCTGGACATAGTCGTGGCCTGCATAGATTTTTGTGGATTCCGGATAAGCTGTCAGGCGCTTTAAAGACCGGTAAAATGCTTTTAAATCTCCTGAAAAACAATTTCCCACGGTTCCGTTAAACAATGTATCCCCTGTCACCAGGAAACCGGGTCCTGCAAAACAGATTGAATCACTTGTATGGCCCGGCGTCGGAAACACTTCAAGATGTTCATCGCCCACCTCCAGGGTCTGGTCGGAATCAATCTGCCGGCAGTCAACAAACCGGGCTTTTGTTTTTTTCAGCAAATCCCTGTTTCCGGTGACATGGTCATGATGGGAATGGGTATTGGTAACAATTTTAATCTCAATGCCGTTTTCATTGCAAAACAACAGTATCTGATCCACTGCCCCGCCGTCCACGGCCACACCCCGGCTGCCGGAATAAATCAGGTAACCCAGGTTGTCCGACAAATATCTAAATTGTTTAATTTCCATCCTTCCTCCTGATAACAAATTTGGCTTAAATCAGCTCAGACGCGACCTTTCCCATACCGGATTATAAAAACAAAACATTTAACATAAATCGCACACAACTGCCCTGCTGCTCAGAGTGTATCTATAATTTTACCTGCAATCTTACTACAATCTTTATACAATGTTGAAAAATCAGATATTCCCGGGATCAATCCCAGTACCTTTACACTGGAAAAAGAGGTCACCGCTTCCATGTTTTCGCTGATCAGGTCCGGGGCTGTTTCTTCTTTCGGGCTGTCCAGAAAAACAACACCGGCCGGTTTAATCCCTCGATCTTCAAGACACTGAACCGTCAACAGGGTATGGTTGATGGTGCCAAGCCCTGCATGGGCAGCTATAACAGGACGGGTGTCCAAAGCAGCAATGAAATCAAGCATGGTTTTATCCCGGGTCAAGGGAACCATCAGACCACCCGAGCCTTCAATGACCAGGTGGGAGATATTTTTACAATTCAACCCGGCCTGCTCTTTTTCCTGTATCTGTAACAGCGTATCATCTATATCTATGTGTTGCCCCATATCCCGTGCTGCAAAATAAGGGGCTTTGGGATTTTCATGGCAATGGATAATCGAATAGGCCGGATCAAATCCTGAAAGTTCGGGAACATTCTGGTGAACAAACCCGGCATCGGTGTCCGGACCTTGTGCATGGCGGCAGCCGGTTTGAAACGGTTTAAGATACAAGGGATTGTGCCCCTGGGCCAAAAGGGTCTGCATGATCAGAAGGGAAAGAACGGATTTCCCCACATCGGTGCCGGTTCCGACAATGACTATTCTGCGCGCTGCTGGTTTGTCTGACATGTTTTCTGGGCCTGTTTTAATTTTTCTACAAATACGGTGACATCTTCGGGCCTGTGAAAGGCTGACATGGATACCCGCAAAATGGCTTTACCCTTCTGCACGGTGGGGTACCTGGCCGGAAAGGCTAAAATCCCCAAGTTGAAAAGCGTCTTGCACAAGGCACATGCCCTGTCCTCATCTCCGATCAATATGCTGATGATATGGGCCTGACCGTCTGCTGTAAAGCCTTCATGGATCAATGTATCTTTCATCAACTGGCTGATCTGTCCAAGGTACCGGCGCTTATCGTCACTTTGGAAAACCAGATCAAGAAGCTCCAGGGCAGAGACGGCATGTGCTTCGGGCAGTGCTGTGGTATAAATCAGAGGAGAGGCAAAATTCATCAGATATTCCCTGCACCCTTCAGGCATCAGCACAAACGCGCCAAAAAGACCGAATGCCTTGCCAAAGGTTCCCAGGGCGATATCTGCAGCCTTGCCGGAAATTCCCCGGCCGCCGGGTCCCAGTGCGCCGAATGCATGGGCTTCATCAATGATGCTTAAAAATGAATATTCGTCTTTCAGTTTCTGATAATTTTCAAGATCCAGCAGGTCACCATCCATACTGAACAGGGATTCAGTCACCACGGCAGCGGTTGTGTCATCCAAGGATGAAAGCCGTTTTGCAAGATGATCCATGGCATTATGGTTATAACCTTTGAGCGCTGAACCGCTCATGGTCAGCCCGGCAACACTGCTGGCGTGGATATGCTTGTCAAAAATAACGATGTCCTCTTTTTTTAAAAACGTGGACAAAACAGCCAGGTTAGCCTGGTAGCCGCTGGGGAAAAAAACCGCTTCATCATATCCGAAATATTGGGCATATGCCTTTTCAGCATCAAGCGTGGTCTGAAAATTGCCCGACACCAGCCGGGATGACGAGGCAGATGAGTGATATTTCTTAAAATTGCAGCCCACCATCTGCGCTGTTTTTTCAGATGATCCCAGGCCCAGGTAATCATTGGATGCAAAGTTGAGCAGTTCCCGGTTCCCCTGGCAGACAATCCTGCCAAGGCTTTTATCCAGGATGGGCGGATTCCGGTATAATCCGTCCAGCCGTGCGGCTTTTAACTGCCTCTGGATTCGTTTTTCTAACCACGCAGACATGAGAAAACCCTCTTGTAATGCTCCTGCAGCAGATTTTGTTTAAATTGTTCATCATAGGCCTGCATGGCAAAGGAAAATTTACCGGACACACAGACCTTTTCTTCTGATACACCTTTCAGATGATAGGTAAACGCGGACTGTGTTTTGACCAGCAATTCTCCGCTCATGTCAAATTTACCATTTAAATCCGGCTCGCACAAACTCTCAAACCTGTCTATTTTCAATAAAAAAACATGTGCGTCAAAGCCGCACACATACCGGGCATGCATGCCGCCGAGCTGGGCCAGTGCTTCCAGGCTTAAGAATGCCGGTGCATGGGAAAATGTGGTCCAGCCTTGGATAGTTTTATTGTCTGCATCCGTAATCGCCTTCAGGAGCAGAAAGCTTTTGAGGCCCGTATTTATATCGTATCTGTTTTCTGCCATTTTTGTATGACCAGGGCTCCGTTCTGCCCCCCGAATCCGAAATTCTGGAGCAGTATTGTTTTAAAAAAAAGTTCTGTATTTTCTCTGACAAAATTTAAATCCGGGCGGACCGGGGTCTCCAGGTTATTTATTTTCGGCAGCAGCCGGTTCTTCATCAGGCAGAGAACCAGGGCCAGTTCAATAGCCC
>JBNKNP010000445.1:0-9742 GCA_050293905.1 Desulfobacteraceae bacterium | reverse complement strand
TCTGCTGCAGGAAAAGGCCATTAAAACAAAAACGCCGGGGTTCTTTTTTAAGCGGCTGCCCTCCCTGGATCTGCTGGATAATGTCGGATATACTTTTCTGACCACGGGGTTTGCCCTGCTGACCATCGGCCTGATCACCGGATTTGTCTATGCAAAAACCATATGGGGCAGATTCTGGAGCTGGGATCCCAAAGAAGTCTTTTCAGTGGCTGCCTGGCTGACCTATGCCGTGCTCTTGCATCTTAGGTTTTATTCGGGCTGGAGGGGAAGAAAATCAGCCATCATGACCATTATCGGGTTCATTGTTATTGTGTTTACCTTTCTCGGGGTCAACATGCTGTTGGGCGGGCATCACCAGGATTTTACAAAATAAAGAAAGTATTATGTCATCAAACATCATATTAATCGGCGCTAACCACAAAACTGCTTCTGTTGACTTAAGGGAAAAGCTGTCATTTTCCCAGGAAGAAACCCTGGCTGCTCTTCAGGCGTTAAAGCAGGATGAATCCATCAAGGAGAGCATGGTGTTTTCCACCTGCAACAGAATGGAAATTTTATACATTCCGGCTGCCGGGGACCAGGTAGACCGGATGTTGGCCTTTATTGCCGAACAGAAAAAAATTGATATTTCAGTGTTTAAAGATGCCTTGTATATCCACAGGGGTGAAGATGCCGTCGGCCATCTGTTCAAGGTCGCATCGAGCCTGGATTCAATGGTGGTGGGTGAACCCCAGATATTGGGGCAGATCAAGCAGGCCTACCGGACCGCCGTGGGCGCCAAGGCATCGGGTGTGCTGCTGAATCGTCTGATGCATAAGGCGTTCAGTGTGGCCAAACGGGTGAGAAAAGAAACCGGAATCGGGGATAACGCGGTGTCCGTCAGCTATGCGGCCATTGAACTTGCCAACAAGATCTTTTCAGATTTATCTGAAAAAAGCGTCCTGCTTCTGGGGGCGGGTGAAATGGCGGAACTGGCCGTTGAACACCTGATTGCCAACCGGGTAAAGAATATTCTGGTGGCCAACAGGACCTTTAAAAATGCAGTGGATCTGGCCCGGAAATTCAACGGTCAGGCGGTTAAATTTGAAGAACGTCATGACGTACTTAAAGAGGTGGATATCATCATCAGTTCCACCGGGGCAACCGACTATGTAATGACCCGTGATGAGGTCAGGAAAATCATGAAAAAACGCCACCACAACACCTTGTTTTTTATTGATATTGCCGTGCCGAGGGATATTGACCCGAAAATAAATGATATTTCCAATGCCTATGTCTATGATATTGATGATTTAAAAAATATTGTTGAATCCAATTTAGAGCAGCGGGGAAAAGAGACGGTTAAGGCACAGCGGTTTATCGATGAGGCCGTGGTCAAATTCGGCGAATGGATGGAAAGCCTTGCCATTGTCCCCACTATCAAGGCGTTGAATGATAAAATGACAGGCATTGTGGAAATGGAATTCAATAAAACGCTTGCCGGTCTTAAACACCTTTCCCAGGAAGACATTGATGCCATAAAAAGAATGACCCGGGCCATTGCCACACGAACCATTCATGATCCTATCCTTTTTTTGAGGGATACCGGAGACCACAGGGATGATTCCTTATATCTGAATGTCACCCAGCAGTTGTTTAACATCAAAATACCGGAAAAGGAATAACCAGCCGAGGTTTAAGCTTGCAACATTGGCGAAATAGTGTTAGGACAGGCGCGTTTGAGCTTACCTGGATAAGGCTGGCTTCCATTTAATTCTTTACAATTTACACGATTTTAGTATAATATCCAATCTGGGTGTTCTTAAATTATTTAGATGAAGGGCAAACAAAATGAAAAAAGAAGATTTGAATTTTTTTAAAAATCTTTTAAATGACAGGCTCAATGAGCTGCTTTCCCATGCTGACAGCACAGTGACCGGCATGACCAAACCCAAAGAAAATTTTGCCGATCCCACGGACAGGGCTTCCCATGAGGCTGAACGAAGTTTTGAACTCAGGATCCGGGACCGCGAGCATAAGTTAATCAAGAAAATTAAAAAAGCACTGGCGCGGATAGAAAGCGGAACATTCGGTGTCTGTGAAGCCTGTGAAGAAGATATTTCCCTCCAGCGGCTGAAAGCAAGACCTGTGACAACTCAGTGTATTGAGTGTAAAACACGGGAAGAAAGCATGGAGAAGTCTCTTGGCCTTTAGCCGGTGCAGTTAGCCCTTGATTGATCTTCACATACACTCAACTGCATCAGACGGGTCATTCTCACCTCAAGAAATCCTGACTCTGGCCCATCAGGCCGGAGTCAAAGCCATCTCAATAACAGATCATGATACCATTGACGGAACCAGGGAAATTTTAAAAAATCCCTTGCCTGATCACCCGGAGGTCGTTGCCGGCGTTGAAATCAGCTGTGCCCCGCCGGCGGGATTTGAAAACGTGGGCAGTGTTCACCTGCTTGGATACGGGTTCAGTATTTATGATAAACAGCTCAATGCTGTCCTGGACAATGCGAAAAAGGCAAGGGCGGACCGAAACCCCAGGATCATCGAAAAATTAAACCGGCTCGGGTTTGAGATCAGTATGGAGCAGGTGGAAAACCGGTTTGGCGCGGATCAGACAGGTCGCCCGCATATCGCTCAGTTTATGGTGGAAAAGGGGTATGTATCATCGTTTTCACAGGCGTTTGATCAATATCTGGGCAAAGGAAAACCCGGATATGTGGATAAATACAAGATAACCTGCGAACAAGCCATAAAAACCATTCACCATGCAGGCGGCATTGCGGTTCTTGCCCATCCCGGGCTTTTAAAGTTTAGCAAAACCGGACAGTTTGAAACCTTTATTGACAGTCTTATCGGATACGGCCTTGAGGGAATTGAAGTCTTTTATACGGACCATGATCCGTCATTGACCGGCTATTATCAGGATTTTGCAGAAAATAAAAAGCTGCTGATAACCGGTGGATCGGATTTCCACGGATCCTTTAACACAGGTGTAAACCTTGGAACGGGCAAAGGAGATCTGCATGCTGATTTTGCATTGTTTCAAAAACTCATTCAACGGCTGGAAAAAAAAAGACAGCTTAGTTTTGATTTAACGATTCTGGAAGAAAATATCGGTTATTTTTTTAAAAACCGATCTCTGCTTGAAAATGCCCTGTGTCACCGCTCATACTTTAATGAAAATCAGAACACCTGCGGTTCTGACAATGAACGGCTCGAGTTCTTAGGCGATGCGGTTATTGACCTGTGCATTGCCCAATTGCTGATGGAAGAAAATCCAGCCAAAAGGGAAGGCGAACTTTCAAAACTTCGATCCACTCTTGTCAGTGAACCGGGCCTTGCCGACAAGGCTCGGAAAATTGATCTCGGGCGGTTTGTAAAGCTCGGAAAAGGCGAGCGCCGGTCCGGCGGGCAGGAGAAAAATTCGATTTTATCCGATGCGTTTGAGGCCGTCATTGCTGCGGTCTATCTTGACTCGGAATTCAACACCGTCTACGATCTGGTCAAAAAGCTCTTCCAGCAGTCAATTAGCAGGAGATTGTCAAACCAGAAGATTGTGGATTACAAAAGTCATCTTCAGGAGTATGCCCAGGAGCATGGGCAGCTTCCTCCGCAATATGAGATACATAGGGAGGTCGGGCCGGACCATGATAAAACCTTTGAAGTCAGTGTTCAATTGTTTGACATCCAGGCCACGGGATCCGGTAAAACTAAAAAAGCCGCAGAACAGGAAGTTGCCAGAAAGGCACTGAACCTTATTAAACAGGAGCGAACCTGATTTTTTCCCCATGGACCGGATTGAAAAACCCCTTGTGATCCCGGTTTTTATTCCGCATTCCGGGTGTCCCCACCAATGTGCTTTCTGCAACCAGTCCATTATCACAAGGGAAAAACAATCTCTGCCGGATAAAGAATCCATCCATGGTATCATTGAGCAGTATCTGAGATTCAAAGGCCGGAGAAAATCAGTGGAACTGGCTTTTTTCGGCGGGAATTTTTTAGGCCTTGAACCACAGATAATTCAACGCCTGTTCGAATGGGTTTCTCCGTATATCCTTGAAAGAAAAATTGATGCCATCCGCTTTTCCACCCGGCCGGACACCATTTCAAGGCAGCGTCTTGACCTGATACAGCCGTTTCCGGTGTCCATGGTTGAACTTGGGGTGCAGTCCATGAATGATCAGGTCCTTTTGGCCTCAAAGCGTGGGCATACTGCTAAAGATACGCTGGCAGCCATTTCCTTGTTAAAAGAGTACGGGTATCGTACAGGAGTACAGGTGATGGTGGGACTGCCCGGAGACAATGAAGTGTCATTACTGGAAAGTACAAAAAAGCTGGCTGTACGTTTACCGGATGCTGCAAGGATATATCCGTTGCTTGTGTTAAAGAACAGTCTGATCGAACACTGGTTCAAGAGCGGTAAATATACGCCGTTAAGTTTAGAAGAAAGTGTTCGTCTTGCAGGACTCATGGTGAATATTTTTACAAAAAACAAGGTCAATGTCATCCGGGTGGGCCTTCAGTCGTCCGATGGGATGGAAGATCCGTCAATGGTTGTGGCAGGACCCTGGCATCCGGCATTCGGTCACCTGGTCTTTTCTTGGATTATGTTTGAAAAAACATGTGATCTCATTGACCGGTATCACCGCAACCCTATCGGGCGGCGACTGTTGATCCGGGTTCACCCTTCTTCAGAATCCCGGCTCAGGGGTGATAAGAATAAAAATATGGAACAATTCAAACAGCGTTATCCGGATCTGGATTTATCAATCTGCCGGGACAGCCGTCTGTCTGTCGATCTGGTCCGCCTTGAAACGCCTTAAAGTTTTTGTGGCGGATAATCACAAGCAAGATGCCATGACATTTACAACAGCGTAAAAAGAATTATATTTAGTCTATATTTCCTTCTATCGCAATCAAATCTAACGGAGGTGACCCATGGCGGCAACAGATCACGACACGACAGATATCGCAAGAGACTCTGACGGGTATCTTGAAGATTTTGAATCCTGGAATGAGCAGGTGGCCTGCGAACTGGCAGATCTTGAGGGTGTTTCCCAAGAATGCCCGTTGAGCAAGGACCGGATGGATATTTTGAAATACATGCGCGATTATTACAAAAAATTTGAAGCATTTCCCATTGTGCGGGCGGTGTGCAAGAATGTGGGCCAGTCACAGGACTGCCAGTACCAGCAGTTTCCCGATCCCATAGTGGCCTGGAAAATAGCCGGGCTGCCCAAACCGACTCCCGAGGTGCTTGCTAAAATTAAACATGGCCTATGACGGACAGGGTCTTGTTAAATCCCTTTTTTGAATAAATCTTCGGAATCCGAGGCCGTATCAGGTTCAGGCGTATGTTCCGCCGGAACCGTTCCTTCTTTGAAACATTCAAAAATGGTTTTTTCACTTGACTCAATGGGCAGAAGGCCGGTCTTGGCATCAATTTTGGCGAATACAATGCCTTCAGGTACATTAAATGCCCGGGCAGGTTTGCCGGCCAGTGCATGCTGCATAAAATCAAGCCAGATCGGGCTGGCAGCCCTTGAACCGGTTTCCCCTTTTCCCATTGGGGCTTCCTGATCCAGACCCACCCATACCCCTGTTGTATACCGGGGGGTATAACCTAAAAACCAGGCGTCAAATAAATTATTCGTAGTGCCGGTTTTCCCGGCGGCCGGACGTTTAAGGGCTTTTATCCGCCATCCGGTTCCCTCCTGGATAACGCTTTCCATGATATTGGTCATGATGTACGCGGTGCTCATATCGATGACTTTCTTGCGGATCAGTTTTGAAGTCTCCAGTAAATTGCCTTCCCGGTCATAGATTTTTGTGATAAACACCGGCTCAATCAGATATCCAAGATTGGAGAAAACAGAATAGGCATTGACAAGTTCCAGCAAAGATAATCCACTGGAGCCCAGAGCAATGGACAGATCCTGGCTGATGTCCGATGTAATGCCAAGTTTTCTTGCGTAATCCGTTACATAACCGATGCCGATATCCTGGAGGATTTTAATGGTGATGATATTTCTGGATTTTACAAGGGCTTCCCTGAACAGCGTGGGGCCGAAAAAGGTTTCTTTATAGTTCCGGGGCTTCCAGATAAAGTCACGTTCCGTGTCTTCATAGACCACGGGCGAGTCAATGATCATGCTGGCTGCAGTGTAGCCTTTGTCCAGGGCAGCAGCATAGATGATCGGTTTAAAGGCGGAGCCCGGTTGCCTTCTGGACTGATAGGCCCGGTTAAACTGGCTGTTCCGGTAATCCCGGCCTCCGATCATGGCTTTCACATGCCCGGTCTCGGCTTCGATACTCAGAAGGGCGGACTGGACAATAGGTTCCTGTTCCAGGGTGAATTCGAGTGTTTGATTTTCAACCGAATCATTTAAGAGCCGAACCAGTATAACATCTCCTGTTTTGAATGCTTCAGAAGGTTTTTTTACCCGGGTTTCATAATATGCAATCTCAGGATCCGGCTTGCGGGCCCATGCCATGGTCTCAAGTTTAATGATGCCGTAGAAATCGCCCACCCGGATATGGGTGATTCCTTTTTCATCATCAATATCCAGAACAACCCCTTCATACGTGTTGGCTTTTTCCAGCAGTTTATTACCGATTTTTTCCGAAATGCCTGAGCAGAAGTTCTCAACTTCAAGTGTGGTAATGTTCTTTAAGGCCCCACGGTATCCCGTCCGCCTGTCAAGTTCGTTCAGTCCCTTGTTAACTGCAGCGCGTCCTATTTTCTGCAGTTCAATGTTCACGGCGGTGTGGATTTTCAACCCCTGTTTGTATAAGGCATCCTTGCCGTAATTTTTTTCTACATACCGGCGCACATGCTCGGTGTAGCAGGGGACCCGTTCAATGAACCAGTTTTTTCTGGGTTTAATATCCAGTTTAAGGTCAATCGCCTTTGTGGCTTCAAGATTGGTAATCAGTCCGTCTTCCTTCATTCGGTTTAAAACATAGACCTGCCGCTGCTTGGCACGGTCCGGAAACCTGAACGGGGAATACCGGCTGGGCGCCTGGGGCAGTCCGGCAAGGATGGAACATTCCGCCAGATTAAGATCTTTGGCGTGTTTGCCGAAATAATTTTCAGAGGCAGCTTCAACTCCGTAGGCACCGTGCCCAAGGTAAATCTGGTTCAGGTACAGGAAAAGAATTTCATCTTTACTGAATTTTTTTTCAATCCGGTAAGCCAGGATGGCCTCTTTGATTTTTCGTTCATATGTCCGTTCCGGGGTGAGTAAAAAAGATTTAGTTACCTGTTGGGTAATGGTTGAGCCTCCCTGGACAATGGTTCCGGCTTTGAAATTTTTTAACGAGGCCCGGATGATTGAAATAATATCAATGCCCGGGTGTTCCCTGAACCTGGAATCTTCGGCGGCAATAAAGGCATTTTTCAGGTTGTCCGGCATTTCGGACAGGGGAATGACAATTCGGCGTTCCTCATAAAATTCTCCGATTTTTCTTCCATCATCGGAAAAAACACTGGTCACCGTGGCCGGACGATAATCGTTGAGCGTGTTTATTTTCGGCAGATCCTGACTGAGGTAATAATAGAGTCCGGCAAGTCCGGCACATCCTAAAAATCCTAATAAAAGGAGCAGGATAAAAAGCCATTTAAAAAGTGAGAGCAGGATATGCCGTTCCTTTTTTTTCCCTCTTTGTTTCAATACGTCTGACTTGCTTTTTTGTTTTGTCATAACACCCTGGAATATGATTACATATTAATTGTTTTTCAAGACCGGTATTATCAGATAACCTGCCGAATGGCAATACTTATGGCAGGACAGCCCGGGATTTACGGCTGGTGATTTATCTGCTGTTTTTGTGTGCATTCAGAACGGACAATGTTCAGCCAAGTCCAGCCGGCCTGATATCTGCTGTTTCTATTTTAACCGGAACGTGATATTTTTATTTCCATGGTCACTCATCTGAAAAAACTATGGAGGCAAGATGAATGATATTTATGATTTCAAATGGGAAGATATCGGCGACTTGTCAGAGGGACGTCCGAATTTAGGACCGGAGACATCGGTGGTGGTTTACCGGCTCATGCAGTATACATTTAAAGACATTCTGTCAAAAGAGATGGGTAAACAAAAGACTTCTGATTTGTTTGTCAAAGCAGGTGAACTAGCGGGCAGGAAATTCTGCCTCAATGTTCTGGACACGTCAAAACCATTTAATGAATTTGTCGCAGATTTAAAAGAAAAGCTGATTACTCTTAAAGTCGGTGTGCTCAGGATTGAAAAAGGAGATGAGCAGAATCTTAAGTTTACATTAACCGTATCTGAAGACCTGGACTGCTCCGGTCTGCCGCTGTTCGGTGAGACTGTATGCGATTATGACGAAGGATTTATTGCCGGCATTTTTAATGAATATACGGGCAAATCGTTTTCAGCCAAAGAAATCGACTGCTGGGCAACTGGTGACAGAACCTGCCGGTTCCAGGTAAAACCCATTGATGATAAATGATGATAAATATTGATGATTAATCAGGCGGGCTGATATGAATTCGCGTCAGGTTTTAAAGGCGATTGACGCATGCCTCAAGGATGCACTGCAAAGGGGCCTGGGGAAAAACGGCCTGGTTTTTCCCATTGATTCCGAAAGAATTGAAGATAAAGAGATAAAAGAGATCTGCAACCGTTTCGCAGCCGTTTTTGACCAGATCAATGAAACCTATCTTTACTCCGGGCAGTTAGCCCAGGGAAATCTTGATGCACAGGTTTCCCGCACCAACGTTTTTGCCATGCCGTTGAAGGGGCTGCAGGCAAATTTGGCCCATCTTGCCTGGCAGGTGAATCAGGTCGCGGAAGGGGATCTGAATCAGGTGGTATATTTTCTCGGGGAATTTTCCGTCTCATTTAATCGAATGATCAGTTCCCTGCAGGATAAAAAGACGCTTGAACAGCAGCTTAAAATAATAACCGATCTTCTTGGAGAGGGAATTCTTCTTGTTGATTCAAAAGGGAAAATTATATTTTCAAATCCGGAAGCAAACCGGCTGCTCGGTTATATCACCGGTGAGCTTGAGGGTGCTTTTATCCATGAAGTTGTCAATAAAGAACTGCCGGTCAACGAAACAGACGATTACGGGGTACACTCCCTGTTTCATGCCATCATATCCGGGGATGTGTATAATGCCGACAATGGTACTTTTGTAAGCAGAACAGGGCATGCGATACCGGTAATGGTCGCCTGTCGCCCCATTATTAAAAATGACCAGCCGGATGGCGCCGTTATAGCGTTTCGTGATATCACGGAACAAAAAAAATACCTTGAAACCCTTCAACTGATGAATGAACAGCTTGAAACCCAGGCAACAACAGACCGTTTGACCGGAATCTATAACCGGATGAAATTTGATAAAACCGTAAAAAGAGAAATACAGAGAGCAGCGCGTTACCACAGCCCGCTGTCTTTGCTTATTTTTGATATTGACCGGTTTAAAGATGTAAATGATTCATATGGGCACTCTGCCGGTGATGACGTGTTAAGACGACTGTCCAGGCTTGTAACTTCAAATATCCGTGAGACCGATATCTTTGCCAGATGGGGAGGGGAAGAATTTGTTATTTTAACACCGGGAATAAAGCTTAGCGAAGCGGTTGCTGTTGCGAATCAATTAAGAGAAAAAATTGAAAATTATGATTTTATAGAACCTCCCCGGGTGACTGCCAGCTTCGGCGTTACAAGCTTTAAAGAAAACGATAATGGCAGCAGGCTGCTCACAAGAGCAGAC
>JBNKNP010000444.1:0-11915 GCA_050293905.1 Desulfobacteraceae bacterium | reverse complement strand
GTAATAACCGGTGTATCCGTTTATGCCGTGCATGCCCGGTATAAAGAGTTCTGTGCAGTGGCATCCATGATCGTAAGAATTGAAACAGCGATGAAGATATATGAAGCCGGAGTGTTTATTGAAAATGAACCTTTATATCCGTTGAAACATATGAATCTTGGCAAAGACAATTACGAGCATAGTAAAAATATTTTTTATTCCCAGGCTGCAATAATTTTCATATTCGGTGTTCTGTCGGCAGCGTTAGGTGTATTGGCATAACAACTTGGACAGCGATCAAACGTTTCAGATGATATGAACTCACGGGCAGAGCTGAAGTAAATTGCCCGTCAGGGTATGGAAGGGCAGGATCACAGATGATCCTGCCTTTTCTTTTTTTGGGGGGGTATTATCCTAATCCGACATCAAGAATCATCATCACGGCAAAGCCGATCATTGTCATCATGGTAACCGTGTCTATGTTTTTATACTCCCTTTGAGATTCAGGAATCAATTCTTCCACCACAACAAAAATCATGGCTCCTGCAGCAAAACAGAGCGCATAGGGTAAAATATACTGCATTTTCAAAACAAAAGCTGCCCCCAGAACACCGGCAACCGGTTCAACAAAACCGGAGGCCTGCCCATATAAAAAGCTTTTCATCTTGGACATGCCTTCCCTTCTCAACGGCATTGAAACTGCTGTTCCTTCCGGAAAATTCTGGATGCCGATTCCAATGGCCAGGGCAATGGCCCCGCCGATGGTTGCTGAAGGAAGATGGGCAGCAACCGCACCAAATGCAACCCCCACGGCCAGCCCCTCTGGTATGTTGTGAAAGGTTATGGCCAGAACAAGCAGTGTGCTCCTCTGCCATGATGTTTTTATCCCTTCGCTTTTATTCATGCTCAGCCCGGGGTGCAGGTGGGGCAGAAATTTATCAATCAGGCGCATAAAAATACCGCCCCCCATAAATCCAAGTGCCGCACTGAGCCAGGGAATCTGCCCCAATTGCTCAGCCATCTCAATCCCGGGTGCCAGCAGGGACCAGAAACTTGCAGCAATCATCACACCGGCAGCAAACCCGAGCATGGAGTCCATCAATTTCTGATTAACGGTTTTTGTTAAAAAAACAAGGGCTGCACCTGCAGCAGTGACTCCCCAGGTAAACAGTGTTGCCAGCAGAGCCTGGGTCACCGGGCCGAATTGAAGAAAGAAATCGATCATTTTATACCTCCGGGAAAATTATCAGGGTATGATACCACATTTAAAAGTATCTCAAAACAAACATTTTATGTCTGTATTCGGGCAGGAAGACCTGCTTGACAGCATTCGTCAAATAACAGATACTGCCTGGATAAAACGTATTGTTCCTGCCGGATCATGATACAGACCAGGGCTTTTGATTATGAAATCTGCACCTCCACCGGCATTGCCGGTTCGAAAAACATCGTTAAAGAACAGACTGTTTCCTTTTTTCAGATGGATACATCTTGTTAATCGCAGCTCCCTGCGGGCAGACCTTGCAGCAGGCCTGACAGGTGCCTTTATTGTCCTGCCCCAGGGAGTTTCCTTTGCCATGATTGCGGGACTTCCGGCTGAATACGGGCTTTATACCGCCATTGTTCCACCGATTGTGGCCGCGCTTTTCGGCTCTTCCCGGCATTTAATCAGCGGCCCGACAACCGCACTTTCCATTATCGTGTTTGCCACATTAAGTCCGCTGGCAGAACCCGGGTCTGCCAATTACATCAGCCTGGTGCTGACCCTGACCCTTGTCGCCGGATTTTTCCAGTTGATTTTCGGTCTTGCCAGGCTGGGCACGGTTCTGAATTTTGTTTCCCACTCCGTCATCGTCGGATTCACAGCCGGTGCCGCCTTTTTAATTGCAACCGGCCAG
Organism: Desulfobacteraceae bacterium; assembly: GCA_050293905.1. Classification (GTDB taxonomy): domain Bacteria; phylum Desulfobacterota; class Desulfobacteria; order Desulfobacterales; family Desulfobacteraceae; genus Desulfobacula. The sequence continues at coordinate 10,038 of JBNKNP010000444.1, read as the reverse complement.
ATCAAATATGCCATGGGAATTGACATCCCTGCCGGGTCATCCTTTCTAACAAGCTGGCTTGTGATTCTAAAATCCTATGGCGGAACAAATCTGTATGAATTGACCATTGCTCTGACAACCCTGATTTGCGGGGCAGGCATAAAGATGATCAAGCCCCGCTGGCCCGGTCTGCTCATGGCGCTTATTATCGGCAGCCTGGTTTCTCTGGCCATGCATGGCAGCGAACACGGGGTCAGGCTTTTAGGCGCCCTGCCCGGTCATCTCCCCCCCCTGTCCAAACCCGACCTGACGTTTGACACGCTTCGCACACTGGCACCGGGTGCCCTTGCCATTTCCCTTTTAGGACTGATAGAAGCCTCATCCATTGGCAGGGCCATTACCATTCAGTCAAAACAGCATATTGACGGAAGCCAGGAATTCATCGGCCAGGGACTTTCCAACATCATCGGCTGTTTTTTTTCAAGTTATGCCAGTTCCGGATCATTCACCCGGTCCGGTGTCAATTATGAATCCGGGGCAGTCACACCGTTATCCAGTATTTTTTCAGCCCTCTTTCTTGCAGCGATTATTTTATTGATCGCCCCGCTCACTGCCTGGCTGCCCCTGTCAGCCATGGGAGGGGTGATCCTTGTGGTGGCCTTTAAGCTGATTGATGTTCCTCATATCAGGGAAATTTTAAAAACCAGCCGGTCGGAATCCCTGGTACTGGCAGCCACTTTCTTCGGCACCCTGTTTTTTGATATTGATTTTGCCATTTATACCGGGGTGCTGCTTTCTCTTGCCATCTATCTGACACGGATGTCACATCCCAGGATACGATCCATTGTACCGTTTTCAAGCGGAAAAAAGCGCCGCATGAAGGACCTTGTTGACGAGGATCTGCCCCAATGCCCGGAGTTAAAAATCATCCGCATAGACGGGTCCCTTTTTTTCGGGGCTGCCGGGCATGTGGCTGAAGTTCTTGAACAGATTGATGAGCAATCCCCAGGGGATCTTCTCATTGTGGGCGCCGGGATCAGTTACATTGATATTTCAGGGGCGCTGATGCTGGTCCAGGAAGCTGAAAGAAGACGGGATTTTAATAAAACATTATACCTGTGCCGCATGAATGACGAAGTGATGCATTTTCTGCGCATCGGCGGATATTTAAAGGAAATCCGAAAGGAGAACGTCTTTGAATCCAAACAGATCGCCATTAACCGGATTGTTTCAAAACTGGACCGGCCGCTCTGCACTGACTGCCCCTATAAAATTTTTAAAGAATGTCCCTCAGACGATTCATCCGGCTGAAGCCCGCTCCATTTCAGGCAATATCATGGCCAGGATGCCGTAAAAGCGATCTGTTTTCAATAAAAAAAGGAGAATATGCTGTTATTGATCAAAATCATCATCCTTCTGTGGGCCGTTAATCTGACACCGGTTCTGCTGGGCATGCTGTTTGAAAAAAAATGGGATACGCCCCTTGACAACGGGAAAATATTTATCGACAAAAAGCCTGTTTTCGGCAGCCATAAAACCATCCGCGGACTGCTGGGGGCAATTGCTGCGGGCGGCTGTATCGGTCTGATGCTCGGGCTTTCCTTCTGGGTATCCTTGTCGGCAGCCATCTTAAGTATGCTCGGCGACCTTTTAAGCAGTTTTATTAAAAGGCGGTTCAACCTTATTGAAGGAACGGAAATCCCGGTTCTTGACCAGATTTTTGAAGGCGGATTTCCTTTTCTATCCATTGCCCCGGCCTATTCATTACCGCCCGGACATATTTTTTATTTGCTTATTTTTTTTATTCTCACGGCCTGGCTTGCGGTACGGTTTTTAACCCGGGTTTTGAGAGCCGAACCATTTACCGGATATCCAAGGCCGGTGAAATCCAGAACACGATTCAGGGAATGGCGGGCATGCGACACGATTGAGTACCCGTACCACCCCATCATCAATATGGAACGTACCCTGTACTATCACTGGATGATGAAAACTGTTTTCAAACTGGCAGGCTTGTACGAAAAAGGAAAACTGAATGCACTGGACTTGCAGTTAAAACGCATTGAATTTCAATTTGACGACCTGCCCAAAGGCTTTGACAACTATACGATCCTTTTTATGTCCGATCTTCACCTTGACTGCATGGAAGGGCTGGTTCACAGGGTGACGGAACTTGTATCCACTTTGACCGTGGATCTGTGCATCATGGGAGGCGATTACAGGACTGAGACATGGGGCTCTTTTTCCAGGGCGCTGTCTGATATAAAAACCCTTCTGGATCACATCCGCACCCGCCAGGGAACCTATGCTGTTCTCGGAAACCATGACTGCCTGGAAATGATCAGCCCTCTGAAAGAAAAAAATGTAACTTTCCTGGTAAACGATGCCCGTGCCGTTGAAAAAGACAAGGACAGGATCTGGCTTGCCGGTGTTGATGACCCCTATTATTTTGAAGGCCAGGATTTAAAGGAAACCTTTCGCCCGGTTCCGGATGACGGATTTACGATCTTTATCTCCCATACACCTGAAATCTATAAAGATGCTGCCCTTTACAAACCGCAGCTCTATCTTTGCGGCCATACCCATGCAGGGCAGGTCCGGCTCCCGTATCTCGGGGCGGTCGTCACACATTCCAGGGTGCCCGGAAAAATGGTACATGGAAAATGGTCGTATAAGCAGATGAAAGGATACACAAGTGCCGGGGTTGGTACATCCGGAATCCCGGTCAGATTCGGCTGCCGCGGAGAAGTTGTTCTCATCACCTTAAAAAAGAATACAGGAAAGCATCACTTATGAACCAATCGGAAAAGAAAATTCCCGGACCGGCAACAGGTCCCAGGCGGATATGGAATGCCTTTTTTTATTCCATAGAGGGGTTGAAACACGGCATTAAAAATGAGGCGGCCGTCCGTCAGGAAACCATACTGTCATGCATATTGATTCCGGCAGCCTTATTGCTGCCGGTCTCGTCAACACTGAAACTGATCCTTATTTTATGCAATATCAGCGTAATTATTATTGAACTGCTCAATTCAGCAGTGGAATGTGTGGTCGATAAAGTCTGCCAGGGCTATGACCCGCTTGCAAAACAGGCAAAAGACATGGGGAGCGCAGCTGTTTTGCTCAGTCTCTGCTGCCTTTGTTTCTCATGGGGTTTTGCTCTTTTTCAATTGTTCTGACCTCAGGCCCTGGCCACGAATTTTTTGGTTTCAATGTTCACCTTGACCATTTCTCCGGGTTCAAGGTATTCCGGCACCTGGATTTCAACACCGTTGGAAAGCGTTGCCGGCTTTGTCCTGGCAGTGGCACTGGCACTTTTAAGGCCCGGAGCGGTTTCAGTGATTTCAAATACAAGCGTGGTTGGAATTTCAATAGCCACCATGTTCTCATCAATAATCAGGCCGACCATGTCTTCCATTCCGTCCGTGATCCAGACCAGTTCTTCTTCGATCGTATCTGCTGAAATCATGTACTGGGTGTATTCCTGGGTATCCATGAACACATGCAGATCCCCGTCCGGATAAAGGTATTGAATGGGCTTTCGCTGGAGATCCACATCGTTGAGCATGTCGTTCCCCTTATGGGTTGCCTCGTATTTCTGTTTGGTTTTAATATTATTGAACCGGATTTTATAAAGGGTAACCGCCCCCCGTGCCGAAGGTGTTCTCACATCTATGTGTTTTACAATGAATGTCTCACCGTTGATCTCTACAACATTGCCTTTTTTTAAATCACATGCTTTTGGCATCTTCTTTTTCTCCTGAAAATCAATTTCATTTTATCCAGACTGCTATCTATATCATCACACAGTATAATTTAACAGTCTGTGATCGAATAAAAAATTCAATTGAACAATCCGGCCGGTGCTGGTAAACTTGCAAAAAATTCAGAGTCCTGTTCATATCATATCGATAATAAAATGCCTGCAAGGGGGGAAATACATGATTTCATTAAATGTAAACGGAAAGACCCGCAAGATAGATGTTGATCCGGACACACCATTGTTATGGGTTCTGCGGGATCATCTGGGATTGATGGGTGTCAAATACGGTTGCGGTATCGGCCAATGCGGTGCCTGCGGCGTGCTTATTGACGACCAGATTGAACGTTCCTGTATTATCATGGCAGAAGATGCACAGGACAGTAAGATTATCACCATCGAAGGTCTGCCGGCAGACCATCCGATCAAACAGGCCTGGATTGCCGAACAGGTTCCCCAATGCGGCTACTGCCAGCCGGGCATGATGCTCCAGGCTGCTGACTTTCTATCCCGCACACCTGATCCCACTGATGAACAGATAACCGAGGCAATGGACGATATCATCTGCCGCTGCGGGACACATCCCCGCGTCATGACTGCCATGAAACGGGCATCTGACCAGATGAAAGAGGATCAGATGGCAGCAGACCAGGTGAAGGAGGAAAAAAGATGATGACCAACATCTCCCGACGGACATTTATCAAAGGTAGCGGCCTGGTGATTGCCGTATCAATTATTAATAACAGCTGCAGCATGGTCAATCTGTCCGGCAGCGCAAAAACACCGCCGGGGTTTAAACCCCATGCGTTTTTAGAAATTTTACCGGATAATACCATTATCATCTGGGTGGGACAGACCGAACTCGGCCAGGGAACACACACGGGCATTGCCATGATCATTGCAGAAGAACTTGAGGCAGACTGGAAACAGATCCGGGTCAAACAGGCCCTGGCAGCAGATGCATTCAAAAACCCCCAGATCCCCATGCAGTTTACCGGCGGCAGCACCAGCCTGCGCCATCGGTGGGACATTCTTCGAACAGTGGGCGCAGCAGCCAGGGAAATGCTGGTAAAAGCAGCATCCGTAGAATGGGATATTCCCCATGTAAACTGCAGGCCCCAAATGGGCAAAATCATTCACCCGGACGGCAGCAGCTTAAGCTATGGGATTCTGGGACAAAAAGCCGCCAAATTACCGGTTCCAAAAGATCCGCAGCTTAAGGGCGAAAGCGATTACCAGGTTATCGGCAGTAAAAAAGACCGTCTGGACATCCCTGATAAAGTCCAGGGCCGTCCCGTTTACGGGATAGATGTTGTTGTCCCTGATATGTGCGTAGCCGTGATTGCACGTCCGCCGGCATTCGGCGCCACACCCCTGGCGTATAATGCAGACAGGGCCAAGGCGGTGAAAGGCGTCATTGCGGTCATTGCTTTGGAGGATAAAATTGCCGTGGCAGCCAAAACCACATATGATGCCATGATCGGGCGGGATGCCCTGGATGTGAAATGGTCTGCCGGCAGCTATCCGAAACTGGACGACAAAATCATCGACAAATGGTATAAAGATCAGCTTGCCCTGTCCGGTGTTGAAGCTGAAAGTGTCGGAGATGCTCCCAAAGCCATTAAGGAGGCTGCCGTGACCCTGGAAGCGGAATATCAGCTTCCCTACCTTGCCCATGCCATGATGGAACCCACCAACTGCACCGCCCATGTGGAAAAGAGCCGATGCCGGATCTGGGTCCCGACACAGGGTCAGACCATGGCACAGAATACTGCTGCACAGATCACCGGGCTGCCCGCTGAAAAAATAGAGGTCATGACAACCTATTGCGGCGGCGGCTTTGGACGGCGCATTGAAACCGAGGTGACAGCCGAAGCCGTGACCTTGTCCAAAGAGCTGAACCGGCCGGTCAAAGTCATGTGGACCAGGGAAGATGAGTTCCGGCACGATGTCTTCAGGCCCAAAAGCATCTGCCATATCCAGGCGGCTCTGGATGAGGACAACGAACCAATTGCCTGGATTCAGAAAATTGCCAGCCCCTCCATCATGAGCCGGATATTTCCCGATTCCGTCAAAAACGGCATAGACGACACATCTGTTGAGGGCGTCACGGATATGGATTATTCCTTTGCCAACAAACGTGTGGAATATGTCAAAACAGATCTGCCTGTCCCCGTGGGTTTCTGGCGGTCCGTGGGCAATTCAATCAATACGTTTACGGTTGAATCCTTCATGGATGAACTGGCGGCTGCCGCAGAAACTGACCCCCTTAAATTCAGGTTAAAACTGATGGAACGTGGTTCCCGGGCCCGCAGGACACTCAGACTGCTGGAGGAAAAATCAGACTGGGGGAAATTTCTTCCATCAGGCATTGGAAAGGGACTGGCCGTACGGACCTGTTTTGGATCAACAGCCGCACACTATGCCGAGGTCTCCGTGGATCAGGAAACCGGAACCGTTAAAATACACAAAATTATCTGTGCCTTTGACTGCGGGCCGACCGTGTTTCCGGATGCGATCAAGGCCCAGGTTCAAGGGGCCACCATCATGGCGCTGAGCACGGCGTTTCATGAAAAAATTCAATTTGAAAACGGCGGGGTTAAAACAGCCAACTTCAATGACTATCCTATGTTGTCCATGACAGAGGTTCCCCCCATAGAAGTTCATCTTGCAGAAAGCCGGGATGCCATCGGCGGAGTGGGTGAACCCGGTCTGCCGCCGGTTGCGCCGGCTGTTGCCAATGCCATTTTTGATGCTGTTGGTGTCCGGTTAAGATCCCTGCCATTTGATAAAAATGCCCTTAAAATTACAAAAGAAGCTGAGGAGGAAAAATAATGAGTGCCTGTCCCTGTTGTTCAACCGCAGAGTATAAAGACTGCTGTGAGCCCTTAATAAAAGGAGAAAAATCAGCCGAAACAGCCGAGCAGTTGATGCGGTCAAGATACACCGCCTATGTCAATACTGAAATCGACTATCTGGAAAAGAGTACCCACCCTGATCATCGAACCGATTTTGATGGAAGAGCTGCCCGGAACTGGTCTGAAAGCTCTGAATGGAAAAAACTTGAAATTGTAGCTGCTGAAAACGGCGGACCGGAAGACAATGAGGGCATTGTCGAATTTATCGCCCATTATTCCAATAAAGCAATTATTCAAAAGCATCATGAACGCGCGGAATTTAAAAAACAAGACGGTCAATGGTTTTTTGTAGACGGTCAAAATGTGAAACCGACACAGGTGAAACGCGACGGAGCCAAAATCGGCAGAAATGCCCCCTGCCCCTGCGGCAGCGGGAAAAAATATAAAAAATGCTGCGGATAATGAAGTTTTTTTCAAAAACTCGGGGTTTTCCCCGATTGATTTTCCTGAAAACACCGGATATAAAAAAAGACCCGATTGATTTCCAGGGCAGACCAGCCAGCCCCTGTAATCGACAGGGCGGAGCTGTGTTCAGTATTTATTGTCAACAATTTTTTAACAATTATACATGGCCAATTTATTATCAACAATAATTTGTCTGAAACTTGATAATATTTATTATTAAATACGCTGACGATTATAGTCAGTGAAAGTGTAAATTGCACACTTAGCGAGGCATTTAATTGTCCTGAAATAGCCAAACTCGGTTGCGATCATGACTTAGCCGGTTATCCCGTAATCCTTGATAGAGTAGATGCAGAATTCAGAAGACCCCATACGCTTGCAAAGGGTGATGGATTCTGTGACTTTATATTTTATCGTAAAGGAACTGCCCCAAACGATGAACACCTAAACAAATGAAGGCCCATCACACGACCCATATCGAAGGGACACGATTGACATTGGACCAGGCTGAACGCCTATGGAAAGGTGAAGACGTTCCTGAAGCCGATCCGGATGATACCAGAGAACTACTGAACTACAGGTCTGCGTTTGAGATTCACCCGGTTTTTAATTAGTGAATACTATGATCGTGACAGACCTGCCTTTTATAAAGAAATCCAAAGCGTTCGAGAAAACGACATGGACATGACCGGATGGTTGAACTATTTCATAACGGGTCTGGAAACACAGATGATCGAAGTAAAAGAGCGCGGGGAACAGGTAATCCTCAGAGATGTTCTGGTACAAAAACATCGATTGAACGAACGGCAAGGAAAGGCCTTAGAATTTTTATTAGCCCATGGAAAACTCTCCATAAAAGATTTTGAAAAACTTTGCCCGGGAGTGAACCGACGCAGTTTGCAGAGAGACTTAAAAGCCTTTTTGAAAAAAGGTTTGATTAACAAAACGGGAACCGGGCCTACAGACCCAACTCGCCATTATGTTTTATCATAGCTGTGACATTTGGAATTCAGATTGACAAATCACAACGTCGTTTTAATACAACATCCGTGAATCGAAAGAATTCAACAAAAAAATGAACCAGATGATACCGGTTATTTATGTTTCTCGGTAAGGCCAAATGAAAATATCGCAAATTCTAATAAAGGCATTCATTGGTATCAGCGTATTCATTTTCATATTTGGTTTGGTGTTCCTTAAAGACCAAAACTTAGTTATGTCTACTGATTTATCCTGGTGGGACTATGAGAGTAAAAATATATCAATATTATTCGGACGAGGTACACCGAATGAAACTTGTTATCGTTTAGCTTACGATAAGAAATCTCAAACGGCTTATTTTACATATACTGAATTCTAAACATAATCGGGTAGCCGGGGGTTTTAATCTCCCTGCCTCCAAAACCCCAGCAGTTGCTTTTGTTAATGAATATAATGGTGGTATAATCTTGTCATCAATTGTGGTTGCGGAGTTGTATGCCGGTGCCAAAGGAGATGCGGAACAATATATTTTAATCCGATTTCACATAAGGCATTGGAATCAAAAACCATAGAAACATCAAAACTCATATCTGGACTTGTTAATAAAAATTTGCAAAAGGATATCCCGTGAAAAATACCGGTAAAAATCAGAAGTTTTTAAATCCTAAATTTTTTATCTATGCCATTGCCGGATTCATTATTGGTGCAATGCTTGACGCATTAAAAGGCGGACTTTTTTTTGCGGCCATCGGCATTGTGTTTTCCTATATAGACATCCTGTCCTCACGCACCAGGGATCTGGAATATGAGCTGGAAGAGCTGAAAACAAACCTGTCCCATCCTTTTGATACGGATCAGGCGGGCACGGCAGATGAAGAGGATGCTTATCCGCCACCGGATATACCGGAAGACACGCCTTTTAAACTGCCTGTTGATGAAACTGAAAAAGAAGAATTTTATCCGCCTCCCCCCATTGAGGATGATGCTGACACCGGCTGGATTAACGTATCGCCTGAACCCGGGAAAACTGCCACAGACACAAATGACTTCAGCAGGGTTACTGACCAGGTTAAAAGATTCTTCACCCAGGGCAATGTGGTCGTTAAAGTTGGAGTTATTATCCTTTTTTTCGGGTTCGGCTTTTTATTAAAATATGCATCTGACCACAGTCTGCTGCCCATTGAACTGCGATTAATCTTTGCCGCCCTTGCAGGGATAGCCCTTCTTGTTTCAGGATACCGCCTGAGAACCAGGCAGCAGGCTTATGCAAAAATTATCCAGGGGGCCGGTATTGGTATTTTATATCTCAGTGTTTTTGCCGCAGCCAAATTATATGCCATATTACCCATGGGGTTGGCTTTCTTTATCCTGGTCGGCCTTGTTATCTTTTCGGGTATCCTGGCCATTCTCCAGGATGCAAAGTACCTGGCGGTCTTTGGGATTATCGGCGGATTTCTCTCACCTGTTATCATGTCCACCGGCACAGGCTCACATGTTGCCCTGTTCACATATTACGGTCTTTTGAACTTTGGTATTTTTATCATTGCCTGGTTTAAATCCTGGAGACTGTTAAACTGGCTTGGCTTTGTTTTCACCTTTGTAATAGCAAGTCTGTGGGGATATAAATATTACCAGCCCGGATATTTCTCCACAACAGAGCCGTTTTTAATTATTCACTTTTTATTTTATTCAGCTATTTCTTTGATATTTGCATTTAAACAGCCTGTAAAATTAAAAGGTTATATTGACGGCACCCTTGTATTCGGCCTTCCTGTTATTACCTTTGGCCTTCAATCCGCACTTGTAAAAGATTTTGAATTCGGCATGGCCTTCAGTGCCCTTGCCTGGGGCGGGTATTATATTCTTTTATGCACTGCTCTCTGGAATAAAAAAATAGACGGGATGAAAATGCTTGTGGAATCTTTTTTATCCCTTGGGGTCATCTTCTTAAGCCTTGCAGTTCCTTTTGCTTTTGATGCTGACTGGACATCGGGT
>JBNKNP010000443.1:0-9662 GCA_050293905.1 Desulfobacteraceae bacterium | reverse complement strand
GACAGCTCATCATTGTCTGCCTGCTGGGATTGACCGGCATTTTTCTATATAACCTGTTTTTTTTCTCAGGGCTGAAAACCGTCCAGGCCAACCAGGCGGCATTGATCATTGCCACCAATCCCATTTTTATCAGCCTGGCGGCTGCTGTTTTTTTCAAGGACAGGCTGCACCTGAACATGATTGCAGGCCTTTTTCTCTCTGTCACAGGGGCGTTAATTGTCATTTCAAACGGCAGGTTGCTGGAAATATTCCACATGGGCATGGGACGCGGCCAGTTGTTCATTTTCGGATGTGTGGCGTCCTGGGTAGCCTATTCCATTATCGGAAAAAAAGCATTAAAAGATCTGTCGGCCGTTACATCTGTCTGTTATTCTTCCCTTGCCGGGATAGTTTTTCTTTTCATTCCGGCGCTGCGCAACGGATTGATTTCCCAGGCGATATCCTGCGGCCGGGTAGAATGGGTCTGCCTTTTTTATCTGGGTTGTTTCGGCACTGCGCTTGGATTTTTCTGGTATTATGAAGGGATAAAGGCCATCGGCCCTGCAAGGGCGGGAATGTTTATCAATTTTGTGCCTGTCAGCGCCATTATTCTGTCATTTTTTATCTTAAAAGAACCTGTGACCCCTTCTCTTTTTATCGGTGCCGCCTGTGTCATTACCGGAGTTTTTGTAACGAATCGAACCGGAAATTAAAGGAAAGTATTTTATTCCCTATTATTGACAGCCCATATTTTATTGACAATCCGGGCTGCAAACGCTATTTGATTTAAATGATCCATGGTCTCAAAGCCCCCAACCTGCGACAAACTTTGTTAAATAGTTTTAAAGGAGTCTTAAATGAATGCCGTTGAAAAAATGTTTGAAAACCTGAATACCGCAATCGTGGCAAGTGATACAAAGTTTAACACGATTTATGCCAACCCAAGATGCAAGCAGTTGTTTAAGGATTTATTGAAAATAGAAGATTTTGTGGGCAAAAATATGGTTGACTGCCATAAACCTGAAACCATGGTCAAACTCAAAGGTCTTTACCAGGAATACAAGGAAAAAAAACGCAAGCTCGATTACTATACCATGGAAACGCCCGATGGCCTGCTGACCATTGTCAATGTACCGGTCTATGACGGTGACAATTTCAGCGGTGTTGTTGAATTTATTTTTGAAGGCTCACTGGCCTGAGGGATATGCGTATATTTTGAAGCAGATCGTTGACATCCCGCCCTTTTCACTGCTCCCCAAGAATAGCCTGGAAGATGTGCTCCCGGGCATACGCAGCCAAGACCACCCCAAAGGAAGCATCCTCCTTGTTCAGGAAATTTCAAAAGTCGACAAGCTCTATATCCTGAACAAAGGGGCTGCCCAGTATTATTTTCAACAGGATGATACCAGAATTTTAAAAAGAGATCTGGGCAGTGGGGATACGTTTGGGGGTATTTCCATGCTCTTGAACGACGGTATCAGTATCCGGACGCTGGAAGTTCTTGAAGATTCGTCCTTTATGACCCTGGATGAAGCTGTTTTCATCAAACTCTGCAAACAATTTGAACCGTTCCGGGATTATTTCACTTCCGCCTTTGGCAAATACATGCTCAACCAATCCTATGCCGGTATCATTTTCCGTCATGCCAGAGACAAAGAGCTGAACCTGCCGTTTTTCAACCAGCCGATCTCCGCCATGTTCAGACCCAATATCAGCACCTGCACCGATGATACAAGCATTAAAGATGTATCCCAAAAAATGGTGAGCACAAAATCCAGCGCCATCCTGGTCAAAGCGGAAAATAAAAAAATCACCGGGCTGGTCACGGATGCTGATCTGAAAACCCGGGTGCTGGCTGCAGGTCTTTCGCCGGACACACCTGTCCGGGAGATCATGTCCCATCCCATTGTAACTATTCCGGCGGACAGTCAGGTATTTGAAGTATTTTTAAAAATGACGGCCAAGGACAAACGTCACCTGGCCGTTACCAGTAAAACCCGGGACATTATCGGCATTATCACCCAGAAAGACCTGATATCCGCCCAGGCAGACGCGACCTATCTGTTGATTAAAACCATCCATTCCGCTCAGAACATTGAGCAGCTGGAGGGGATCCATTCCCGGTTGTCATCACTTTTACTGGATCCGATTAAAAACGGAACCAACCCGGAACATATCACCCGCCTGATCACGGCTTTTTCAGAAGCGATCCTTGACAAGGTTATCCGGTTTACCATTGACGAAATCGGTCCGCCCCCCTGCCGGTTTGTATTCATGATCATGGGATCAGAGGGACGGGATGAGCAGACCCTGATATCAGATCAGGACAATGCCTTGATTTTTGATGATATTGATGATGCCGGCGAAGCCCGGAAGATCATGGATTATTTCAGAAGATTTGCCAATTTAACCTGTGATCAGCTCAATACGGCCGGGTATGCCTATTGTACCGGAAACAATATGGCAAAAAACCCTAAATGGTGCCAGCCGATCTCTGTATGGAAATCGTATTTTGCCGATTGGATTAAAAGCATTAATCCGGAAAAAATATTATACTCCAGTATTTTCTTTGACTTCAGAGGGGCGTGGGGGGATTTAAACCTGACCGAAGAATTAACGGCTTTTCTAAGAGATTCCATCCAAAAATGGCCGGTTATTTTAAGGTGTCTGACTGAAAATGCATTGCTGTTCAAACCGCCGTTGACTTTTTTCGGAAAATTTATTGTCGAGGAAAAAGGTCCGCACCAGGGCTCTTTTGACATTAAAAAAGCATTGATGCCCATCATTGATTTTGCCCGCATCTATTCATTAAAGGAAGGAATTGACAGCACAAACACCTTAAGCCGGCTGTTCAGGCTATATACCAAGAGCAAAATCGACAACAGACAATACCTGAATCTGGTCAGATCCTATACCTATTTAATGCGGCTGAGGTTTTTACGGCAGATCACCACGATTATGGATGAGAACCAGGAACCGGACAATTACATTAATCCGGCCAATCTTTCCGCCCTTGATCAGGTGATGCTCAAAGAAATATTTAAAATCATCGAACGGCTTCAGCAAAAAATCAAAATCGAATTTTCCGGACCGGCCTGATTCACATCTTTGAATAGGCAACATGTGTTTTTACAGCCCGGACCGGTTGAACAGACAAAAAAAAAGAGCCGGAAAAGGCAATCCATCCCCGGCTCTTTCATTTTTTGTATTGAAAACTTAAAGAAGAGTTAGTCTTCTTCAATAACAATAGCGTCTTCTTCGCAGACTTCCACGCAGCTTTCGCAGCCCATGCATTCTTCAGCATTAACAGGAACTGATTTATCATCTTCCATTTCAAATACTTCTACAGGACAAACGTCCACACATTCTTCACAACCAACGCATTTTGCCGCGTCAACAATTGGATTAAAAGCCATTTTATTAGCCTCCTTAATAAATTAACATTATGATATTACAAACTCATTTTTTAAATTAATTCTATAAAAAACGCATTTATAACATGAATGACATTAAAAGCAAGTTTTTTGTCATTTTAATCTGACCAGGCAGACCGGAACCGGTTTTGTGGTCATATTAAAAATTTTATTTATCGTTTCACCGGAGAAAAGTCCCAGCTTCAACCCGACCTGAAGCGAACAGCCATCATCCGCTCCTGCAAGATCTTTTTCCCGGCAGTTTCCGCCTTGAACAGCCTGCATTAAACTATCATTAAGTCGATACTGCCATTCTTTTTGATTTTTACACTCATTTTCATGCACTTTTATCTCTTTTATGTCAAGCGGATTTACGATATTTTCGCAATTGGATTCCAGGTAATCAAATACCGCCTGACTCGTGGTGATAAAAATCGAAATTTCCCCTTGTTTTTCAAGCTCTCCCCTGGCCGCCATAATACCGGCCCATGAGGAAATCCGTTCCGCCGTCATTTTGCCGCCAAAATCCACGGAGGGCAGCGGATTATCCACAGGTTCCGGCAGATGGCTGTCCTGCCCCAGAAGGTCCTTTAAAAGTGCGTCCTGATTTTTATCCAACATTTTTAATTTTTTATCAATATCATCGTACTGGGTGTCACACAACTGGGCCATTTTTAAAAATAAAAGGCGTTTATCCGGCCTAGAATCATTGCTTGATCCGGCATGGGCCCATGCCCCGCCAGCAGACTTGCCGTTATCTGATACATGCGCAGACTTTGGTGTCTTTAAAACCTGTGATTTAATGGCTGTGACATCCGTATCCCGGGTGAAATAAGGAGAATCCCTTAAGAGGGCTTTCAGGTTGGTTTCATCTCCCTTATGAACAGCTGCCCAGTCCAGATATTGGGCACTGATCCGTTCTATATCTTCAACCTGCTTTAAAGATGAAAAATGAGGCAGAATTCTGCCCTTTTTGTAACAGGCATCCAAAGCTGCATTTTCAGAAAAGTCCCGGGTGACCGGGAGATAGTGAAAACAGTTGCAAACGGATAATACCGCGTTCAACTGATTGTCGGAAATATGGGTAAAGGGAAAAAATAAATACCTGGGTGTCATGCATCTGCCTTTTTGTCTTTCACTGTAACGCCCAATGCGGTTAACTGTTCCCGGATCTTATCGGCCTGTTCCCAGTCATTCTGCATTCTTGCCGTCTCTCGTTGCTTGATTAGATCCTGCACTTTCTTTGAATATTCCGTTTTTTTATCAAAATCAAAAATCCTGAGGACACGATTAAACCCTTTAAAACATCGGATCAGTTTTTGGGCACTTTCCGGGTCAATCTTATTTTCACTGGATTTTCGGTTAAGGGTTTTGACCACTGCCAGAATCGATGAAATCACCCCTGATATTTTAAGGTCGTCTTCCATGGCCCGGATAAAGTCCTGTCTGATATCATAAAGGAACTGATCGATCTCCTGGAACGGGCTGCCCGATTCTATGGCATTGAGAACAGCCATGCAGCGATTGACTTTATCCAGGGTATACCGGGCCTGTTTCAAGGACTGCTCGGACAGGACCAGGGTTTTTCTATAGTGATTGGACATCAGCCAGAACCGGATTGTTTTAAGATCCCAGCCCTGATTGACAAGGTCATCAAGGGTGATGGATTCAATTGCATCAGCCCCCAGGGTTCCGTCATACCGGACAGGATCACAATGAAGCCAGCAATTGGCAAGTGTGGCTCCCCGGGCAGCCCGGGCAATGGCCACTTCATTTTCATGGTGGGGGAAAACAAGCTCCCGGCTGCCGGTATGGATATCAAACCGGTTCCCTAGAAATTTCATTGCAATGGCAGCACACTGCAGGTGAAGCGAGGGCCTGACATTGCCCCACTGGGTCTTGATACCCACTCCCCGCTTGAGTTCCGACAGCGTTACACGCTTGAGCAGGGTAAAATCCCTGGGATTTTCTTTTTCATATTCATCCAGATCAACCGTGGCCCCGATTTTTATTTTATCCAGATCAATATGTGAAAAATTTCCATACTCGGACAGGCTGCCGATGTTAAAATAAAGAGAATACAATTTTTCATAGGCATGCTGCCCGGCCTGCAGCTGGCGGGCCAGTTCGGTCATTTCATCCAGGTGATCGGACACTTTCGGATAGGCATCCGCCACCCGGATATCCAGACGGGCCAGATCCTTTTTAAAGCGGTCAAAATGAGACTGGGTAAAATGGGCCAGGGACTGCCCGGCCTCCTGGGATTCCTGGATGGTCTTGTCATCATAGTCGGTAATATTGACCACATGGTTGACGCTGATATTGTGATATTCAATATACCGGATCAGAAGGTCGGTAAAAATATACCGTCTGAACTGCCCGATATTAAGCCGCTGATGAACCGTCGGTCCGCAGGTGTATATGCTTATTTTATCCTGGTCAATTGGCTCAATTGGTTTCTTGGATTTTGACAATGTATTAAATAAGGAGAGCGGCAGGTGTTTTTTAACGGAAAAAAGACTGGTGGACAGGTAGCGTTCCCCGCTGTCCGGCAGAATGGCAACCACCACCCCTTTTTTTATTTTTTTTGCTTCATCAATTGCCGCTGCCATGGCCGCCCCGCTGCTCATCCCCACAAAAAGGCCTTCCTGTGAAGCAAGCCTGCGTGCGGTTTCAAACGCGGTCTCATCATCAATGTTCACCTTTTCATCCAGGCGGCTTTTATCCATGATCCCGGGCGTATAGGATTCCTTCATGTTTTTAAGGCCCTGGATCTTATGGCCCAGATAGGGTTCGGCACAGACAATCCGGATATCTTTGTTAAATTCTTTGAGCCGCCTGGAAAGCCCCATGAGCGTGCCGCAGGTCCCCACCGTGGCTACAAGGCTGGTAATTTTTCCATCGGTCTGCTCAATCAGCTCAGGCCCGGTGGTATGATAATGCGCTTTCCAGTTGGCTTCATTATTATACTGGTCTGTTAAAAAATATTTATCCGGATTTTCCCTGGCCAGCCGGTAGGCTTCTTCAATGGCACCGTCTGATCCCAGGTGTTTGGGGGTCAGGATCAGTTTGGCCCCCCTGGCCCTTAATATGCTTTTGCGTTCTTCGCTGGCATTTTCCGCCATGGTCAGGGCAATCTTATATCCTTTGACTGCGCAGATCATGGCCAGCCCGATCCCGGTATTTCCGCTGGTGGCTTCTATCACGGTCTTATCTTTGGTCAGTTCACCGGATTGTTCCGCTTCGTTGATCATGTAAAGGGCTGCCCTGTCTTTTACCGAACCGCCGGGATTCATGTATTCAAGCTTTGCAAATATCCTCACCCCTTTTACAGGATTGAGTTTGGTGATCTCGATGATCGGGGTGTTGCCAATGGAATCGATAATTGAATGTGTCATTTTAGTTTGCCCTTTAGCTTTGCTTTACCCAAGCAAATCCGGTATTCAGACTTGACTTTTAAACTATTAAATGGCTTTATACAGTAATTTTTAACGATGTGCAATTTTTAACTGGAAATCAAGATGGTCTGCTTGCCACCCAAAAAGGGCCTGCTGTTTTTGTATGGTTCCCTGCTCTTTGTTTTTTTAGTCGCCGGTGTCCGTCTTTCCTTTGCAGGTGTACTGCCGAAAAACGCCAAAGAAATTTCCTGGCACATTTCTGCACAGGCCGTTACCTACGACAATAAAAAAAATCTGTATATTGCCGAAGACAATGTAATCATCACCGGTGGAAAAACCCGGCTGGAAGCAGACTATGTTGAGTTTTCAAATAAAACAAAAGAAGCCTTTGCCCGGGGGAACGTGCTTTTGATATCCGGCGAAGATTCCATTACCTGCGATGCCATGAGAATCAACCTTGCCACTGAAATCGGCCATATCAGCAAAGGGACTATTTTCATTCAAAAAAACCATATCTATATCTCGGGAGAGAACATCAAAAAAACCGGGAAATTTTCATACAGTGCTGAAAAAGGCTCCATTACCTCATGTTCCGGTGAAGTCCCGGACTGGAAAATCTCAGGCAGGAATATTGATGTCAGCGTGGAAGGATACGGTACAGCCAGCCATACGATATTGTGGGCCAAAAAGGCACCAGTCATGTACAGCCCATACCTGGTTTTTCCAGTGAAGACCAAACGCCAGACCGGATTCTTAATTCCACGGATTGCCTCTTCAGACCGGAAAGGATTTGAATACGAACAGCCTTTTTTCTGGGCCATTTCCCGGAATACCGATGCTACTTTTTACGCAGATTACATGGCTGACCGGGGAGTAAAAACAGGGGCTGAGTACCGGTATGTCATGACGGACAACACAAAAGGGACTCTTGCTTTTGACTTTCTTGAAGACGACAAAAAAGATGACGGCACACAAGAAACAAAAAACTATTCTTTTGATTCAACCCCCCGGCGGACCAATACCGACCGGTTCTGGTTCAGAATGAAGCATGACCAGGAACTGCCCAATGAATTTAACGCAAAACTGGATATAGACGTGGTCAGTGATGAAGATTATCTGCATGAATTTCAAGACGAATTTACAGGGTATACCCTGACCAAGGAATCTTTTGAAAAAGACTTTGGCAGAGGCCTGGATGAATATGATGATTATACAAGGAAAAATGAACTGAACATCACCCGGTCATGGGATAATTTCTCGTTCCGGGTGGACACCGTCTGGTACGACGACGTCCGGGCCCGGCGGCAGAATACGGATGACCGCACCTTGCAGACCCTTCCAAGCATCCAGTTTGATGCTTCAAAAGAACAGATCTCCGATTCAAGTTTCTACTATTCCCTGGACAGTGAATACACTTCCTTTTACCGGAAAGACACTACTGCCACCCTTGTCAACGGGCAGAGAGCCGACCTGTATCCCAGACTTTATCTGCCCCTTAAAATCGGTCATTATTTTACCTTTGAACCGTCGGTGGGGGCCAGGGAAACCGTGTATCACACCAGCAAGTTTATAGACAGTAATGGAAATTCCGATGATTTCAGGACAAGGGAAATCTATGATGTCAATGCCGTATTATCCTCAAAGCTCATTAAAATATTTGATATGAACACGGCGTTTTCAGACAAGGCCAAGCATGAAATCATCCCTGAAATCAACTATGCCTATACACCGTATATCGGCCAGAACACCCTGCCGTCATTTGACGGGGCAGACAGGATTGCGGAAAAGCATTTGCTCACCTATTCCATTACCAATAATTTTATTACCCGTAAAACAACATTAGATCCCGCGGGCAAAGAAAATACGACCTACCGGGATGTTGCCTATGTTAAGCTTTCCCAGAGCTATGACATAAAAAAGGAACGGGATAAAGAATCCCGACCTTTTTCCAATGTAACTCTGGATGCGGAACTCAATCCGTCGAGCTATTTTACCATGGATGCCGATGTGGCCTGGAACCCGTATGACGACCGTTTTATAATCATAAATGCCGGCGGCACCATCAAGGATAACAGGGGCGATGCATTGAATACGGAATACCGGTACACCAGGAATGTGTCCGAATCCATATATAATAAAATTGATGTGGCCATCACCGATGAATTATCTGCGTATTATTCGATTGAACAAAACCTGGTGGAGCATCGAACCATCGAAAGCACGGCCGGTTTTTCATATAAAAGAGCCTGCTGGCGGTTTGACTTGTTTTTTGAAGAATCCAGAGGTGAAAATATTATTGAATTTCTTGTCACCCTGGTGGGGATTGGGGAGTTTGGAACCAAATGACATTGCCTGAAAACTGGTTTGCACTCTTAACCCGGAGCAATTTTGAAAAAACCGTGTATGAAAGCATCGTTAAAAAACAAATTGAGGTTTTTTTTCCAAAAACAAAGAGGAAAAGCCGCCGGAAAGACAGAAGCCTGATGATTGAAGTCCCTCTTTTTCCCGGATATATTTTTGTAAAAACAAGCCCTTCTCCGGCGGATCAACTGCGAATATTAAAAACAACCGGTGCGGTGCGGCTGCTGGGGAATCAATCCGGGCCCGTCCCGATTCCGGACTTCCAGATAGACTCTTTAAAAATTTTAACCAGCACCAGCACGGACCTGATTACCGGTGCAAACATCCGGCTGAAAAAAGGAGATCCGGTGATGATTCTGGAAGGTCCCCTGGCCGGTGTCACCGGAGAATTCACGGAACATAAAGGCAAAGGGCGGGTGGTCATAAAAATAGATGCGTTAGGCCGGTATGCCGGGGTTGATATTGATGAAGACAATATTGAAAAAATCCCGAATCTGCCTTCATAACTACT
>JBNKNP010000442.1:0-6412 GCA_050293905.1 Desulfobacteraceae bacterium | reverse complement strand
CCAGTCACTGATCGATACCGGCAGCGTGGAAGAAGATACGTCTTCAACCCTTTCTCTGGATCTATTTTCAAACCAGACCCTTGAGAATCTGTTTCAAATTGACATTACCACGGAATCAGGATCGCTTGCTGCCCTGGATTTAATCAACAGTCTCATTGACGCGCTCAGTAGTATCAACAATAATTCAAACCCATTGGAATCATTGCTGGACAATCTAACCGGGACACTCATTGATTTTGTGGCCACCGAACCATCATCCAGCCAGGAGGAACAGCCCCGGACCTCAACCGAAGGACAAACCAGTGAAACCTCTGCAACCGAGGCACTGAACCCATCCGCCCCTACCCTGGAACAGACCGAACAAACAATATTTGACCTTGTGGGCTAACCGATCTTCCTTATCTTTTAAAAAATACCTCTGGATATTTTAATATGAGATGCGACTCACCCGGACAGCCTCTGAAAAAAAGGGGGTTAATTCCAAAGACCGCCCGGGCGATACATTTTCGATTACTTCCAAATACTCCACTTGCAATGATTCCCGCCGTCGGCCATGTGGTTTTCAACACTAAAATTATAATCCAGGTTCAAGGCTTCAAGTAATCCATCAACGTATTTTTTATGCTTTCCAACACACGACCCATCGTCGGGCATGCCGGCTTCTTTTTTTCTGTTATGAATCGGGCACATTTTCGTATGTCCCACACAACGATCTTCTGAACTTTCAACCACACGGGATTGATAGCCCGGACCGAAACAGATGGTTCCGATACAACTGATGGTTTCTGCAAAATCTTTAACCGATTGTGCAGGCAGGCCGAAGCTGTCCACAATCTGTTTCGCCCCCATGCCGCCCTGGTTAAAAAGCGACTGCTCAAATTCATTAAATTTCTCATCACCGACCGCTGCCTTAAGCGTGGCGCCATAGGCGTTTATCATACCGGTCAGGGCAGTTGTTGCGATTTCCAGTCTTGCTTCCACCGGAACTTTAGCTAATTTTTCTTCTCTGGACATCTGTTTCTCCTTTCCCTTGATAATTGATTTAAAAACATACGATTTTTTGTTGCGCTGAAAAGGCACATTTCTGTTGTTGAAGCCGGTCAGATGACGTAGCGATATCATCTGACCGGCTCCGGTGACGGGGCTATAGCATTAAACCGATACAAAAGACGCAGCTATAGTGTAAGAATAACGCTTATGACGGAGCACTAGTACTTATGGTGACGCTGCTACTCTGATGTTTTGAAGCTTTTTCCGGTACCTTGAAAAGATTTTAAAATCAATCGCTTTATTAATTAGCAATCTTTATACCATTCATTAATTTTTCATTAAAATAAATAAAATCCTTGGCTTAATAACCACGATAATTATTTGTAACTAATTAAAATTATTTAATAATCATTAAAAAATTTTTTTTCTGTGGTTCTATTTTTTCTTTATTTCATCATCGCCCCCCAAAAGAAATTGCATCAAAATCAGGTGGGGCAAATAGCCCCACAATAAGATGCATTATACAACATATCCGCTTGTAATTATGTGTAATTTTTACTTTTACTTTTATGAGGCCACATGGGAACTATTGTTTCAATTTGCCGGATCAAATCCAATTGATAACAGCAAGTGCCTGGTAAACATACAGAGAAGCTGCTGAACACCATATTGGCAGATCGCTCCGATTGAATGTTTGACTTCATTTTCGTTTAAGGATACACTTGTCTGCCTATGAAAAATGGATTCCATACAAAAGCTTCTGATGAAAAGGCTGATTGGCGGTTTTCACCGGCAGGGCCTGAAATAGTTCTGGACATCAGCGCCCCCCCGCACATGGGATGGATTTTTTTAAAAGCTTTCCTGGCCGGACTTTTTCGCCCCGGCACACTGGGAAATGACCCCCAAATCCAAAAAAAAACCATCCAACTGAAAAACATACAACCTGACTTACGGAATATCTCCGATTACTGCCGGGTCTGCGGATTTTCCCCGGACGCTGAAGGACGCATCCCCATCTCATATTTCCAAACCCTTTTTACCGGGATGCTGGGAAAATTTGTAACAGACAAAACATTTCCCCTCAATCCTCTGGGACTGATCCACACCTTTCAGTCTTTTGAACTCAAGCGAACGGTTTTCTCCCATGAGACCCTTGATATCTCCTGTACGCTTTCCGGCATGACCCGGACTGAAAAGGGGATCGAATCCCAATTCACTCTCAAGGCCAAGGTAAACGAACAGATAGTCTGGAAAGGCGTTTCTATCTTTTTAACCAAAGCACGGATCAAAAAGAAACCAATAAAAAGAAGAAAAGACCCGGTTCTTTTGGAAAAAAAAGAGACCTTTTTTGTTCCGGCCGGAACCGGCAGGAGATATGCTGCCGTATCCAGGGACTACAACCCCCACCATTTATACACGGTTTTTGCCAAACTTTTTGGGTTTAAACGGGCCATTGTGCATGGCATGTGGAGTCTTGGCCGGGTCCTGGCCGGACTGGATGATACTTGTGACAGCCATGCTCCGGCCAGGGTAAACGCATTTTTCAAGCTGCCGGTTTTCATGCCTGCCACCCTGGTGCTCGGAACTGCTTTCACAAGGCAGCAGGAGACCGGACAGCTTCAGGCCGGGTTTCAGCTTCTTGACGAAGAGGACAAACGACCCCATCTGATTGGAGAGTTCATCAAAATGGATCAACAATAATCATGCAGGGGGCTGTTCTCTCTTTACTGGCAGCTTTTTTCTGGGCCGCGGGTGTCATCCTTTTTAAAATCAGCGGAAAAACCTTTTCCCCGGTCTCTTTAAATATCTTTAAAAGCCTGATCGCTTTTATCCTGATCTCATTGACCATGGTGGTTTTGAATATTGATTTTTTTCCCGACCGGCCGACAAACAACTGGCTGTGGCTGGCTGTATCAGGGGTGATCGGAATCACACTTTCAGATCTTTTCTTTTTCATGGCCTTAAACCGGCTGGGGGCCGGCCTCACCGCCATAGTAGAATGTCTTTATCTTCCGAGCGTTATCTTTTTTTCATTCCTGCTTTTAAGTGAAACCTTAAGTCCAAAGGCGATTATCGGCGGCATCCTGGTTCTGACCGCGGTTATGGTGGGATCTTTCTCACCGGCCAACAGAAAAACGGATAAAATCAGGGCTGCTTTCCCCTGGTTTGGAATATGTATCGGCTGTCTTTCAATGATCTGCGTTGCCATCGGCATTGTCATCATCAAAGAGCTTCTGGCTGAAACCCATGTATTATGGGCCACCCTGGTCCGTGTGACAGCAGGCGTCCTCTCCTTGTCTGCCATTATTATCTGCCATCCGAAACGGAAACAATATCTGCAGGAACTTAAATTCTCCAATAACTGGGCCTTTGCCATACCTGCCTCAATTTTCGGAAACTATCTGGCCATTCTGTGCTGGATGGGCGGGATGAAATATACAACCGCATCCAAGGCCGCCATTTTAAATCAGATGTCCACCATTTTTATTTTTGTGCTGGCTGCTGTTTTTCTAAAGGAAAAAATCACCCGGAACCGGTTAGTTGCCATTTGCCTGGCAGTAACCGGGGCCTGCCTGACAGTGATAGACTAAAACAATGAAAACTGATCAATGCATTAAAAAAGAATTTAAATTAAACGATTCCCAGGTTTCGTCAGTGATCCAATTACTGGACCAGGGGGCCACGATCCCGTTTATTGCCAGGTATAGAAAAGAAAAAACAGGCTCCATGGATGAAGTCACCCTGACCGCTGTCCGGGACCGGATAGAACAGCTGACAGCCCTTTCAGACCGGAAAAAGGCCATCCTTAAATCTTTAGAAGAAAGAGACCTTTTAACACAAGCCCTTGCCGCTGATATTACGGCAGCATCTTCTTTGACAGGACTTGAAGACCTGTATGAACGATACCGGCCAAAGAAAAAAACAAGGGCAGCGGCTGCACAGGAAAAAGGACTGGAACCCCTGGCCCGGTTTCTTTTGCAGCAGTCTAAAAACGACCCCATGGCTGAAGCAGCGAACTATATTTCATCCCGAAATCAGGTTGAATCAGCCCTGGATGCCCTGGCCGGTGCAAGAGATATCATTGCCCAGACCATCAGTGAGGATGTTGATATCCGGGCCGAAGTCAGAGACTTTTTTTTAAAAACCGCCCAGATCCAATCCAAAGTGAAGCCGTCAAAAAAGGAAGAAGGGTTAAAATACAAGGACTATTTTGACTGGTCCGAACCGGCTTTTAAAGCACCTTCCCACAGGGTACTGGCCATGTTCAGAGGACAACAGGAATCCATACTCACCGTCCATGTTCTTGTGGATGAAGACAGCGCCTGCTGCCTTATTGAACATAAAGCACTTAAAAATAACAGTGCGTGCGCCTTTCAGGTCCGGGATGCCGTTAAAGACAGTTACAAGCGTCTTTTATCCAAATCCATTGAAACAGAATCTATCAAGGCAATAAAAACCAGGGCAGACCAGATTG
Source organism: Desulfobacteraceae bacterium (assembly GCA_050293905.1). Taxonomy (GTDB): domain Bacteria; phylum Desulfobacterota; class Desulfobacteria; order Desulfobacterales; family Desulfobacteraceae; genus Desulfobacula. Next base: position 1,947 of record JBNKNP010000442.1, on the reverse strand, counting down.
CTATTCAGGTCTTTGTAAACAACCTGAAAGAACTGCTGTTATCCGCCCCGCTGGGCCAGAAACGGGTTCTGGCCATTGATCCGGGATTCAGGACCGGCTGCAAGGTGGTCTGCCTTGATGCCCAGGGAAAACTGCTCCACCATGATGTGATCTTTCCTCATTTAAAAGATGACAACAGGGCAGAATCCACCCTTGCCCGTCTGGTAAAAACCTATGATATTCAAGCCATTGCCATTGGAAACGGTACTGCCGGAAGAGAGACGGAAGCCTTTGTGAAAGCTGTTTTTTCCGGACCGGAACCTGCTGTTGTCATGGTGGATGAAAGCGGTGCTTCCATATATTCTGCCTCGCCGGTAGCCAGGGATGAATTTCCCGACCATGATATCACGGTAAGGGGGGCGGTATCCATTGGAAGACGCTTGATGGATCCCCTGGCCGAACTGGTCAAACTTGACCCCAAATCCATTGGCGTAGGCCAATACCAGCATGATGTGGACCAGAAACTGCTGCAAAAAGCATTGGATGATGCAGTGATCTCCTGTGTCAATACAGTGGGGGTGCACGTCAATACAGCCAGCAAAGAACTGCTTGCCCGGGTTTCCGGTTTGAACGCAGCCATTGCCGCAAACATGGTGGCCTTTCGGAATGAAAACGGGCCGTTCTTATCCCGGAAGGCATTTTTAAAGGTGCCCCGGCTGGGCCCGAAGGCATTTGAACAGGCAGCGGGTTTTTTAAGAATTCATGCTGCAAAAAACCCGCTGGATAATTCCGGTATCCACCCGGAATCGTATCCTGTTGTTGAAAAGATGGCAAAAGATGCCGGCCGGAAAATCAGCGACCTGATCAGGAACAAAGAACTCATAAACCAAATTGATCTGTCGGCATATGTTACGGACGCTGTCGGTATGCCGACGCTAAAAGATATTGCCGCAGAACTGGCCGCCCCGGGACGCGATCCGAGAAAAACATTTAAACCGTTCAGCTTTAATGATGCCATTCATGATATAAAAGATCTTGTGGTGGGCATGACCGTTCCGGGAATTGTCACAAACGTCACCGCGTTCGGTGCGTTTGTGGATATCGGGGTTCACCAGGACGGCCTGGTCCATATCAGCCAGATGGCAGACCGGTTTGTCAAAGATCCCCATACCATCGTATCGGTCCGGCAGACAGTGAGAGTCAAAATTCTTGAAGTGGATGTTGTACGGAAAAGAATCTCGCTTTCAATGAAGAATGTCTAATCGGGCAAAATATCTAAACATACTTGTTCAGCCCCATGTGGTAATGGACATCCATAAACTGCCTGCCACCCATTTTTAGCATGCTCAAAAGATATGACCATCCCTGGAAGGTAAGCGAATAACGCTCAAGTCCGGGCTCCGTGCAGCCACGGCACTCGGGAAATGAGCCGATCCGTTTTCGCATCCGGACGGCTGCGGCTGAGTTTAACGCGGTTTCAACCGGGGAGCGGGTAATATTTCCCACGGACCGGTCAATCAGCGGGCACAGAAACAATTCTCCAGAACTGCGGATGAAAAAATAATTAAACCCGCAGGTGCAGGGCTTTTTCATGATGCCGGTCTCAAGATACCTGACCAGTGCTTTTGAATGAAATCCCCATCGTGTCCGGCCCCTGGAAAAAAAATCAATCATTGCCTGCACGTCTTCCCGGCCGAATGAAAATCCGTTTGTTTTATCCATATTCAAATACCGTCCCCGGGTAAGAATAATCGGCGAAATAATGGTAAACAGATCCTTTCCTTGTGCATAGGCTTCAATTCGGTCCAATTCTGAAACATTCACCGGCAGGATAGTGGTTTTTAATCCAATGACCAGATGTGATGCCGTCTTTCTAAGCTCAACCAGGCCGGTCAGTGTCTGGTTAACTTTTTCCCAGGCCCGGGGATAATTGCGTATGGTATCATGAACCTTGCCTATCCCGTCCAT
>JBNKNP010000441.1:0-22056 GCA_050293905.1 Desulfobacteraceae bacterium | reverse complement strand
GGGTTGAGAACCGCTTAAATCCCGGGAATTGGCAATCAGCCAGCCATCAATGGCAATAAAGATGCTGATGGCTGCCGCAGAAATTTTGGACATTCTTTCCCTGATAATATGTGCGGTTGACTGCTGCTGGGTATACAGCGTCTTCAGGATATCTAATTTGTAACCTTCCACGTTGAATTCCTTAACTCACCCCGGATTAAAGTGTTTTACCTTCTTTGATCAGTTCCTTTGAGATGCCCCGGGTCAGATCCGGGGCAGTAATGGTCTCCCGCCCGTCCTGAAGGGCCTTTATGGCGGCAAACCGCAACACATTGATGATGGCCCCGCCCGTGAGCTGGTAATTGTCCGCGATGTGGATCATTTCCTTTTCATCAAGATTGTGGCGGTCCTTTGTCAGGATGTTTTTCCAGAGTTTCAGGCGCTGATCCGAATCAGGCACGGGAAAATAAATGACGGACTGGAACCGCCGCGCAAACGCCTCATCAATATTGGACTTAAGATTGGTGGCCAGAATCACCACACCGGGAAAATCCTCAATTCTCTGGAGCAGGTATGAAATTTCCTGATTTGAATGGCGGTCGTTGGATGAACTGGTCTGGGTCCTCTTGCTGAACAGGGCGTCTGCCTCATCAAAGAACAGGATCCAGTTTCTGTTTTCTGCCTGATCAAAAACATTGGCAAGATTCTTTTCAGTCTCGCCGATATATTTTGAGACGATCATGGAAAGATCAATCCTGTAGACATCTGCCCCGGCTGCATCACCGATCAGGGTAGCCGTAAGGGTTTTGCCGGTACCGGGCGGTCCGTGAAAAAGACTGCGGTAACCGGGCTTGATGACCGTGTCAAACCCCCAGTCATCCATGATGGCTGCCCCGTGCCTGATCCATCCGTTAATGGTTTCAATCGCTTCAGACACCTCCCGGGAAAGGACCAGGTCATCCCATGTCAGCCGGGTGGTAATGCGTTTGGCAGGAAAGGCTATATTGTAATCGGGTTTGTGTTTTCTCCCGGTGGTGAACAAGTTCAGGTATTCAGGTGAAATCACCAGGGCCCCGCTGAAAAACGGTTCATGTGTGCCGTTGTTGTCCAGTTTTAAAATGTTTTTTCTGCAAAAGGTCTGATCCGCCTCAAACATGCGGATGATCTCAAACCGCTTTTCAAGACTGTTTCCGGCAAGAATAAAGGCAGCCGTCTCGCCCGTGGGCAGGAATCCGCCGTGGGAAAGGCCCTTCCAGCCGCCAAATTCCGTAAACGGCCGGTCAAAATTTTTATTGTGGATAAAAAAGGTGTCCAGGACATGGGGACGGATATGGGGGATCAGGGATAGTATCAGAATGATCCGTTCATCAAATCCAAAGCTGTTGGCTTTGACAATCCCGGCATATTCCGAATCGTCCCGTTCCAATGGCGGGCGTTCAACCTCATAAATGGTCTTAAACGGGCAGTCGTTTTCAAAATAAAGGGCGATCCGGGTTTCAAGGACGCGGTTGAACCAGGAAACTTCCGCTTCTAGGCTCTGGCTGTTTTTTTGTATGCAGGTTTGCATCAATGGTTTTCCGCTTTGCATTTTCAGGCGTTGCTGCCCAGGATATCAGCCTCTTTTTCAAGGGATGGATTATCATTGACCGGCATGCCGTTGACTTTGGTGGTGGGCTTCACACGGCCCTGCCGCTGCTGGACCACATGGGCCAGTTCATGACCCAGAAGTTTTCGTCCGGGTGATGAATCCGGGCTGAACCGGCCGGGTGCAAAGTGAATATCCGCCCCCTGTGTAAAGGCCTGCGCCCCGACATCAACCGCCCGGGTGGAGTTGGTATGAACCCTGACATTGGAAAAATCCGCATGAAAGGATTTCTCCATTCCTGCCCTGACATGATCCGGAATCCCTGTCTGATTGGAAGCATTCCGGGTTGAATGGTCCTGAACCGCCTGTATGATTTGTCTTTGCACCATTGATTCCGGACGATTGTCCATGATCTTTGCATGCATCTCTTTTTTGCTCTCACGGCAGTTCACTGACCGGTCAGTATTGCTTTTTTCAATTCTGGTTGAAAACGTCTTCATCTTGGGGTTTCTTTCTTTATCTGTTTACCGTGCCTGCCTTTTTCCATAGAAAAAAGAGAATTTTGATCATCAGAATTCCGGCAAGAATATAAACCGCATCATCCCGGCGTTCTTTTAGAAACGGATCACAAAGAATTACCGTGTATGCTGCAGTAAAAATGATTGCCCCGGCCCCCCAGAAAAGGAAAAAATGCCTTGAAATAAAGGAGTTAACCGTACAAAAACTGTCAAACACGGCATGGGATGAGGCCAGCAGCCAGATGATAAACCAGGCGGCAACCAGAACTTTGACGATGCTTAACGACAGGTTTTTATAGGGGCATATGATCGTGCAGATATCAAAATATGCCTGGTTGAACCGGTATAAGAGCTTCCGGGCAAAGAACATGTCCCGGGGCTGAATAATATAATTTAACAGAACCGGCGACGCTGTGTCATCAATGGATGAGGAGACAAACACATCCCGGTCCAGGCATAATCCCTGGGTGTCCTTTTTTATGGTCCGGACAATTTTTTGGCCGGAAGACTCCAGAAGACCTAAATTGCTGCTTTTCATGTACAGCAGCAGTTTGTCAGTGGCGCCGATTGTCTTTACGTACCCGCCGATGAGCGTGTTTATAAAATTTAAGTCTTCCGGAATAGGGGCCGGCAGTTTAAGGATAATATAATCCACATAGGGCTCAATGGTCTGAAGGTCCGGTGTAATATGAACCTGGCTGATGATCAGGCTGATATGGGGCTGTGCACCGGACCCGGGCAGCTGCCGGTGAAGCTTTGAAATAAAATCAGTCAGAAACGCCTTGTTTCCTGGGGTCATTGAAAGTTCTGAAATATCCAGCGCCAGGCCGTCAAAACCGGTTCGCCGGATAAACGTGGAAAGATCATTGATTAATTTGCCTGTTCCCTGTCCTGAAGTATCTTTCCATTCCCAGTCAATCCGGATGGTTTCCATCTCGTGTTTTCGGTTCTTTATCTGCTCTGAAATTATGGTTTTAACGCTTTCTTTTTTTGCCTTTTCCCGGGCAGAGGGCGAACCAACGACGATTTCGACAATTTTATCTGCCACGTCCCGGGGAATTTCGGCCTTTACCAAAAGGGTCTTGATATCCTTTTCCAGTTTTTTCAAATCTTTACTGCAGTCGCCGGTTAAACAGTCCCGGTAATCAGCCTCAAGCCTTACCACAGCATCCATCAGGATGTCCGGGTTTGAAAGAACAATGCTGTCAGTGCCTGAAGGCTCGTTGTCTTTCATTGTTTCTTCATTGGTTGTTTCCTTTTTACTGCTGACCTGAACGGTTTTGTTTTCCAGGGCTTCCATTTGTTTTAAACTGTTGTTGATAAGATACTGGATGATTTCTTCTCTTTGCTGAATGATATGTTCAGCTGTTTTTAAATTCTGCCGGGCCTGCTTTTGGGTCTTATTTGATTTGAAGATATTTAAATAGTTAAACACCTTTCTGATAAAAGAGGGATCTTTTCCCTTCATTTCCTTTACAATACGTTCTTTCAGGATTGTTTTTTCCTTTTCTGTCCTTAGAAGCTTTGCCGCTTTTTCATACTTTAAAAATAGATTGATGGATGCATTGAGTTTTTTATTAATGGCCATGAATCCTTTGTTAATGTCTTCTTGAGCCACAAAGCTTTTGTCCATCTGATTGACTTTTTCTTTGAGCTGATCAATGGTTTTCTGAAAATGGGAGGTCGTGAATTCTTTAACCAGGGCCTCACGTTTTTCTTTTATCTGTTTTTTTTGTTTTTGGTTAAAGGCTGAAATGCGCCGGATAATCTGTCCGGCCAGCTGGGTATGATTTTTTTGGGGGATAAAGGTTTGATCAAATTCCTCGGATAATTTAATTCCCAGGTCAATTTTTGTATTAAACTGCCGGGAAAGCGAAATATTTTTTTGCATAGTGTCAAATGTGGATTGATCGATTAGCCGGCCGTCGGGTTTCAGGGTTTTGCAGAAATATTCTATTCTTGTCAGCAGGCTGAAATTTATAAATTCCGGTTCATCTGCGGGCTGATCCGGTAATTCATAATATCCGAATACAGGCTGGCTGACATTTGGGGAGCAGCTGCAATTGCCGGCCTGCCATTTTCCTTCAGCCGCCGGATGAGCAGCTTGCCCTGGCAATGGTAAAAGTATCAATACCAGCAGACAAACCAATATAGAGTACAGTGTTTTCATGATTGATCAGGTTCCTGTTTTCGGTTTTTAATTTTTATCGCCACTTGACATGGATAACCCTGTCCATCCATGGATGCCGGATGGTTTTAAATGACCAGGGTATCCGGTCCAGGAGCATATCAAAGGGCTTGGATTCCACAAGCAATGACCAGGCATCATCTTTCAGGGAAAGTTTACCCTCCCGTATTAAAAAGGATTCCCTGAAACCGTCTAAAGAGGTGTTTCCAATTGCTTTCCAGTGGGTGATCATCGTGTGAATCAGCTCCTGAGTGATGTCTTTGTCTTTTTCAGTCAGGTCAATGTCCCGCCTGACCGGGATGCCCGGTTCAATACCGCAGAGGATTTTGTTTAACACCAGCCTGTATTCCGGGGCCATCAATTGTTTATTCACCAGATATTCCAGAATATGGACGGCTTTTTCCGATGCATCCCGGCTTTTAAATTCCTTCTGTGCAAGCAGTTCAAGCTTTTGAAACAGTTGAGGCAGGAAAGGGCCGGCAAGGATCATCCCGGCATTTTGTATATAAATTGTTTCATTGGCAGCTGCCGGCATATGTATTGTGTCTGCCTGAAAAAAACCGGCAAAGGAAAAGTCGAGCCTGTCGGACTCTTTTTTGATTGTTTCTACAAAAGTCAGGATCATATGCCATAGATCTTTTATGTCCAGTTTTTCAGCGATGTCCCGGCACAGCCCGGGATCCTGTTCCAGCATATTAAGCAGGACCGCCGGGATATCGGCCGGGATTGCACTTGGATTGTCCGTGTGATCTGCCGGCAGTTTTGCCGGGATGCCCAGTTTTTTTGCCTGCACTGCCTCATGGATATCGGATTGTTCTGTCTGTTGCCCGCCTGGCATGGTCCCCTGATCAGCAATTTTTTCAAGCATGCGCGTCAATTGTTCTGCTGATAACTGCGCGGCAGTTTGATCTATCCCCAAACGGGCATTTAACCGGTGACGTGTCAGATTGATAAACACCCGGATTAAAAATGCTTTGACACTGTCTGCCTTAAAATGGAGTTGATAAACAGCAGGGGGCAGGGCGTTTTTTAAATCAGTAAATTTTTTATCTGACCAATGATCAGCCAGGGCAGATGCCGGGATAAAATTTTGGATAAGAAACCAGATCACCTGCTGCAGATCATTTATGTCCGGTTTTTCAGCGATGTCCCGGCACAGCCCGGGATCCTGTTCCAGCATATTCAGCAGGGCCGCCGGGATATCGGCCGGGATTGCACTTGGATTATCCGTGTGATCTGCCGTCAGTTTTGCCGGGATGCCCAGTTGTTTTACCTGCGCTGCCTCATGGATATCGGATTGTTCTGCCTGTGTCTTTTCCGGCATGGTCCCCTGATCAGCATTTTTTTTCTGCAGGCGTTTTAATTGTTCAGGCGGCAAATCAACGGTAGTTTGATCTGTATTCAAATGGGAAATTTTTCCAGAATCGGTTCGCACGGCAGGGGAGGGCTGCCTGATGAAGGTATTCCCCATTGCCGGATTCTGCTTTTGATCAGTGGCTGCTCCAGGATCATTTTGAGTGACTATCATGTCTGAAAAGGTGTTTTTCAGGCCTTTCAGAATCTCTTCCAGAAGTGTTTCCATGGGTGCGGCTTTTTCATCCGGATCAGGTTCAATCCTGTGCATCTGCTTTGCTGTCCGGATTTGTGCAGGGTCCTTGAAGGCCTGCTCTGAAAGAAGCAGGTCGTGGATTTTTTCAAGCACTTTTTTTCCGAACTGGTGGTGAAGGCGGCGAATGACGGGTTTGGGGGTTTCAAGAGTCTTTAAAAAAGAGATCAGGGTTTGGGGTTGCGATAATAGAAGGCCGTCAAGGTTTTTTTTTATTTCAGCATTGCCGGGAACAGGGCCGTACCAGGGAAGAAATCCATTCTCCAAAAAGAAAAACAACACCTCCTGATCTGCTTTTTCCCGGGTTTGAATCATGTCCTGCTCAGGTTCAAGGGGGGCGGTTTCCAAAGAGGGGTGAATTTGATTTAAAAGTGCATCCAGTTTTTTTCTCATCCGGTTTTCCAGTTCATCCGGAAATTCAGTCATTGAGATCTGCCCAAGATCAATGTCAAGCCGGTTGAACCGGGAAACGGTTTGGGGTGTGGAATGGGAATCAAACACCTGCTCGATCACGCGTACCAGCCTGTTTTTTACAAACGAGGTTGTGACTGCCTGGTTTTCCAGGGCAATATTTTCGGAATCAAACCGGATATTGCAATCCATTCTTTTTATTTTATGAGTATTTTTCAATTTCCTGTAAAAAGGACACCAGCTTCCATGCCAGGACATCCACCTCATCCTGCCGGGAATTGTTTTTTTGTTTTTCCTTGAGCCATTGTGTCTTTATCTTTTCAAAATATTCCATGTCCTCAGGACTTGCCTTACGGAATTCGAACAGGATATGGGCCGGACAGTTCAAGTCAAATGCCTGGGTGAACTGGTCCAGAATTTGGGGCTCTTCAAAATCAATTTCACAGAAAACAACACTGACCCGGTTGGAGAAAAAATCCGCTGCAGGGGCTTCGGGAAAGGCCTGGGCCGGCCACAGCAGAATATGTTCCATAAGATAAAATTTTATATCCGGATCAAGATCCATCAGCATCCGGACTTTTTTTTCAATCCCGCTGGTAGCTGTTGGATGCTTTGTGTCATAAAGATTTGCGGCAGCACCCCGGTTTTTACTGATATCGTCTACCTGACGTAAAAACCGGGTCTTGTTTCTAATCTGCCGGTCTTTGCAGGGGATTTTCGGCTGTACAAGGGATTCGCCGTACATGGCCAGAAGAAAATCCAGGATCGTGTTTCTTTTCTGCTGAAAATCCACCTGGGCATTCACTGCATGCTGCAAGGTTTTATCCGGGGCGGCCTGCTTTGAGGAAAGGTAAAGTGATTGGCCGTTTGGGATGACATCTTCTTTCAGGGCCGTATACCAGGCAACAGGATCAAGATCCGGGTCCAGACTGAACAGGCCGGGTACATGGGCAAGGGTGGTTAAAAAGTCCGCCATGGCCTGTTCAAAAAAGGACAAATAGGCTTTTAACTGCCGTGCCGCGGCTTTTCTGTGCCTGGATTCGGATTTCGGGATCCCGAAACGGTTTATCCCGTAAATGTCAGGGAAATGGTTCTGGATGGAATAGTAATTTTCAATATTTCTGTAGTTTCCCTTTGGCGGGGCATCATTGCCTTTAGTATTTTCCTGCAGGGTCTTTATTTTTTTATCCGTGCCGAACAATTTATTTAACTCATACTTGAATTCAGAAAATGAGATGGGAAAGACGGTTTTGTCCCGCTGCAGGGTGACATAAATTTCTTCAGGAGTTTCAGGAAGAAGAAGGGCAGCCGTATAATCAAAAACCGGCTCTGGATCAGCCGCTTCACCAAACCTGATTTCAACGATACTTTTAATTCCTTCAATGGACATCACCCGGGCGGTAATATCACTTTGGGTCACGATCCTGTCTTTGTCCCAGAGGTCTTGGTCATCCAGATACCCGTGCATCAGAAGGGGGCCTTCAAAACGTTTTTCAAGGTCCATTTCTTTTCCGGGTAAATTGCCGGGGGCCTGAAAAACCGGTCTGGGGGAGATTATCCGGGCACAGGCAACGTAGATTTGGGCCAGAACACGTTCCGGAATGGCCCCGGCAGTAAGGTTGATCACTGCGTGCAAAGAAAAATTTTTTACCGGGATCAATTCCACCCGGGCAAGGTCTTCACATAAATTGCGGTGGCGATGATAGATATTGGAAACACAGTGAATGATCTCATCTTCTGTTTGCCGGGTCAAAGTCTGATTATAACCCGGTTTAACACGGATTCGATACCGGCCCTGGGGTACATCTTCTCCTGATTTTGGATCAAAAGATTCAATAAACACTGCGTCAATTCTGTGCTCTGCATCCAGAATCAGTTTCCGGTAATCGGTCGGTGTAACCGGCCGGCAGGATAAAATCTGACCGGGCAGGTACAGCCCCAGTCCTTTATAATCAATGGTTCCGTTCTCTTTTGTGAGAATGTCCGCCACATCATAGCCGCTTCTGAAAGCAAGATCGGTAAGGGCATAACAGACCTGCTCCAGGATGGTGACCCCAGGGTCATGAAGGTTAAAATCGGTCCAGACCTGTCCGGACAGTTCCTGAACATATTCCATGCCCAGACGCCTGAGTTCTTCAAAGGTTAACGGCTCTGATTCAGTCTCCCATTCCATTTATCCGGATTCTCCTGTTCGGGATGAATCGTCCTTGTCAAAGAATGCATCCTCCCAGAGCCGCGTAATGTGGTAGCGGATCCTGGTGTTATCCCCATAGCAGCAGTTGGTTTTGATCTGCAGGGAATAATATTCAGGCCGGGACGGGTCCGGGGTGATCCACCGGAGCCGGATTTTGTCACACTTCTGGTTGTAATAGGCATGGTGAGTGACGATTTTCTTTTTCAGCCGGAAAAAATCCAGGAACACATTGCTCTTTTTAAAATATTTGTTAAAGATGCTTTCCGGGTTGTCTGCATTCATGGCAAAGGCATGCAGCAGAGCGTTTTTTTTATTCCCGGGATTTCTGGCCCCTGCCATAATCTCAAAGCTGTTGCATCCACGGATATTTTTGATCAGATCGTGCCATTTCCCGTCTGCCAGGACAGGGATGTCAATCTCATTTGGGCTTTTAAAGTTTCCCTTTCGTGTACTGCAGCAAATGGAGCCACGGACAGAAAGGTCGGTGTGATTTTTTTCTGTACTCCTTGTAAGGGCTACAGCACCTTCGTTGATTTGAATGCTGCCTTCTGCGGTCAGCCTCAAAATGGGTTTGGCATTATCCGTCCCGATTAAAAGGGCGTCTTTGTCATCCATCCGGATGTTCCATGTGCAGGTTTCCGTCTCTTTTTTATCCAGGGTCAACAGCCGTCCCTGTCCTAGCTGGGAGATGACCAGTCCATGTTCCGGTGTTTTGCGGATACCTTCGTCTATCATGTTCAGGTTGGAGTCAATCAGATCCGCAAAATTCTGACGGGATGGTTTCCGTCCGGTTTCAAAATAATTTTTCAGCGTTTCTCTGGTTTGTTCAGACATGTGTTTTACCTGTCAATGATAAATGTAGTCCCGATTTCAAGGTCGTTGATCCCGGCTGCCCGGGCTGGTATGTTCCTTCGGTCCGTCATGACCTCAATGAAATGTTCCCTGGACGGTACAATAATGCTCCAGGGGTAGAACGGGCGGATCGGTCTTCCTTTCCGGAAGTTTGTTTTCTTGTCTTCAGTATCCTGGAGGTCGTAGTAATCCCTGGTTTTGTCCGTAATTTTCAGCATGGAAAATCCACTTGTTTTTTCCACATAGGAAAGCCCCCCGATGAAAGCCTGTACTTCCTCCGGCCGGATGCGCCACCCAAAGCGGATTTTGTACCCAATGTCCGACCAGGGGGAAAGGTATTCGGAGATATCCGTATTTAACTGCCGGACATGTTCACCAGTCTTTGACCGGCCAGTAAATTTAACATGACACCGGACCTGAATTTCCTCGTACACCGGGTTTCGGACGCTGATTTCAGCATGGTGCGGGGCATGCTTTATTAAAAATGTCCGGATTTGTTCAAGCATGATCCTGCTGAGCATCGGCCGCAGACTTTTGTCTGAATTTTTCTGCCCGATTCCGGGAACCACGACAATGAGCACGTGTCCCGGCCGGGTGGAAAGGGAAATATTGTTTTTAAAGTCAGGGGTAAACTTGTCAGCCCGGTCCGCAGTAAAACTGGTAAAGCATTTGACCTTGAAAATGTCTGGAAAGTATTCCAGGATCAGGCGTTCATAATCCCAGGCTGTGACGGCCCGGTTTTTGTGGCGCAGCCGTTCCCGGATGCGGTTTTTCAGGTCATCACGGGTTTCAGCGGCCCGGTTTCCGAAAAAATGTGCAGCCTGGAAAATTCCGTTAATGCCCGGAATGGATATGGCTGCGGTTTTAATCCTGCCGGCAGTTTCATTTGTTGTTTCCGGCTCTGAAGACCGGGTGACTGCTGCGGCATGGGTGTAAACACCATAAAGGCTGCAAAGGCTTTTAAGGTTTCCCCAGGCAGACACCATCAGCCAGTACCGGTCGCCGGGCATGATGGTATGATGCAATGTCATGTCAGGGGAAAGGGCCAGAGTAACAATGCCGGATGATAAAAATCCGTGGGTGGTGTCGGAGAGGATGTCATAGGGTTCAAATTGTTTCCAGGAGTTGTTGCACAGAAAATGCCATTTAAACTGTGTTGTATCGTCAGGTTCGACGGCGCGGGCATCGTCTTTTAAATGGAAAAAAAGGGTCAGTCTTTCCGGCAGTGTGCCCGCCGTTAATGAAATAAACAGGCTCCCGAATGAACGGCCTTCCTTGTCCGGTTTTTCCGGTGGTTCAAAAAACCAGGGCAGAAACCGGACAGGGCCGGGGCCATGGCTTTTAGAAAGGGTTTCCATGCCCCATGGATGCAAATGATAAAACCGGTTGCCTGCCCGGGTGCTGCCGTTGAGATGCTCTTCCCCCGGAGTGATGACGGACGATGCAGAATAATCCAGTGAAATTTTCCGGATCATGGGGGTCCAGGGCGGACTGGGCAACGGATTCGGCAATTTGGCTTTTTTAAGAAGTGCATTTCTGGTCAGGGAACGGGACAGGAGGGTTGGATAATCCCTGTGGCCGAAGCCCCATTCAGGTTCACAAAGGGTGAACTTGATAAAACCGTACCGGGATGAGGCGTCATATAAAAAGGTATCTTCTGAAACAGGATGGGATTTTTGCCGGAAAAGCCGAATATCACGCCGGTTCAAACCAAACGTCGATTTCGAACTCAGACGGCTGTTAAATCCTGCACCGGTGCCGGTTTTGCAGTCAACATCGCAGAACAGGTCAAAAACAGGCTGCTTTTCCGGATTCTCAGGCTGGAGAGTACCGTCGACAAGGGTGGATACCTTTACGCGGAAGCGGGTATCCCCGGCTTTTTGGTATCCGTCGTAATATTCTGAAAAACGCATGCCCTGCCGGGGAAGATCCCATTCCAGGCTCAGGTCCATATGATTAATATTTTTATTGGAAGTCTCAAAATTTCCAAAGATAAAAGAGGACCCGGCATGGGGGAGGGGACCAAAGGGTGCAAACACACCGGCCGGGGACATTCGGCCGGTATCGCTGTACAATATCAGATCTTTCAGGCCGTTGACCGCGACATCAATCCGGATATTGACCAGGGCCATGTTTTTAAAAAAAGAATACAGGCAGGCATGGGCCTCCGGGTTCAGCTCCATCCTGAGAACAGGCTCACCGGTCTGATACTGACCGCCATGGATCAGGCTGTCCCACGGAACAACGGAATCATGGTCCGGACACAGGGTAAACTCAAAGCTGAGTCGTTTATCCGCCATGCCGGGCTCAACAATACGGTGCAGGGGAGATATATCATCCATTCTTATCCAGCCGTTTTCTCCGGTCAGAAAAATGGTGACAGCCCGGTCAAATACCTTGAAAAAAAGGTCCCGGATCTCAAGATCCCTTATATTAAGGTGCCTGGTTTTAAGGCCTTGGTCTCCTGGCGCATCCTGATCTCTGTCTTCCAGGCGGTTTTCCAGCATGACCGTTATATCCGGACCGGCTGCCCTGTCAATGGTGTAATCAATTGTCACTGTAATGCGGCGCTCTCCCTGCCTCAGCAGCAGGACCGGACTGGCCACGGCCATTCCCATGACGGCCGGGCTGCTATGTCCCGGTTTCGAACCTGAACCCGGGTCAGATTGAGCTGTTCCAAACAGTGGAACGCTTGATACCGGATCTTTCATCTGCATGTCTGTTTTGAGGCCGGGAGTCAGGGTTTGCTGAAACACGCCCGTGACAAAGCCCATTTTATTTTCAGGAGAAATCAAGGGGTTTTTATCAAAATACAGAAAGGCAAGGCCGGCCACTTCAACATCGCTCACTGTAACGGCTTCATCAGTGGTGTATAATTTTTTTGGGATGTTATCTTGGTACTCGCAGATAAACGGTGTGCCCTGTTCAACATGAACCTGCCCGGCATCCCGGTCTGCCCTGAATACAAGAAAGGTGCTGTCCGGCTGCCCGGACCTTGGTTTGGCCTTTAAAACATCGTGATAATAAAAATCAAGGTAGCGGTCGGGAAACCGGTTAGCCCGGTTCCGGACCTGCTCCATGAGCTTTAAAAAGGCGATGAAAAGCCCTGCTCCCGGATCGTGCCCGGCCCCGGCCATGGAGGAAATCAATTTTGAGGCTGCTGCCTGCTGAATATGGTTTACGGCATCAATCAGGCCGTAAAATACCCTGTTTATCGGCATGTCATCCTGGAGGGTCAGAGGGGGGAGCCTCCTGATTACGGTTTCAAGAAAAGCCCTCATTTCACCGGCGGTCTTGCTGTCCATGGCACTGAAACGTTCCAGCCAGGTGTCTATCTGATTTTTCAGAGCACAGCACAAATCATATTGTTCCGTCCGGTCAGACCTTACATCCGGATCGCTCTGATGGAAGACGATTTTTAAATGCGCTGTATTAAACCCGGCCATTGTTCCCAGCAAAAGGGTTTCATCAGACAGGAAAAAATCCTCCCAGTTTCCGTCGGCGCGGTTGTTTGAATCGTAGTAAGCCATGGTCCGGGCCATGGCTGCGGCTTTTGCAATCTGACGGTGCAATCCGAATCCGTCAACGACCACCCGGCCTGTTTCCAGCAGGGGACTGATCCGGCTTTTCCTGTCTGTTCCGCCTTTGGTGAACAGATGCCGGCTGCCCGGGCGTGTCTGCATCTGTGCCTTCAATCCGGAATTCTCCTATGCATCCGGCCCCTCCAGGAAATAAAAGGGAAAGACCATGTTGTGGCGGCTGTTGGTTGTTTTAACAGTATATTCAAGACGAATGTCCAGCCGGCCGTCATACTGGCGGTCTGTATCCACATCCACCCGCTCCAGTGTAATTCTTGGTTCAAAAAAGAGAACGGCCCGGTCAATAATATCTTTAATGGCGGTAACCGCACTGGTATCAATTACCTCAAACACCATGGATTTAAGGCCGCACCCGAATTCCGGGTGCATGACCCGCTCTCCCGGCGAGGTGAGCATTAAAATTTCAAGGCTCTGGCGGATGTCCCGGTCCTGGGATACCAGGCCGGCCTTTTTCCCGTCCTTGCTGAATGTGGGAGGGAATCCCCAGCCTGTGCCCAAAAATGTTCTGTCTGCTGTTTTGTTATCTGTCATATTTTACTTGAATCTGTTTTTTTTATCAGTCGACTCGCCGGGGCGGGCAGGGTAATTTCAGGGAAGATCTTTTGCCACAGGGTGGCCATGGACTGCTGAAGCGCCTTGTGGTCCGGCTTCCTAGGATTTTTTAAGCGGAAAACCCGCCCGGAATGGACAGCAGCGGCCGGAGTGTCAGGGGGGGCTTGTTACCCGCCGATCATTACTGTGGGGCACCCCATCGCAATGGAACCGCCGTGGGCTGTGGCATCTCCGATTCTGGCAGCGGGCCGGTTCCGGATCATGACCGTTGCAGATCCCTTGACAATAACGTCGGGCGGACCAACGCAGCTTAAGGTGTCACCCACCACGGCCGCGGGCAGACCTCCGATCAGAACCGTTGGAACGCAAGGGCCTGTGATGGGACCGCCCACATGGGGAATGGGGGATGGGACAGCCGGGGTCTGCATGGGGCAGGTGTGCATGTCGGTAATTCTGGCGGCCGGCGGCATTGGACCTCCTTTTTGACAGGTTTAATGATTAATTGATCATGACCATGGCACCTTTGACCGTGGTCTGTCCCCCGGCAGAGAGTTCTGCTGAGGCGCTTCCTTTTGCCGTGAGGGCAACCTGGGCCTCGGCATTGACATTGAGGCCTGAAACGGAAGTGTCCATGGCCGCGGATATATCCACGGATTTTTTGGCATTCAGGGAGATGTCTCCAATGGCTTTGATGGTGATGTCCTTTGGGCTGTCTAAAAGGATGCCGTCCGGGGATAATTTTACTTTGTTGCCGCTCTGGTCGGACAGGCATATGGATTTTTCATCGTCCGAGAGAATGACCTGGTTTCCGGCCGGGGTTTTTAATAGAATATGTTTTTTTTCTTCATCAAATTCCACTTCAAGGCTGCTTCTGGTTACGATTTTTTTTATATTGTTTTCAGCCTCAAGCGGCTGAGGCGGCGGCTGCTTGACAGAATAAAGACTGCCCAGGATAACAGGATGACAGGGGTCGCTGTTCAGAAAGCCCAGGATCACCTCATCTCCGATTTCCGGCAGAAAAAACGCACCAAACTCTTTTGAGGCATGAAACTGGACAAGCCGTGCCCAGACATCCCGGGATTCATCCCCCATCACCGGGACCCTGACCTGAACCCGGTGGGCCTTGGCAGGATCTTCATCCAGTTTGATCACAATACCGATGTGAAGTCCGTTTACGGCCGGCAGCAGTCCTGCTGCCGGTGGGGAAGATATGTCGGATTTTCTGGAAAACGATGTATCCGGCATGCCGAACTCGGCATCGGTGCTCCAGTCACCCTGGGAAAGAGTATGGGTAACACCGGTGACAAAGATGCTGCCGTTAAACCGGTCACTGAGTTTATCCACTTCAATAAACGATCCCGGAACGGCTTTGCTGTTTCCCTGGAAGGTCAGACTGCCCCGGAGCCGGGATAATTCCGCGCGCAGAAGCCGGCTGTCGGCCCATTTTTTTAATCCCTTCCGGTCAACGGCTGCAGAGGTCCTCAGTTCAAGCGCATCAAGGCCGATCACTTTGGAGAGTGTTTTGGCATCCAGGTTGCCCTGGCGGTTAAACGTCGCCGGGGAGCCGGTTTCTTTAATCATTTCTTTTTCAGACGGATCCCAGGCCCAGGCCGTCACCTGGTCAATCTGGGATGCGGCATCCATGTCTGCATAAAATTTATACAGATCCCGGCCATAAGTGACTTTCAGCACCGGACTGCTGTTGGAATCCGGTGCTTTTACCTGGATTTTTCCGTCCATGACAACCACCAGAAGGCCGTTCGCTTCAGCCCGGGTCAGCATAAAATCCCAGTCTGTGCAATCGAACTGGACCAGTTCAAGAAATTCGGTGTCTGTGCTATCCACATCAGATGAGAGACTGTGATTTTCAATCAACGTTGAGATCACCTTGCTGTCTGTTGTCTCTTTGTGATTCACCTGTTTCCGCCCCTTGGTCATTTTTACGGCCTTGTCCTTGCATTCCACACTCAGGCGAACATTGCCTTTTTCATCAATCTTCAGGCTGTTTCGGACCACAATGCCTTTAAAAATCGGGTCCTCCCCGGCCTCGTATCCGGCCTTGATGGAGATCTCCTTGCCGGGTACAAAATCGTCGGCATTGCTGACTTCAAAATCCCCGGTCGGCATGTTTCCGTCGTTCAGAACAATTTTTGCCGTGGGAATTTTGTTGATCTTCCGGGATATGATAATGGAAACAATACCATAAGTATCGGGAATCCGGTTTCCGCCGGATGTAATGGAAATGCGTATTACGCCGGTTTTATCTGGTGTCTTAGTCATGGGCTAAGTTTTTCTTTTAAAGTCCGAGTTCCTGCAGGGGCGGGAAATGAACCCTGGTTCCGGGTTTAAGGTTTCTGAAATCGGAGAGTTTGTTTTCCTCTGCAATCCGAAGGTACATAGCACTGTTGTTGTAAATCCTGTCACACAGAAGCGGCAGGGTGTCACCGTCTTTGATCACCAGGGTGTGGGTCAGGTCCGGAGAAGAGCGGTTTGCTCTCCTGGCTTCTTCTTTCGGGCTGACATAGTTTGAAAAGGACAGGTTGATCTTTGCGCGGAGCGGGAGGCCTTCCGGGGTAAACAGCGTATAATTGATGTTCATGGCGGTCAACCGGCCGTAAAAAATCAATGTCCCCCACAACAGCTTTACGGGCCGGGGCTCATGGCTGCTGCCGTTGTAATCATATACAATTTTTTTCAGCAGATGAATCCGCGCCGGCACCGGGAGCTTATCCACCACTCCGGTACCGTCAATCGTGAACTCAAAGCTTATTTTTTCTTCGTTTGTGCTGCTGAATTTGAGTTCGGGCGCAATCTTACCCAGGGCCTTGTCCTTGCTGTAGGATATGGCATAGTCGGCTTTATAGGATTCCGGATTGATCTGGGTCATAAAAAGGGGCATCCCGGCAGACAAATCACCATTTGGTTTAACCGTGCAGGGTTGTATGGTCAATTTCATTTGTTTACCTGCCGGCCTGTTCTTCCAGCATGTCTGAAAGCAGCTCCCTGCAGTCGGACAGAAGTTCGGATTTGATCTGTTCGATCAAAGTTTCCATCGCCTCCGGATCTGTTCCGGAATGCGGTCCGGCGTCATCCGTGACAACTGTTTTAATGATAATTTCCCTGACTTCAATGGTCATGGAACTTTCCTTTCAGTTTTATTTCAGGTTAGGGGCCGTTCCGGGTGAAATAGCTGTAGCACAATTCAATGGTTTCAATGGCCACTTCATTTTTGGCGGAATCAAAGCCGTCAATTTCCCACCGGATTGGATAGGCATTTTCAAAATACCACTGCATGAGGGCGTTCCCCTCCTCATTGAGCAGCATGACACTGATGTTTTTCGTGGAAAAGGGCATTCGAAAATCCGATTCAAGGGTCTCTTTACACCATTTAATCAGGGGAGAATCCAGTTTTTCAACAGCAGATTTCAATACAAGGTTGTCAAACTTTATCCGGGTGGGCAGCTTATGGATGAACCGGTTTTCACCGCCCTCCTTGACCTCTTCGGGATCCATGCCTGATTTGATGCCGGAAACCGCCTTGAACGGAACCTCCCATGATCCTGAAGCGTCATTGAACTTGACCATGAAATAGAAGGCAACCGGCAGGGCATGGGGGTCTGTTTTCTTTTGTTTACTCAAGCGTCAGCCCTTCGTGTGCGATTTCAATGCTTTCAATGGCCACTTCATTGCCGTCGGATTTGAAGTCGGTGCCGGTGATCTTGGTGGGCCAGGCATTGGCAAGCTTCCATGTCATGGCCGGGCTGCCGGCCTCGTCCAGCAGGCTGATGGTCACCGGAATCCGTTTGATGGTGTTCATCTTGATTTCTTTGAGCCAGTCCCAGAAAGCGGTGTCGCCCTTATATATGCCTTTTTTCATTGTGACGTTTCCGTATTTTTTAATTCCGGGCATTTTTATGGTTGAAAACTCCTTGCTGTTTCCGGCCCGGTATTCAATGACCTGGGCCTCGGTATCCAGGCCGGACACTTCCTGGAATGCAAGCTCCTTGTCATCCCATTTGACCTGGAAATAAAATTTTGGCATCGGCCATACTTCTTTGGATTGAGCTGATCCGTCGTCTCCCATGATGATATCTCCAATATGTTAGTAATGTTGAAATTTGTGTGAAACTGTTCTGCAGGGTTTTAAGATTTCTGCATCTGCTGCTGGAACGTGATTTCAATGAATTCCGCAGGCCGGGTAACGGCCACCAGCACAGTGATTCTTAAGATGCCTTCCAGGATGTCTTCCGGGGTCATGGTTTCACCCAGCCCCACGTGGACGCTGAATGCGTCTTCCGGCACCGCACCGGCCAGTCCTCCCCGTTTCCAGATGCCGTTTAAAAAATTTCGGATCATGGATTTCATGGTGATCCAGGTGTTGGCATCGTTGGGTTCGAACACATAGGCTTTGGCTGCATTTTTAATGGATTCCTCCAGCATGATCATGGTACGCCGGACATTGATATAGCGCCAGTCCAGGCTGTTGCCGTCCAGGGTTCTGGCTCCCCAAACCAGGGTGCCTTCTCCGATGAAGGTCCGGATGGCATTGATGGACTTGCCGTGGATGGTCACATTCAGGTCTTCCTGGTCATCGTGGGAAATATTGACACTGGGGGATTCAACCGAGTTGAGGCTGACATTGGCAGGGGCTTTCCAGACACCCCGGGAATTGTCCACCATGGTGTAGATCCCGGCCATTGCGGCGGCAGGCGGCAGCAGATTGAATTTTTTGGTTATTTCTTTTAAAATCAGGCCGTAATTTTTACTCTTTTTGACCAGGGCCTTGTCCAGCATGGATGCCTGGGCCGGCTCCTGGGCTTTGGCCATCAAATCGGAGATAAAATCAGCCTGCTGCTGCTTTATTTTTGTCAGGGCCTTGATCTGGTCTGCGACATCTGAGTTCGGGGAGGTGTCAGCAGCCTTGTCTTTATCGTCTTCTTTCTTTTTTGATGTGCTGTTTCCCTGGGGTTTGAGCCGGGCTATTTCTGCATCAACAGGGGCGACAAATTCATCGTTAAGCATCTGCTCCAAAAGCTTGAGCCCGTCCGGGGCAAGATTGAAATAAGAGATATCCTTTTCCTGGACAATGGTGGTGTTCAGCCAGGGATAGTAAGCAGCGGCAAAATCCAGGTGGTTGATACCCAGATCGTTGCGGAATGCTTCAATGCAGTCACCGTCACGATCATGGCGGTCCTTGTATCCGTCATATACATCCAGAATACTGACCCGGTTTTTCATTTTATCTCCGCAGTGCATGAGCGCGGCCTGCTGGACAGAGATGCACTCTGCCTCGTTTTTAAGCTTGACCGCTTCCGGGATCACGACCATGGTGGGTTCAGTTTCTTTGACCAGTGTCTTGATTCCGTCTTTGATTTTATCCGGATCAAAGTCCTGGCTGTAATCGCCGATGGATATGATATAGCAGGGACCGCCGCCGTTCTGGAAAAACATCCGGATACTGTGAAAGAAAATATATTCCGGGCCGCTCCGTTCCACTATATATTTTTTACCGTCCGGAAGGGTTATGTCCGGTTCAGGTTCATTGGAAAATGCCTTGATGGTAAAGGCCGGCGGAGGTTCTGCGCCGAAATAGTCAAGAAATTCCACCATGGAAGAAATCCGCCATGGCTTGTTTAAAAGGCTCTTTCCTTTGTTGTCCGCTTTCTGGGTGTGCCCGATAAATGCCGGGACCGCGGTGGCAACCTCTACAATCGAGTTTGGAAATGCGTTTTTTTCCACGATGTAAACACCGGGAGTTTTCATGGTTCCCATTTTTCCCTCTCTTGTTGTTATATGTTAATGAATATTTCCGACAACCAGGCAGACGAGTCTGACAGGTCTGTTTTAAAAATTATGTCCGGGCTTGCAGCAGGCAGTTTTTTTACCAGGGACGCATGGGAGCTGGTATCTTTAAGTTCAAACCGGCAGGTGGGTATGTCACAAAAGCAAAGGGCCCGGTCCGAAATAAAAGCGCAGGCGCTGCGGTTTGATAAAGACATTGGCACATTGGTTTTCGTAAACGTGACAACACCGTTTTTATCGATGATGGTAAGGGGGGCTGATGCTTTTTTCCCAAGAACGATATATTTCCAGAAGGTGCTTCGGGCAGAAAATGTGAGTTGGAACCTGCTGCCCAAAGGAAGACCCTGCTCGCTGAACAGCAGGTTTTTATTTGTGTCCGGATGAATGGCAATGATGAAATGGGGCGGCCGGCCGGCAGGCATTTCCGACAGTATTCCGGCTGCTCCGGGGGGGGCGGGGTCTGAATCCGTTTGCTGCAAATTCTGCATGTCTGCTGCAACAGGGGGGCGATTGCTTCCGCCTGCCGGAGGGCTGCTGAAAAACATAATGTCGTCCTGCTCTCTTCCAGGCTGAGTATAATTAAAAAACAAGGGGTCTTCGGACCGTCCTGAAAATATGAACCGAAACGGATCAATGGGATCATCCAGATACATTTTCATTGCCTCAAGACGGTCATTTTCGTAAAAAACCGAAAAGCCGCTTTCCTGTTTTTTCATGAGCAGTCCGGTCTTTTGCATGAGTCTGGCCGTGGGTGTTGACGGTGTAAAAGTCAGGCCGCGGCACAGCTCGTCTTTGAAGTAGGCGTGATGTACCTTGATTGAAAATAAGATGTCGAATCCGGAGATGGGATAATCCTTTTTAAGCATTCAATGCGTTTTTATTTTACAAAGGTGCTGATGATCTGCTTTGTCACATCCGGTATCTGACGGGCCACTGCATCCGAATCAATGGTGACCAGCCGCACTTTGTAAAGAATACTGGGCAGATATTTGCTGCTGATAACACTCCACAGCGTACTCAGATCCCTGGTGCTTAAATTTTCAATGGAAAACATCAGTTTTTTAATCCCGGGATCGAGATCCGGGATATTATTCCGGGTGAAGACCGGTTTTTTTTGAAAAAATCCAATGGCATGGGACAAAATTTTTAATCCTTCAGCATAGTTGCCGGCACTGAAATTGGCAGAACACATGATATACAGATTGAGATGGACCGGAGAATAGGTAAGAGCAGTTTTTCCCGTTGAACTGTGCCGCCCGGTAATGGGCGGTGCAGACGCGGACGAATCTTTTTCAATATTCACCAGACTGATGACAAGTTTGCCGTCGGCCGCAGGGACGGCACTGCCGTCCGGTTCAACAATGCTTGACAGCACGGCAATGTCTTCGCTGAATTCAGACTGAATCCTTAAATGCTGGTTCAGTTCTCTTGTGATCAGTTCCAGTGTTGTATGAATCATTTTTTATCCAATTTGATTGTTTTTTCTCCTTTTTTTACCACATCATCAGTGCTCCCTCACCTGCCTGTTCGGCATAATACAACCGGATACGCAATACATAGCTGCGTCCACGGATTAACCGCGTCCTGATTTTGGCGTTGAGTGAAGTGCCGCTGTCGTCATCACCGTCATAGTAGACATTCTCACCATTTATTTCCTCAAACAATACCATCACCGTGTCCATTTCCCCGAATGTCTGCACGGTATATCTGCGGCTGTACTTTGGTTTGATGACAAAATCTATCTGCTCTCCTGCGTTAATACGAATGCGGTGGGATTCCCATGGCCGTAATTCGGGCAGGTTACTCTCAAGTTCGGGATAAAACCGTAGTACTTCAAGAATATCCACCGGTGACAGTCCGGATTCCGGAATCAGGGGCTTGTTTTGATATTCTTCCGGTTTGAGGATCAGTCCGCCGGGAAACTGATAATGCATGATAGAGTTTTTATCCCAGTCTGTTCCGCCGGTTTCATTTGCATTTAATTTGCGGATAATGTTGTGGCGGATCTGATCCTCGGGCCAGGAATTCGGCGGGCCTGAAAAATAGTCGATCACGGCCTGTTCATCCCAGATAATACCGGATTTCGGATTCTGATGTTCATGGGAAAACCCGATGGCATGTCCAATTTCATGCAACGCAGTATCATGCCCGTATTCCGTTGTTAAGTCCCAGCCGAAATTCATGGTGCGGTCGTTCGGATCTGTGGCATAGTCGATATTATCCCGCCCGACATATGACCAGGAACCATCGGTTTGATTGAAACCGATTCGTATTTCAGCATCTCTTGGGTCTGTCACTTCAGTGAATTCCAGGCCGATATTAAGCTGTTTCCATTCTGAAAAAGCATTCCGCACTGCATCTTTCTGTTCGTCCGATCCCCGCCAGGTGGAAGGTTCATCAAAAAAATAGTAGTGCAATACCGTACCGTTCACCCATTTTTTTTCTGTAATCCGGACAAGTGAAGCGCGTCTGTCATTAACATTGGAATCCAGTGGCCGTCTGGGCATTTCAGGTACGACACAAAGCGTCTGTCTGCCGTCGTTTTGATTTTTTTGTTTTGTTTTTGTCTTCGCCATTACAATCTCCTCCTTGTTGTTCTAATTTATTTCAACTTGGCTATCCGGCCCTGGGCCAGATACAAAGGGTTGATGAACTGAATGTAAAATTTGATAAACAAGGTCGCGACAAGCAAACCACCCACCCGGTATGCCGCTTTGGTTATAAATGCATACGGACGCAATACTTCAAGGAATTTGAAGAAGTCTGCAGC
>JBNKNP010000440.1:0-6706 GCA_050293905.1 Desulfobacteraceae bacterium | reverse complement strand
CCGCCCATCTTCGGTGGTATGGACGATATCCGAGCACCTGGCATAGTAGTACAGCAGAGATCGCATGCGTTCGGTATATACTTTCATGTTTAAAAGCTGGCGCTTCACGTCAGGGTGCTCGATGATGGCCGCCTTTTTTTCTTCTGCATCCGCTCCGGCCGGCAGGCGCCTGCCCTGAATCCGGTTTCTGGCATAATCAAGGGCATACATATACGAGGCAGAGGCCACTGCAAACCCTTGTAATCCGACAAATGCCCGGGCTTCGTTCATCATTTTGAACATGGCGGGCATGCCTTTGTTTTCTTCCCCTAAAAGGGTGCCGATGGATTCTGCTTTTTCGCCAAAGGACAGTGAGGCCGTGGCATTGCCGTGGAGCCCCATTTTATGTTCTATTCCCGTGCACACCACGTTATTGAATCCACCCAGGCTGCCGTCGTCATTGACAAGAAACTTGGGGACGAGAAAAAGCGAAATCCCCTTCGTACCCGGCGGAGCCCCTTCAATTCTGGCCAGAACCGGATGGATAATATTCTCGCACAGGTCATGCTCTCCGGAAGAAATAAATATTTTTGATCCTTTAATGGCATAGGTGCCGTCTGCTTTTTTGATGGCAACGGTGGTGAGCGCCCCGACATCGGATCCTGCTTCCGGCTCTGTAAGTACCATGGTTCCGCCCCAGGTGCCGGCAAACATTTTTTTCATGTATAATTTTTTTTGCTTTTCATCTCCAAAAGCTTCCACCAGCTTGGCAGCCCCGTGGGTCATTCCGTAGTAGAGCATAAAGGCGGAATTGGCACCGGTCATGTATTCCAGGGCGGCATACCCCACCAGCATGGGCATACCCTGACCGCCCACATCCGGGTCATCACACATGGCCAGCCACTCGCCGTCACAATAATGCTGCCAGGCCTTTTTATATGATGCAGGAACCGTTACCTTCCCGTTTTCAAACCGGCAGCCGGTGTCGTCCCCGTCTTTCAGGGTTGGAAGGATTTCTTTAATCGCCAGGGCCCTGGCTTCGGAAATAATCATATTGATGGTTTTTTTATTGAATTCTTTAAACCGCTCGTGTTCAACCATTTTGATTTGCTCGTGCAGAACAAAATCAACATCCCGTCTGTCTGCGATAACTTGTGCCATTTGGATTTTTCCTGTATCTTTATCGTTAAATTGGAATCTTGACGGCTATCTTAATCTGTTAAGCAAAAAAGGCAGTCTTGTCAACCCGGAACCTAAAAAGCCGTAGGACAAAAAGCAGAACCTGAAAAAAAGATCGTAACTTGATATCGTTCAATTCCCATGGTTTAATACAATCCATGAGTAAACAAAAAAAAAGGAAAATTGGCTGCTATGAATAAGATACAGAATCAAAAAAAGCTCAATCAACGATTCATTGTTTTTCTCATTTTGTTCAGCAGTATGTTGATTCTTACGGTTTCAGGATGCGTCCAGCAGAGGGCCCGGACAGCGGACCAGGGACAAAAAGCGGCTGCAGTGCCGAAAACCGTGGATAAAGGGAAGTTGAAATCCGGTCTGTCAGTCACCTATTTAAAAGGATTCTGGCGCAGCATCGGTCAAATGCCGGGTCAGGACTGGTTCTTAAAATATGGGAACCCCGGAAAACCAATCCCCTATATCAATCACCGGTTTGGCAAGGGAAACGTGTTTGACAGCGGTGAGAACAAAGGCATCGGGGTTCAGATGATCGGCTGCCTTTTTCTTGACCGTCCCGGGTTGTGGCAGTTTAAAGCCCTGTCAAATGACGGCATTTCAGTCCTCATTGATAACATCCAGGTGGTGAACGATCCCAACTGGCACGCCAGAGGAGATCGTTTTTCAGATCCCATGGGCCTTCAGGCCACACGGGCCGGCTATTATGGAATGGTTTTGCGGTATTTTCAGCGCAAAGGGACAGCAACACTGGAGTTTTACTGGAAACCGCCCGGAAGCAAAGAATTTTCCATTGTTCCGAAAAACGCCTACTGGCATCTGCCGTAAGGATAAGGATGAGCTAATTTTTAGTTTACGAAAAAAAAATGGTGTGATACAGGAGAACAATGGATATTAAATGTTGGGGTTCAAGAGGCTCAATCCCTGTATCAGGAAAGCAGTACGTCAAGTATGGCGGAGATACCACCTGTATTGAAATCACAGCCGGAAGCGGTGAAACCATTATTGTTGACGGTGGAACCGGAATTCGTCGTCTGGGCAATCACCTGCTGAAAAATAAAACACACCGGTATCATCTGCTGTTTACCCATGCCCACTGGGACCATATTCTCGGCCTGGCTTTTTTCCGGCCCCTTCAGTTCAAAAAAGTCAATATGCTTATCCAGGACCGTTTGTTTTGCAATATCCATACCCGGGATGTTTTATCAGAAGTGCTGAAAAAACCATTTTTCCCCATCGGTGTCACAGATTTAAAAGCCAAGCTTGATTTTAAAAAAGAGTTGAACGGCAGCTTTAATATTGGGAGCATCAATATTGAAACCATTCCCACCAGCCATCCCGGTGGTGGTTTGGGTTATAAATTTACGGAAAAGGGCGCTTCCTTTGTCTTTTTAACGGATAATGAACTGGGTTTTAATCACCCGGGCGGAAAAAGTTTTAAAGATTACCTGGCTTTTTCAAAGAATGCAGACCTTTTGATCCATGATGCCGAATACACTCCTGCTGAATACGCCAAAAAAAGATTCTGGGGACATTCTTCCTTTATGGATGTCCTGGATCTTGCCATTAAAGCCAATGTTAAACAATTGGGCCTTTTTCACCTGAACCAGGAAAGAAAAGACAATCAGGTGGATGATATGGTCGCCATCTGCCGGGCTGAATTAAAAAAGAAAAACCTGTCTGTGTCCTGTTCTGCAGTTGCCTGTGATATGTCCTTCCATCTTTAATAAAAGATCTCATCAATGACATCCAAATTTTCATTTGCTCAAACCCTCAAGATCATGTTTTCGTGGCGGATGGCTGTTATGTTTTTTTTCGGATTTTCTTCCGGCCTGCCGTATTATATTATCAAAGACGTCCTTAAATTCTGGATGACAGATGCCAATATTGATATCGGAACGATCGGCCTCTTCTCTCTCGTGGGAATGCCCTATACCCTGAAATTTGTCTGGTCTCCTTTTATGGATGGATGTGTGCCGCCGTTTCTGGGCAGAAGACGGGGATGGATCCTTATCGCCCAGATCGGACTCATGATTACCATTGCCGCTTTAGGACAGTTTGACCCGAAAATATCATTATGGTGGATTGCCATCTTTGCCTTGTGTGTCAATTTTTTCGGGGCCAGTCAGGATGTCGCCCTGGATGCATTCAGAAGGGAATATCTTAAAACCCATGAATTGGGATTCGGCACCGGGGTCTGGATGAATGCCTGGCGGCTGGGTACTTTTGTGGCCGTGGGTCTGTCTGTTTTAAGTGATTACAATTTTTCATGGTCTTTTATCTTTTTTGCTCTCTCAGGCGTAATGGGCATCGGGGTGATCACGAATCTGTTAGTGCCTGAACCTGTCGTGGCGGACGGATTGCCCGTTAATATGAAACAGGCCGTTGTGGAACCGTTTAAAGAATTTTTCCAGCGCAAAGGGGCTTTTCTGGTCCTTTTGTTCATTCTTTTTTATAAAATCGGGGATAATATGGCCTCCACCATGACGATTCCGTTCATTGTCCAAATGGGATTTTCCAAGGCTGATTATTTTGTCATCGTGAAAGGGGTTGGAATGTTCGGACTTTTTGGCGGGGTTTTGATCGGCGGGTCGATTATGATCCGGCTGGGCATTGCCAAATCCCTGTATTTTTTTGGATTTCTCCAGGCCGTTTCCACGGCTTTTTTTGCACTTTTAAATCTCATTGATCACAGCACACCATTCTGGATAAATTACAGTCAGATTCTTCTGGGTGCAATTGTTGCTTTTGAATTCTTTGCCACTGGGCTGGGCCAGGCTGCATATGCCACGTATATGGCCGTACAGACCAATAAACGGTTTACCGCCACCCAATATGCCCTGCTGACCAGCCTGATGGGTATTCCCGGTGTTTTTGCCGCGGCAACCACCGGCTATATCAGTAAATTTACCGGATGGAACTTTTTTTATTTTTTCTGTGCGGTTATCGCCGCCCCCGGACTTTTGATCCTGTTAAAAATAGCACCCTGGCAGGCCACGAATGAAGAACTGGAGCAGGGACGATAAAGGTTTTGTCAAAAACCTTTACCTGCCTGTTTTTTTATATTACAACATAGGCAAAAAAATAATATTTGGGACCCTGAGGAGACAAAATGGCTGTAATTGTGAAGTATATTGTTGTCAGGAATGGAGAGGAAAAGATGACATTTGCGACAAAAAAAGAAGCAGACGCCTATGATAAGATGCTCGATATTGCCGACAATTTGTTTGAATTCCTGGAAAACTCAAAAATAAAACTCAATGACGATCAGCTTGAAGCCATTTCCCTGTTGATGGCGGAAAACAAAGATACCCTGATTCCGATTCTAAGAGGGGTCAAACCCAAGGCCGCCCCTGTAAAAAAGCCTGCGAAAAAGCAGGTCGTAAAAGCAGAAAAGGCACCCGGAGACACCCAGGCAGAACCGGAAGAAAATCCAGGGAAGGTATCGTCCGGGAAAAGCCCGGACAAAGCTGATAACAAAGAGACGAAAACTAAAAAAGCGAAAGCGAAAAAATAATCTCTGACAGGTGTACCTGGAGAATTTTCATCCATGACACTTACATCACCCGGACCGGACAGATCCCTTTCTGTTCCTTTCAGGATATTCAGATTTATACTTGTCCTGGCTGTAGCCGTTGCTGTGGCATTTCTCCTGTATAAACTGAAAAAAAAGCCGGAGAAAAAAGAAATCGTTCAAACCCCGCCCAGCGTTACTGTCATGACGGCTGTTCCTGTTTCAAAAGTCATGACGGTCAGTGCTTTTGGTACGATAAAGGCCAGAAAATCAGTTAAAATTGCAGCAGAAGTGGCAGGGCGGATACAAAAAATTCATCCGTCATTTACCCAAGGGGGCTTCATCCCAAAAGGGGCTGTCCTGATCAGGATTGATCCTGATTCATATCAACTGGAAAAAGAGGCCGCACGGGTCAGGGTCGATCAGGCTGAAACGGATATTGAAAATTTCAAACAGGATATTGAAAATCTGAAAAAAGATATCATTCTTTCTAAAACCAACCTGGATCTGGCCCAAAAAGAGCTGGACCGGATGAAAACATTGACCGATAATCAGTTTGCCTCGGTTAACAGCCTGGAAAAAACCGAACAGCAGTATCTGGCTGCAAAAATGCAGTATCAAAATCTTTCCAACCGGCTGCTGCTCACCGATACGTTGATGGAACAAAAAAAATCCGCCCTTGCCATGGCCCGGGTGAATCTGAAAAAGGCGGAACTTGCACTGTCCAGAACTTTAATTAAAATGGACTTTAACGGGTTTGTATTAGAAAAAATGACTGAAAAGGGAGAATTTATCAACCCGGGACAGACCCTTGGCATTGTCTATGAAAAAGGGAAGCTGGATGTGGATGTTTCTATTCCCATGGAAAAGATTCAATGGATAAAAAATTTGTCCGGAAAAGAAACATTCCTCCGGGCCAGGGTGAGAATGGTAAACGCTTCCGGTGCGGATGCTCCCGTCCGAAAAGGACAGGTCGTTCGTTTTAACGCCGGGATTGACGAACAGACCAGGACCCTTGCTTTGACCATAGAAATAGAGCCGGAACCCCGTGGGAGTTCACCCGGGCCGGAATTGAAACCCGGGGCATTTGCGGCCTGTGATATTCTCGGCGAAACCATTGAAAACGTCTATGTGGTTCCAAGATATCTGTTAAAAACAGGCAATGTCCTATTCACGGTTCAGAACAACCGTCTGAAAATGAAACATGTCACCATTATAAGAAAGTTTGAAGAGCAGATTTATATTACGGACGGGTTGACGCCGGGTGAAAAAATCGTTTCCTCCCCGCTGCCCGGGGCTCGGGACGGCATGGTTGTGTCGATCCGGGAAAATGGAAAATAATCCATGAAATCCCTGGGGAAATGGTCTGTCGAACACCGGGTATCCGTAAACCTGATCATGACCTTTGTTATCGTGGCAGGACTCTATACGGTCTTGAACATGAGGCGGGAAATGTTCCCCCAGTTTTCCCTGGGCATGATTGCCATTTCCGTGCCGTATCCGGGTGCATCCCCTGAGGAAGTGGAAGAAGGCATCTGCATCAAGATCGAAGAACAGCTTAAAAGCCTTGAACACATTAAAAGAATGTATGCCACGGCCATTGAAGGCAACGGGTCGGTTATCATCGAGCTTGAAACCGGCACGGATGTGAATGAAAAACTGGATGAAATCAGGACAGAAATTGACCTGATCGATTCCTTTCCCGAAGAAGCCGAAGACCCGGTTGTTCTTGAGATAAAAAACAATGATCCGGCCATCTATATTTCGGTTTACGGGGATGTGGATGAAAGGCTGCTGAGAAAAACTGCGGAAAAAATCCGTGATGATCTGGTGGAGGAAGATACGATTTCCCTGGCCGAGCTGGCAGGAGTCCGGGACTATGAAATCTCCATAGAAATTTCAGAAGAAAGCCTGCAGCGTTTTAATCTGTCCTTCGATCAGGTGGTCCAGGCTGTAAAAACCGGAAGCCTTGACCTTCCCGGCGGAAAAATCAAGACCAAGGGAGGGGAATTTCTCGTCCGC
>JBNKNP010000439.1:0-2602 GCA_050293905.1 Desulfobacteraceae bacterium | reverse complement strand
ATCTCTTTTCGGGGTTGTGACAAGGACCTGTTCCACCAGCGGGGACAGGACGTGCAGATGACCGGTGGTGTCATCAAATGCGGCAAGTCCGGTATCTTCAAATATCTTCCGGACAATGTCCGAACCGCACTTGACTCCGGTTTCTTCCAGAACCCGCAGCGCATCAGCGTGGATCCGGTCTAAATAGTCATTGGTTACTAAACTCATGTTTTTCCTCTTTTTCTGTGTTGATGTGCATGCCGTCCCAGGCAAACCGGGCGCCGTCAAGGGCTGACTCTATCTGGCAGTAATCTGAAAACCCCAGATTCCAATATTCTTCAAGGTGAATAAAGATGGTTTTTTTAGCCCCTATCCGTTGACTTAAAGCAATGGTCTGATCCATGGTATACAGTGTTGTCCTTGAAATATGATCCGCCGGATAAACAAAGTTGTGTTTTAAGCGCCCTTCAATAATACCCGGCTGGATAAACAGGACATCAGCGTTCCGGACAGCCGGATTATCAACGGGGAAGGGTTTGATATCACAGGGTGCATAAACAATTTTTCTGCCTTTTTTTTCAAAGACATAGACATATGAAACCTGATCGTTTCCGTTTACCGGCAGTGCCGTCAGATGAATATCACCCATCCGTATTTTTTGATCAAACGAATGAATATCGATAAAGCCGCTGTTATGATAAAACTCGATCTGGGAACCATAAACGGTTGTCATTTTTTTTAAGCGTTCAAAAAGCAGATCCGGTATTATAAGCGTCACTTTTTTATCCGGGTAGGCTTTCCAGGTGCGAAAATCCACTGCGACCTGCTCCACCAGCCGAAAGCCCTCAACATGGTCCGGATCCAGGTGAGTAAACAGCAGATAATCAACCCTTTTAATATCCGTTCGATTTAACTGCCAGGCGATTTCAGCAGGTGTATCAATCAGGATATTTTCATCGTGCAAAAATGCAGACGGACCTGTTCTTGCGAAAGGACGGCCTTTCTGCCTTGCCTCAACACAAACCCGGCATTGGCACAATGGTTTCGGAATGACCATACACCCACCTGAACCCAGAATTGTAACTTTCATTGGTCAGACAGTTTCAACGGCTTTTCCGGTCTTTTCAGACAAATCATGTTTCAGGTTGCCGTCCACAGTCCCTTTTACTTTTTCCCGTTCTTCTTCAAAATCAAACCCGGTCCAGATGCCGATGGAACCTAAAATAGAGTCCTGGGGATGGTACTGCCTGAAAATTTTAAAATAATACGCTGCCTCCTTGCTGTTGAGCACGGCTTTTGGATGTTCTTCCTTTACTGCTTCAAACTCCTCATCGCTCATTTTATTGGCAAGACGTTCACCTAAGTCTTCACAGCCGGCACCCTGCGTATACTGGACCTTGTAGCGCCACAGGATCTCATCGGGCAGGTAGCCTGTGTTTTCAAAGGCTTTTCTTAATATCCATTTTTCAATTTTCGCACCGTTATGCTCCCGGATTTTAAGTTCCGGTGGAATTTTCATTCCCAGATCAATCATGTCAACGTCCAGAAAGGGAACCCGCAGTTCCAGGCTGAACTCCATGCCCATCCGGTCCGCCCGCTGGAGGTTGATGTTATGCAGGTTTTTAATACACCGCCGGGCTTCCATGTTCAGTTTGTCAAACGGAAAATGTTTCATGTAATGATACCCTGTGAACACCTCATCTGCGCCTTCGCCGGTGAGCACCACCGTGCAGAATTCAGCGGCTGCCTTGCAGGTGAAATAGCAGGGAACGGCACACCGGACCAGGGACGGGTCATAGGTCTCAAGCTTGTTAATGACATGGGGAAGCGCATCGTAATAGTCTTTTTCAGTAAAAAGATATTCATGGTGGGTGGAGCCGATATGGCTTGAGGCGATCCTGGCGGCTTTAATATCATCGGAAAATTCTCCCTGGTCATCTTTCATCCCCACCACAAAGGTATGGAGGTTTGGAATTTCATCCGCTGCAATGGCAGCCACAAGGCTTGAATCCAGTCCGCCACTGCAAAAAGAGCCCACAGGAACTTCAGGATCTGCCAGGAGCCGTTTTTTAACACACTTGATAAAGGTGTCCCGGATAATGTCTGATGTTTTGTCAATATGAGTCAGTTTGCGCTCCTGGATTTGGGGGACCTTGTAATATTGCACAAACTCTTTTTCCGGTGTGTAATAGTATCCTGCCGGAAATTCATGGACCTCTTCCACACCGGCAAGACTCATGGCACCCAGTTCGGAAGTAAAATACAGGTTGTCATTTTTGTAACCGTAATACAGCGGCTTGATCCCGATGGGGTCCCGGGCCAGCATAAAAGTGTTTTCATCAAAAATGGCAAAGGCAAACATACCGTCCAAATCTTTAACACAGTCAGGTCCCTTTTCCTGGTACAGCGCAAGAACAGCTTCAGAATCGGACTGGGTTTTGAATTCATATGTTTTGGATACCGATTTTTTCAGCGCTTTAAAATTATAGATTTCGCCGTTGGCAATAATTCCTTTTTTTTTGTCAGGTGACAGGATCGGCTGATGACCTCTGGCCACATCCACAATGGACAAGCGGGTGTGCCCCAGGGTAAATCGATCGCCATTGTGAATACCCCTGTCATT
>JBNKNP010000438.1:0-5882 GCA_050293905.1 Desulfobacteraceae bacterium | reverse complement strand
TGTGTCATTGATGGTCAGGGTGGAGGGATTGGCTCGGCCATAATAAAACGGCTCAAGGAACGGTTTGATGAGAAAGTGGAAGTGATTGCTTTGGGTACCAATGCCATAGCAACGGCCCAGATGCTCAAAGCAAGGGCGAATAAGGGCGCTACCGGTACTAACGCTATTGTGCAGACCGTAAAAAAAGCCGATGTGATTATCGGCCCATTGAGCATTATCATGCCCCATTCCATGATGGGTGAATTTACAAAAAAAATGGCTGAATCCGTCAGCCTTTCCGACGCCCAGAAAGTTCTTCTGCCCCTGACACAGGAAAATATTGCTTTAGTCGGTGTGGCAGGGCTGTCGCTGCCGCAGCTGGTAGATGAACTCATTGATGTCCATTTGTCATTTTTTTATAAGGAGTTAAACAATTATGTGTGAAGCAGATGCTTATGTTATTCAAGATGGCAGGGAACAGTTGGTAATGGAATCCCTGGACAAGGTTGAACCGATTGATGATGGGCTTCAACTTGTCTCTATTTTTGGAGAACAAAAGTTTATCAAGGGACAGGTTGATTCACTTTCCCTTGTTGAGCATAAAGTGGTTATCAAACTTTATTCGATTGGTTAAAATTGAGGCTGTCATTTAACTGAGGCATGAAAGCAGTCCTTTACAGACCGGTCCGGCCGGAAGATATTGTCAACCTGACACTTCCTTACGTCATCCCCTTGACTGTATTGCTTCTTCAATTCAGCGCTACGAGCTGAAACCAACCCAGGATATAATTGAAAATCAAATTGCCGAGCTTGAAAAAAATGGAATCTGGCAGGTCCTTGAATTAAAAAATTCGAAAAATGTATTGATGTTGCAATATGAAAAATTCGTCAATGATTTTAATGTCATTTTCGATGCTGTGGAACAATTTTTTGATATCCGGATTCATCAGGAGAAAAGGCAGGTTATCTCAGACCGGTATCATATTGATAAGATACAAAAAGAAGTGGCAGATAAAAATTCATTTAATGAATATGATGCCATAACGCATTGGCATGGAAAACATATTTCACAATACAAAGGCCGGCCTTATTATTACAAAACTTTTTTCTCCCGGGAGCAGGTACGATATCTGGAAAATGTTTATCATAAATACCTGTTGGAACTAAATTACATAAACAATGCCATTCATCTGCAATAAAAAATATGCAACGCAATATTTTTATTGCGTTTGAATCTGCTTTTTGTATAAACCGGGTCTGATCCAGAACCAATTCCGTTCATTGTAAAAAATACATATTTACTTTAAATTAAAGAGGTTATCCTGAAAAATGCCTTTCAAGGCAAATGGGCCTGCCGGTGTGGCATGGATCTGGCTATGATTATGAGGAGCATAACGGGCAAAAATCGGAACCTGATGGATTGATATTTTAGAAAGTGTTACTGTGAAGGAGAGTTAATATGGCAAAAAGTTTTTCTTACAGTGTTTGCGGCATGTGCACCGTACGCTGTCCCATCAAAGTGCAGGTCGAGAATGGACAAGTGACCTTTATTGAAGGCAATCCCCATGCTCCTGCAATGAAGGGTGCGGTCTGTCCCCGCGGTGCGGCAGGGACCGGTCTGATTTATGACAGTGAACGGCCCCAGACGCCTTTGATCCGGGAAGGTGAACGCGGTGAGGGAAAATGGCGGAAAGCATCCTGGGATGAGGCGTTTGACTATGTAGCCGGTAAACTGAACCAGATCAAGGATGAATACGGCGCCAGAGCCATTGCCCTGACAGACCGGGGCGGGCCTTTCAGGGATATGCACCGGGCTTTTTTACGCGGTATCGGGACTCCCAATTACAACAACCACGACTCGTCCTGTGCCAGAAATGTTCAGCATGCAGCACTTTCCCTGACCGGAATGGGAAGAAAAGCGGTTGCCTATGACTTTAAAAACGCCAGACATGTGGTTCTCCAGTTCAGGAATATTTTTGAATCCGTCAATGTCCAGGAGGTCAACAACCTCATGGATGCCATGGAAAACGGCTGCCGGCTGAGCGTCATTGACATCCGTTCGAATATTTCAGCTTCCAAGGCCCACAATTTTATGAAAATCAGACCGGGAACCGATTATGCCTTTAATCTGGCCGTCATCCACGAAATTATTAAAAAACGTCTTTATGACGATAAATTTGAACACCGGTTGATTGAAGGCCTCAAGGACCTTGAGCAGTTTGTTGAACCCTATACCCCGGAATGGGCGGAAGAAGAAACCGGTATCACGGCGGAACAGCTGCGAAGCTTTGTCAAGGAGCTGGCTGCTGCCGCACCTTCCGTGATCTGGCATCCGGGATGGATGGCGGCCCGGTATAAAAATTCATTTTATGTCTGCCGGAGCATCTATATCATCAATGCCCTTTTAGGGGCCTACGGGGCAAAGGGCGGGCTCCCCTTTGTCAGCAAACCCGGGGATGTGGGCAGAAAAGGGCTTAAGCAGTTCATGTCTTTGTATCCCAAACCTGAAGAAAAACGGGCGGACGGCATTGGCTGGAAATACAAACATTTTGAAGAAGGCCCGGGCCTGGCCCATCTGCTCTATCAGGCCATGGAAACCCAGGATCCTTATCCGGTCAAGGCCTATATCGCCTACCGCCATGATCCGCTCATGGGATATCCTGATCCTGACCGCCTGAAAAAAATGTGGGACAAACTTGATCTGCTGGTTTCCGTGACATTCAGCTGGTCAGATACGGCCTGGCACTCTGATGTGGTC
Source organism: Desulfobacteraceae bacterium (assembly GCA_050293905.1). Classification (GTDB taxonomy): domain Bacteria; phylum Desulfobacterota; class Desulfobacteria; order Desulfobacterales; family Desulfobacteraceae; genus Desulfobacula. Next base: position 3,145 of record JBNKNP010000438.1, on the reverse strand, counting down.
CTGCCGTTGTCCCCTTACCTTGAAAGGGAAAGCATCATTGCCGCAAAGAATGCACTCAAGCCCCAGTTCTTTGTCCGTCACCGCGTTGTGGAACCCAGTTACGACACCCGGGCGGACTGGGAAATTGTCAGCGGACTTGCCAGACGCATGGACCTGCCCGAACTTGCCTTTGAATCGGTTGAAGATGTCTGGAATTTCCAGCTCGAGGGAACCGGCGTGACCATTGAAAATTTCAAGGCCAAGGGCATGGTTTCCCTTGCGGATAAGCCGCGCTACCTTGATTTTGACGAGATTAAATTTAAAACCGACAGCGGCAAAATTGAGATTATTTCCAAAAAACTCGAGGATAACGGCATTCCCTCTTTAAAACCTTACGAATCTCCGGATAAGCCGTCAGAAGGCCAGTTCCGCATCACCTTCGGCCGCTGCGCCCTGCACACCCAGGGGCACACGGTCAACAATCCCATGCTGGCTGAGCAGATGCCGGAAAATGTGCTCTGGATCAACCAGGCGGAAGCCCAAAAGCTGGGGATATCTGACGGGGATGATGTGGATGTGAGCCAGAACGGGCATACGGAAAGCATAAAAGCCAAGGTCACGGAAATGATTCATCCTGAAGCCGTTTTTGTGATCCATGGGTTTGGCCACCGCCTGCCCATTGAAACCCGTGCCTTTGGAAAAGGCTTGGCCGACAACCGGTTCATGTCCGGGGGCATGGATAAATGGGATGAAGCCGGCGGCGCCATTGCTTACCAGGAACACTTTGTGACCGTCTCCAAATCTACCACTGTATAACCGTCACTGTACTATAGTAGAGGAGATACCCCCGCCCGATGCCGCAAGGGCGGGGGTTTTTTGTCTATGCGGATTTGCCGAATGTGCAGTTTGGAAAGGTGCACTGTCTGCAGTTCTGGCACAGCCCGCCGTGGCTTAGTTTTGCAAGATCCCTGGCATCGGGTTTTTCACCGGCCATCACCCGGGGCAGAATAAGATCAAATACCGTCACCCGGTGATAAAGCCCGCAGGCAGGCAGACCCATGACGGTGGTGTTTTCGCTGTATCCCAGAAGAAACATGGCACCGGGTAAAACCGCTGCTGAATAATAGACTTCATTGAAACCTGCGGATTCAATGGATGTCCGGGTCACATCATCCGGGTCAACGGACATGCCGCCTGTGGTGATAATAAGATCGGTATCTTTTTTAAGAAATTCATTGATCTGTCCTGCGATTTGTTCTTTATCGTCCGGAAGGATGACGGATTCTTCAAGGGTTGCGCCAAGGGCAGTGATCTTTTTTTTCACAATATCCTTAAATTTATCTTTGATCAGGCCCTTGTAAACTTCGTTCCCGGTGATGGCAAGCCTGACTTTCAACGGGTTGTACAGTTTGACGGAAAATATGGGATAGTTCTCCCGGGCTGTTTTTACTGCCCGGTCCAGTTCGGTCCGGTCAATAACCAGTGGAATGGCCCGCGTGGCGGCAAGGTTCTGGTTGGTTGCGACATCGGTGTTGTTGTGGATGCTGGCGCACATGACATCCTCGATCAGGTTGAAATCCACAAGGGCATCCACGTTGACTTTAAAAAGGCCGGGGTAGGCGGCTTTGAGTTCAAGCTTGCCTTCTTTGGGAGAGCCGGAGAAAACAACGCCGGGCCCTGCCAGTGCCGCAGCAAGTTCCTGAACTGCATCGTCCTCATGGACCTGGTGGTCTTCCAGGTCCAGAACATAAAGATTATTTTTACCCATGCGCATCAGCCGGCACACATCACCGGCAGTGACGGTGTGACCTTTCCTGAAAGCAGCCCCTTTGGATTTTCCCGGGATAATCTCGGTCATGTCATGGGCCAGTGTCATGCCCACAGCCTTTTCCACCGGAATGGTCTTATACGGCACTGATGCTGATTTTCTGCACATTGTCTTTCCCTTTCTGGTCTATGATTTCGTAATACGAGCCAAAGGCACAGGGCCGGCATAGAATCCGGCTGTTTTTCAAAACTTCCCGCTTGTCCCGGACCACGGTGCCGCAGTTTTCGCAAACCGCCTTGAATCGTGTAGGGCCGGGCATATCACAGGCCGGAACATCCACTTTTACTTCCTGGATGGTAAAGAGATCCTTGATTTCCATCCGTTTATAAGCTTCAAGCTGTTGTTTGTGTTTGTCCGGGATTTTCGGTGCGTATGCCGCTGCAAGATCGCGGGATTCTTCTGTGGAGGCGACCCGGAACGCCCTGCCCGTGGCAAGGTTGACAAAGGTAGCCGCCATGATACCATTATCGATATATTTAAGGGACCGTCTGCCCAGCTTGACGCCAGTGACAAAAGAAATGGCATCTGTGGCACACCGGTCCATTTCCACATACACGATGAGCTGCTTGATCTGGGGCAGGGTGCTGGGTGAGTCAAGACCGATGAGTTTACAGCCCAGCATGGCCATGCGGACCCCGACGACCTGGCCCGGGCAGAGATGGCCGTGGGCTTGTGCAGATCCTTTCAGCAGGGTGTTAAATTCTTCCATTATTATTTCCCGGATATTAAAATAACTATCACTTAAAAATACCTTATGTTAATTCTAACATAAGGTCAAGAAAAAACAGCCTTGTACATAAACAAAAAAACACGGTATAACCGATGCCGGATGAAAACCGGCATGAAACGCTTTATCAAAGAAAAAGGAAACTGATGAAACTTCGGTCCAGCCAGCTTCTAGTCAGTGATGACGGCGGCATTATCATGGGTAACGGAAGGATGAGAATTTTAGAATCCATCAACCGGACCGGATCCATCAACCAGACGTCAAAGGAACTGAAGATGTCCTACAAGGCGGTGTGGAGCAAGATCAAGACCACGGAAAAAAATTTCGGCAGGCCAGTGGTCCATGCCGACCGGAAAACCGGGACCCACCTGACCCCGGAGGGCCGTGAGCTGCTTGAAAAATACCGGAAGTTGAAAGAAAAATGCATTAAAGCCGATGATGCCGCGTTTGAGAAGATATTTAAGACTGATTAACCTTGCCGGGCCGGATAGCTGCGCAGGGGATTAAATCAATGGAAAGCGTTTTGAGAAATCACTGATAAATTCAAATGCTGTTCCATGGGATCAAAGTCACGATCATCATGCAGTAATGAGATATTATTTTCAATGCAG
>JBNKNP010000437.1:0-5221 GCA_050293905.1 Desulfobacteraceae bacterium | reverse complement strand
GTGGTTCAGGCGGCGGTGGGGTATAAATTCGGTATGCCCAGGGTTGAAGCTGAAGTGGGATACCAGAAAAATGATTACGACAAATATAAAACAGGCGGTGTCACAACCAGTGCCGGCGGCGATGCCAGCGTGCTGCGCCTGATGCTTAACGGCTACGTGGATATTGCCAACGAAAGCAGTTTTACACCCTTTGTGTTCGGTGGAATCGGCATGGCAAATATTGACGCGGAACTGACAAGTGGCGGTACTCAGATTTTCAATGATGACGATACGGTCTTTGCATACCAGGTCGGCGTTGGCGTGGGACTGGATGTTGCGCCTCAATTTATGATTGATCTGCGGTATGCCTATTTTGGAACAAGTGACCCTGATTTAAGCAACCAGGCCGGCACAACCAAATATGAGAGTGAATTTTCAAGCCACAATGTTACATTGGGATTGAGGTACAGTTTCTAAGGATAAATTCCGGATTAACAAACTGTTTTAAATTATTATATCCCCAAAACCCGTCAAGATTTACGGGTTTTGGGGATATTCTGTTTCACACGTTCCGCTTTTTTTCAATCAAGTGTGGGAGATTCTTTTAAAGAATAAAAAATGGATTCCTGTTCATCCAGGATATCATTTAAAATGTCCGTATGGGTCATTGGATTCATGATAACACATCGTAACACGACTGTATTATGATCATCCCCGGGCGAGGCTTTCAGCCGGGTTCTGGATACAAAACTTTTTCCGGCCTCCCGCTGGATCCGCTGGATGTTCTTGTTGATTTTGGCTAATTGATCGTTCAGTCGTCTTTTTTCCCTATCATCGGCTGTCTTCAGCTGTATCTGAATATCCGGCGGGACAAGCCGGTAGGTCAAAATGTTGAGAACCGGACGGGTGACGATTTGAAACATCTCTCTTTTTTCAATCATTGACGCGAATTTTTTTGCCATTCTGATCCCATGGTCAATCATCAGGGCATATCCTTTTGATCCCATGATTTTCAAAGAAGAATCAAGAATCAGGGAACTGGCCTCCCGGGAGCCTTCAAGTGTTTTTATTCCCAGATCGACACTCCCCGGCCGGTTGACATAGCGGGCATGGTAAACGATCTGGTCCGCCGCCCTGGGATCCTTAAAATAGACCATGCCGGATGTCATGGGCATATAAAACTGCTTGTGGCAGTCTATGGTCACTGAATCGGCTTGTTCAATCCCTTTCAGCAGGGATTTATACTTTTCAGATAAAAGGACCGGCCCACCCCAGGCAGCATCCACATGGAAATGAATGCCGTGGGCGTTGCAGATATCAGCCAGCTGGGGAAGAGGGTCAATCATGCCTGTTTCAGTAGCACCGGCAATACCGACAACGGCAATAATTTTTGTTTTTTTATCAGCAGTTAATTCCCGGATTTTAGCCTTTAACTTTTTAAGGTCAATGGTCCGGTCGGCACCCACATCAATCGGGATAACGCATTCATTGCCGAATCCCAGAATCCCCCCGGCTTTTTTTAATGAATAATGGCCTCTTTTAGAAACAAGGACAACTGCCCGTTCGACATTGTGAGCATTCATGGCTGAAAACAACCCGTTTTTTTCAATGCTTTGAAATCCGTTTTTGGGGGGAAAGCATTTATTGCGGGCCACCCATAAAGCGGTCAGGTTTGCCGTTGTTCCGCCGGTGGTGAAGATTCCAAGACAGGTCTCTGTATTTTGAACATGATCAAGATAAAACTGGTCGCTGTTGTTGAAAATCAGTCGGTGTATTTTGGCAAGGACCTGTTTTTCAAGTACGGACAACACCTTTGAGGTTTCTAATTTTATCAGGTTCTGGTTTAAAGCTGCTGTGATGGTTTTCAAGTGAACCATGAAAAAAGGGATGGCAGACGTCATGTGACCTATAAAATAGGGAGATGCGACATTCACGGCTTTTGGCGCAATTTCATATATGATGTCTTTGATGACATCGGCCAGTTTTTTTTGAGGTTCCTTATTAATTCGTGTGTCAGTGTATTCTTTGGCCAGTTCAACCAGGCTGATTTCTTCTGTGACGCCGACATGCTTGTCTAAAAAATCATGGAGACCGAACAGAATCTGTTCCATGTATTTCACAAGGGCTTTTCGACTATTTTCGTCTTCGGGACGGATAAATACCCGGTGCAGGGTTTCCCAGTCGGCAACCAGTGGGGTCTGTTTGTCTGTTTGTCTGTTCATACGCTTTTAATGCCATGCCCGCTCAATTTTTTGGTGACCTATAATGAACATTCGAACTGGTTGTGTCAACACCTATCATATTTAACCGGTATTAAAACCCGGGTACTGTACTGTTTGAAGAATAAAGCCCTTGCCAATCCGGTTAAAGTATGGCAACTCATAGATCAAACATGCAAAAGGAGAAAAATACAATACATGGAACTTCATCAAAATGATATTCTGACAAAGGTCTCCCGGTTTAACCTGATTCGAAACGGGAGGATGATTTATATTGATGTTCACCAGAATATCCAGGGAAATCTGGCAGATGATTATATTGCGGTGCCCAATCTGGTCAATATCGTTGCTAAGCCTGAGCACCAGGGGGCGGGGAAAAATGAACAGGCTGCCATGGAAGACTGTCTGAAAAAGATCAAAGGGCTTAATCTGGAGGATCTTTTTCCTGAAGCCGTCCCCCGGCCGTTGACGCCTAAAGAGAATTAGCGATTGTTCTGATTTTTTTTAATAAACTGCTAAAGTTCACAAAAAGTCATCTCAAAAAGATCCATTCCGGATTCATTGGAACCCAGTTCCTGGATTTTACATTTTGATCTGTCTTCGAACAGTACGACCGAAGAGTGGGGGCCTTTGATAACGGTATCCTGAACAATGGTTTTTAAAACCGTGACCACGGGCAGGGGCTTTTGCTGTTGTTCAAATACTTTGAGTGCTTTTTTTTCTCTGACAAGGGTTTTGTTTTTTTCTTCCAGGGTTTTGAGTTGATTTTTAAACTCCTGGATATCAGCAGCGATTTTATCCTGTTTTCCAAAAATCGAGCTCAACTCTTTTTCCGCTGTATCTGCTGTTTGACGGATGGATTTTATTTCATCTGAAACCAGTTGGATCTGTGCCGGATCATTTAATTTTTCCAGGGCTTTTAAATCCTTTGTCATTTCTTTGATATCTAACTGGGCCCGGTCCTGGATCTGGGCTTTTTCTGAAATCAACTGATATAGCGCCTTGTCCTCATCCTCCAACGCTTTTATTTCATCTTTAAGCAGGTTGGATTTTAAGACAGAGGCTTCAAGCGCTTCAACGACCTGTTCTTTTAAGATGGCAACATGCTCGTCAATACCGACTTTAAGTGTTGACTGTTTTGAGGCTTCGGTGCCTATCCTGCCGGCATCAATCCCAAGTTTAGCACTGATTTTACTGGATATAATATGGCCGGTCTGGTTGATGCATTTCCCGCTAAGAACAATGCTGGAATCAATGATTTCCTTTGACACGCAAAGATCGCCGAACCCCATTATTTTTGAATGGTTGATAAATTTTGCATAAATGTTTCCCTGGGCTGAGATCTGGCCTTCAGTGATGCCGTCAGACACCCGTAAATCACCTGAAAGGTCAATGATACCCCCTTCGATTTCCTGGACGGTCAGGTTAATCCCTTTTACCTTGAACCCCTCTTTTATCATGCCTTTGACAATAATATTGCCGTTAAAATTAATATTTCCGGTTTCAAAATCAACATCCCCCGGGATGACGAGTTCGGGACTGACGGATATGGTGCCGAGTTTGTCCAGATGGGGTTGTCCGTCAACCGCGGCAAGGATGCTTTTCCCGTCTTCAGACAATTGCGTTCCGGGGCCGGGCTCAAATACGGGATCATCAATTTCTCCAACCTCGATGGGAGTGCCTGAGACGCTCATGCCGGGTGTCCCCGGTCTGGCTGGTTTTTTTTGCGCCAACAGATCGTTGACACTGACAAACGGGGTTTGCCCCCTGTCCCGGAAATCGATGGAGCCGTCTTCATTGATTTTCCCCGGGTTGGTAAACCGGGTTTCAAAATGATAGGCGATTGTTCCGTCCTCGCCCGGATCCGGCGCGTCTCCCGTTGCTATGGCGATTCGATTGACCGTTGATTTTTCAAGCCACGTGTTGATGGCCTCATCTTCCAGGATACCGTAATGAATCTGTTTGGTTCTGAGCAAATCCAGGATTTCAAGGGCGGAATATTGTGAAGGACCGGTTTCAGGCAGCTTTTTTTCAATAAAAGCGGTAACTTTATCCTCTGAAATGGTGACGGTAAAAAATTCATCCAGAATGTGGGGATTTTCGTCTTCATCTGCTGTCCGGGTTTCTTTTTTTTCAATACTTTCTGTATCCGGCGGTTGAGTCGGGTGTGGTTGCGTGGAATCCATTGCAGTTGTAAGGATTTTTTGAATGATGAGCTCTATAAGCTCTGACGGGGGAAAATCTTTTTCATTCTCTTTTTCAAGTTCATGCTCTGATTGACCGGGTAAATTAAAATAGTTTTTATAGTTAAAGACGTCAGGGTCCATTTGGTGATTTTCAGCAAAGGGTATAAATTCTTTTGATATCAGGTCACACAGGAAAATAAATTCGTTTTTAAAGGCTTCCGGGTTTTCCCTGATATGCTTATGCTTCATCAGATCTGACAGTGAAGGCCCTGAATCCAAACGAAGTTGCTGCTCTTTATGTCTTTTTGTTGATGTCAGTCTTGATCGTTTTGTTTTTCTGTTGCCAATGAGATGTTTGTAACCGGCATCCTTTTTTTTAAGTTTTTTTGCGATGTTGATCATCTGTCTGTTTTGATGGGAAGCGATTCTTTTGAGCTGTTCCTTTTTTTTCTTTTCCTTGAAATTTTTATGGCAATTTTGAGCAAGCAGTGCGAATTCCTTATCTTCAAACGGAATGGTGATACAGGCATTGACTTCAGCTTTGTTGATCGCGCTGATAAGGATGTCTCTCTTGTCGGCAGGCACCATGATCATTCTCTGGGTAAATGGTGAAATAGCTTTGACCTGTTTGAGGATATCGTCACCTTCCATTTTCGGCAGACGGGAACTGCTGATGAAAAGAGCAAACAGAGGTTTTGCGGACTGGGCAAGTATTTTTAATGCCCCGGCACCGGTTTCTTCGCATGTAACATCCCATCCGTGCCGGGTCAGGATGGAGCCTGCTTTTTCAAGGATTTCCCTGTTGCTTTCAAGGACAATGACCCTGGGCTTTTTTTT
>JBNKNP010000436.1:0-2853 GCA_050293905.1 Desulfobacteraceae bacterium | reverse complement strand
CCTCACCATTCATGCAAGTGCTTGTATTTATGACTCGGAATCTATCTGCTGGCTGTCAAATTCATTGGTTAAAAAACCGGGTCGTCAGGTAATCAGGATTTTATTAAATTCAAAAAGGAGCATAAATTTATGAAACTATTAAAAAGGATTTCTATTTGTTTTTTGATCGGTTTGATGTTTGTTGCTTTGAATCAACCGGTATTGGCGGGGTCTAAAAAAATTAATATTAACACGGCAACTCAAAAAGAACTGGTAGTACTTAAGCATGTCGGAGATAAGATTGCTGTTAAAATGATTGAGTATCGAAAAATCCATCCGTTTGAAAAAGCGGAAGATATAATGAATGTCAAAGGAATCGGGCCTAAGGTTTATGAGGCAAATAAAGATATAATCATTGTCAAAGATAAGGAATAGTAAACCTTTGACTGATTAGCCCTGATTCTTGTTCACTAAAAAGCATTTGCTTGAAAGACTGTATTTTTGTATTATTGTATTTAACCATGCTGCTATTTGCAGCATGGTTTTTTTATGGGCGTGATAATTTTTTTTACAAGGGAGAACGAGACTTTGGATGTAGAAAAGATATATTCAAAAAAAATATTCTGGATAATAACTTTACTTGCACTTCTGATTGCTGTTGGCATAAATGTCGGGCTATATTTTGGTATTGATCAGTTTTTAATGCATTTTTCAAAGACGGTTGATAATGAGGTTGTTTTGAAAAATATGTCATGGGCAGTTCAGCAGGTCGAGCGGGCAGGTCAATATTATTACAAGCTGGTAGTACCGGTAGCTATTGGAGCCGTTTTAATGCTTGGCTGGATTTTATGGCTGATTTTAAAGATCAGCATGCTAAAAACGTTTAAAAATATTCAACAGCAACTTGACCAGCAGACGAGCTCGGGAAAAAAGAAAAAAGATTTTATTGATCAGAAAATCGAGCAGGACAGAAAGCAGCGGTTGTTTCTGCATACTTTGTCTGTTTTTCAGCGGGAAGGCAGGCTGCTGGATTTTTTTGATGAAAATCTCAATGATTATGATGATGAGCAGATTGGTGCGGCTGTTCGAAGCATCCAGGAAGACTGTAAAAAAGTTGTCAAAAAATACATTGATCCAAAACCCGTGATTGACCAGGATGAAGGCGACAAGGTGATTGTGGAAAAAGATTTTGATATTGATGCTGTTAAGCTTATTGGCAACGTGTCAGGCGAGCCGCCGTTTGAAGGGATATTGAACCACAGGGGATGGAAGGCCGGAAAACGGGAAATCCCTAAATTATCCGATATTCAGGACTCCGCCATTATCACGCCGGCTGAAGTCGAGATTCATTAAGATTATTATTTTCAGGAGTGACTTTGGAATTTCAAGCTAAACCATATGTTATCGGTATTGATTTAGGAACAACCAATTGTGCTGTGTCCTATGTAGACATGGCAGCATTAAAAGAGGATTTGCAGGAAAACAAAGCGGTTGAAAAAAAGCAATACCTGAAGGTTTTTAATATTCCTCAGTTGACCGGGCATGGAGAGTTTACAAAAATACCGGTTCTGCCGTCATTCCTTTATATACCAGGCGAATATGATATTTCAAAGGAAGTTCTAAAGCATCCGTGGAAAAAAAGAGAAGATCTTTTTGCCGGCAGTTTTGCCCGGGATCATGGGTCCAAGCTGCCGTCCAGGCTGGTCTCCTCTGCAAAAAGCTGGTTGTGCAACCCTGATGCAGACCGGAAAGCCAAAATACTGCCCTGGGGATCGGAAGGATTTGATAAAGTTTCACCGGTCACAGCAACGGCTGAATATCTGCTTCATATCAAAAGTGCCTGGAATCATTTTGTGAAAGATGAAGACAAGTTTCTTGAGAATCAGTATGTCGTCATCACGGTGCCGGCTTCTTTTAATGAGGAGGCAAGGGAACTGACCATGGAAGCAGTCAAACTGGCTGGTTTTGAAACGGCAGTAACCCTTATCGAAGAGCCGCTCGCAGCCTTTTATTCATGGTTGATCAACCATGAGACCGACTGGCAGAATTTTGTGAATCCGGATGACCTGATCCTGGTGTGTGATGTGGGTGGCGGGACAACCGACTTCAGCCTGATCAGCCTGAAAGCTTCCCAGGGCACCCCGCGGTTTGAGCGGATTGCGGTTGGCGACCACTTGATTTTAGGTGGCGATAATATTGACCTGGCTTTGGCCAGAAAAGTAGCTTCAAAATTTAAATCAAAGAAAAAACTGACCTCGGATAAATGGAAAACATTGGCCCATCGATGCCGTGAGGCAAAAGAACGGATTCTTGATCAGGGAGACTCATCTGTCCGGATAACGATTAAGGGAGAGGGGCGATCGCTGATCGCGGGTACGCTTGCCGCGGATTTAAACCGGGAAGAAGTGGAAACCTTGCTGGTTGACCGGTTTTTCCCGGATGTTGAGCCGGATGATTTAAACTGCATGAGTTCAGATAAAGAAATCACTGACTTCGGACTGCCGTTTGAAACCGAGGCAGCGGTTACCCGGCATATCATCAGTTTTCTTGAAAGACACAGGCCGGATGTAAAAAAGCATCTTTCTAAAGAACCGATTCCGGATTTGATTTTATTCAATGGCGGGACACTGAAACCGGCATTGGTGCAGGAACGAATTATAACAGCCATTAAAAAATGGTTCCAGACCTCGGAATCAAAACCCTTGAATGTCCTTGAAAACAACAGGCCGGAGCTGGCAGTCGGTATTGGTGCCTCTTATTATGGAATAGTCAAACAGGGAGAAGGCGTCCGGGTGGGCAGCGGCAGTCCCTTGAGTTATTATCTGGGTGTTTCCCTGAAGCATGCCGGCGGCCGGTCCAAGGCTGTCTGTCTGG
>JBNKNP010000435.1:0-4882 GCA_050293905.1 Desulfobacteraceae bacterium | reverse complement strand
AAATAAACATGGCAGGTGCACTGGCTGTGGGACTTGATATTCTTTTTGCCGAACCCGACGGTACATCTCCCATTGTGATGAAAAATGCCCTGCAACGTGATTTAAATGTAAACATAAATTTTCCCGACATGCCCCAGGCTTTGATGGATAATGATAAAGTCCTGGCCAATGTCTTAACCATGGGACCTTATGTGTTGGGATATTCCGGGATTTTCTCAACAACTTACCACGACCAAATCCGGAACATGCCGCCTGTTTTTAAAGTGCAGCAAATTAAAGGTCCGGGAGCTAAACCGGCAGACCAATATCTTTTCCAGGCTGATCATATCATATCCCCACTGCCTGTGCTGCTTGAAGGATCCGGAAATTCAGGTTTTATGAACACGCTGACCGACCGGGACGGTGTTCTTCGGAGAACCCCGTTAGTTATCGCCCGGAAGGGCAAAATTTACCCGCAATTATCTTTAGCCACCCTGCTGACCGCACTTAAGGGAACAATCCCCGACCCGATTATCAAAGTCTCCACCGGCGGTATTGAATCCATAAGGATTGGAAAAACCATCATCCCGCTGGAAGCCAACGGATCCATGCTGATCAATTACCGAGGACCGGGCCGGACCTTCCCATATTACAGTGCCGGTGATGTTTTAAACGACAAGATTGCTCCGGATAAGCTCAGGGATAAAATTATCTTTTTAGGAACGTCTGCAGCCGGATTAAAAGATATCCGGGTCTCTCCCCTGGACCAGGTCTATCCTGGTGTGGAAGTCCATGCAACTCTGGTTGACAATATATTGAGTAATGATTTTATCAAACGGCCGGACTGGACTCCCGGCCTGGAATTTATTCTAATCCTTATATGGGGTCTGATCACAACCGTTTTGATCGGCCGGGCTAGTGCCGTGCTGACAATGCCGATCACACTTTTACTTGCCGTGAGCGCCTGGTATGGAGGAGTTTGGTCCCTTGACCATCTCAATATATGGGTTTCTCCGTTTTTCCCGCTTCTGATCCTCGGACTAAATTTCTCCATTTTAAATATGGAAAAATTCTGGTTTTCTGAAAAGAAAAAACAATTTTTTAAAAGCGCATTCAGCAAATATGTATCCAAGGCTGTGGTCAAACAGCTGGCTGAAAATCCGGACAAACTCAGCCTTGAAGGCGAAGAAAAACAAATCAGTATCCTTTTTTCAGATATCCGGGGTTTTTCCAGTATTTCAGAACAATTAAATCCGTCCCAGATCACAGAACTGCTGCATGATTATTTTACACCGGTGACAAAGATTATCATCAACAATCACGGCACCCATGACAAATTTATCGGAGATGCAGTCATGAGTTTCTGGAATGCTCCGGTGGATGTTCCGGGACATGAAAAACTGGCCATTAAAGCCGGCCTTCAGATGACCGATACATTAATGGAACTGAATAAAGGTTTTCAAGAAAAATTCGGTATTACCTTATCCATCGGCATCGGTCTTCATTCAGGACTTTGCCGGGTTGGCAACATGGGCTCAGATGATATTTTTGATTACACCATTATCGGGGACAATGTGAATCTGGCCTCGCGTCTTGAAAGTCTGACCAAATATTACAAAGTCCAGATCATTATCAGCGAAAATATGCTCAAAGGATTGACGCCTGATCTTCTCATCCAGGAGCTGGATCTGGTCCGGGTCAAAGGAAAAGATGAGCCTGTCCGGATTTTTACGGTTTATCCGGCCCAGGATGAAATCCAGGCAGACCGGCAAAGGGAAATGTCAGACTACCAAAAAGCTCTGGTGCTTTACAAGGAAGAGGACTTTGAAAATGCAAAACGTCATTTTGAAGCACTGAAACAAACTTATCCAAAGAAAAAACTGTATTCAATCTATGATCAAAGGTGTGCGTTTTTCATGGAAAGCCCCCCGGAAAAGAATTGGGACGGTGTCTTTACCCATACCAGCAAATAGGTGCTTTTCTATGCGCCGCCAGTGATTATTTTAAATGGGAATCAACATACCGTGCTAAAATTTCAGCTGTATTTTTCGGTGGACGCACCTTTAAAAAATTGTCAATGATGCTGTGTGCGATTTCATGGGCAAAAATTCCCTCATTGCAGTTATTGACATTAAGGCTGATGGTGTTGGTTTTATATTCGTACCAGGCTTTGAACGGACATTTATGCTTATAGATTTCCAGATAGGCCGTCTCAAACGCTGCTGTATCGGCATATAATAAAATCGTCACCTTTTTAAATTGTTTCCTCATGTCCAGAATTTCCTGGACCCGTTTAAAAACAGCATCGGTTTTTAAGACCGTTATTTTACGGTTTTCCTCATCGCTGAAGCTGGCAAATTCACTGGAGGATGCCCACCAGCCATTTCCAAAATGAACAGATTTTTGAAAAGACTCCAGGGTTTCGACGGATGGATATTGGATGGTAGTATACCGGGTTTCCAGTACAAACCTTGGTGTGTTTTCTTCCGAGGCCCATAAATCAAAACAGGTCCCTATCAGCATCAAACCGATGGATACGCTCAATTGTATTGAAATCCATTTCTGCATGGGCGTTATTCGCCTGTTATAAGGAGAATTCTTTTAAAAGAATATCTTTTAATTCCTGGATTTTCTTTTGACATTGTTTGCAGGTTGCGGTTTCATCGGGCAGGGGAAGTGTTTCATCAAGCCGTTGGTTTACTTTTGATATCTTTTTATTAATTCCCTGGGTCATATTGTTTAAGGCTGTTGCCATTTCAAAAAATTGATCCTTCTTTCTTAAACAGACATTGACGTTCAGGTCTCCTTGCTTGATCTTGTCCAGGTCTTTTTCAAACCGGAACATGGGCCCGGCAAGCTTGTGTGAAATAAATAAAGTAACAATGATGGCAGCAATGCAGATAATTCCCAGTGTGATTAAATTGGTCAGGATAATGGACGGCAGAATGGCAAATCCTGTATTTTTAATCACCAAACGGGAATTTTCAAACGATGAGGTCAGTGTTTCCTGGGAAAAAACAAACAGCAGAACGGTTGAAAGGATGACTCCGGAAAGAAGAATCAGGCAGAATATAAGGATGAATTTAAACTGAAAATCCTTTTTTATATAAACGGTTTTTCTTTTGTATTCACGATGAGTTTCCTTCATGGGCTTTCTCCGTTTTATTCTGTAAATATCTGATCATGGATGTTTATTCTGGCATTTTTATACAAAGACTCCACCCAGTTCTCAAGATTTTGCTCTGTTTTTTCCTCAAGGATTTCAACTGCGATTTCCTTTTTAACTGTGTTCAATGGCGGCATTGCATCGTTTTTTGCTTTGTATTCCTCATATTTTTGTCTGATTTCTTCTTCAGACACCGTAGTTGATAGTTTGATTTCACTGTTTTTTTTCTCCATTAATTGTTTGATCAACGTGGCTTCCCAGTACCGTTCAATGGCGGCCATGAATTTGGCATCCCTGTCCAGGGCCATTTTTTTGGCTTCCTGAATCAACAGCTCTTTTCTAATAATGCCGTTTAATGCTTCCCGCCTGACCTTTTCATCCTTTTTGAATTTTTCAGTATATTCCATATCTGCTTCGCACTGGGCATTGAATTCACTTCTGGTCATTTTTAAATCATTGATGGTCAGCACAATGTCTTCCTGGTCAGATAAGGGGCTTTCCGAGCAGGAGAAAAAGATACAGGCGATCGCAATCAGTTTTATGATGAATGATATATGGTTTGACATGAAACCTCCAAACGCAAATAGATATACTTTTGGTAAAATAAATTTTTGGGTGTATGGTGGGGTAAATTCAGGATGATGTCAAGAATAGTATTAAATCTCTTAATTTTTAGAAAATTTTCTCTTTCCTGAATCAAAATAAAAAAGATTGCATTTGAATCATGAATATGTCTATAGAAAATTCCATTTTTAATTCTTAAACACGTCCGACCAATAAAACGAGGCTTACAATGAAAAAAAAGAGGGTTTATTGTTTTGTTCTGTCTGTGTTCCTTATTTTGACTGCTCAAAATAGCGTATGCTATGAAATTTCGGAAGAAAAAATCAAATCAGCGCAACAGGCATTCAAATGGTTAGGTTATGAAATCGACAGTATAGACGGGATGAACAGTGATTCTCTGACCCGCGTGATTAAGCAATTTCAAAAGGATAACAATCTTAAAATTACCGGCATTCTGGATAAAAAAACACAGGAAAAGTATGATTCGAAAAATTTTCCAATAGCGGTTAAACTCAGTCAGTGTTCTTATGTTTCGTTTGAAAATATTGACGACGCCTACGGACATAACAGCTCTTTCAGGCCTCGAAAAGGGAAGGTTGGGGTTGCCGTATTGTTCCATAAAAAATTTGCCATGGGTATGAAAATTCCAATTCGAAATTTTTCAATACATTACACATTGAACGGAGAAGCGATTCAAACAAATTGCGTAGGAATGAGCACAGGCATGGCATCAAAAAAGGATTATACCAATTGGACGCTGGAAACAAGAGGGCTTACACATCTAATGCTCATGTATCCTAAATGGCCCTATTTTAAATTGCTTTTTTCAGTTGAAAAAGAGGTTAAAACTGTAACAGTGCTCTATAACAATGAAGTTCTCGTAAAGGATTTAAACATTGCAGAACAACCCCAAAAAAAGGTGGAACCACTTGTTATAAAGGCGGTGCCACCGTCAACACCAGTACCTGCCAAGCCTGCCCCTGCTGCTGCAGTTCCCGCTCCCAAAGCAAAACCAGAACCTAAACCTATTCCGGATAAAAGAGATGAAATTATCCAATATATTTGCACCCATCTTGGAATTGAGGGATACAAAATCAAAAAACTTGAAAAAACGATCGAACTGACGCATCCTGATAGATGGAATTTTTATATACAGAAATATAAAGCGGGTGT
>JBNKNP010000434.1:0-9798 GCA_050293905.1 Desulfobacteraceae bacterium | reverse complement strand
AATCAAATCATAATTTGCCGGGTCTGTGGCATCACAGTTAAAATAACGTTTGACAAAGGCGGCCCTGTTTGAATCCATACTCACGACATGCTTTTTAGCATCATCCGGGTTTAAATTCATGTTGTTCTGAACATTTTTTCTGCGAATTTTCATGGGTGCAACAATTCTTACCCTCAGAACTTTTTGATCGCGCAGCACACAATTGGCACCCCGTCCTAGAATAATCGCTTTGCCGTGTTTTCCGATGGTGGTCAGTATTTTAAAAAGCAGCTTTGAATACTCATCCGGCCACAGGTGATGCTCATTGATAAAGTTTGATACAACATCATCCACCACATTCATGGCTTTTTCATCCAACGTTTCCATTAATGCCCTGCTGGATTTGGATTGCTCAACCATGGCCTCGACAATTTCATGGTCAAACAGAGTGAATCCGGTCTGCCGGCTCAATAGTTCAGCGACTTCAAAACCAAGACTGCCGCATTCTCTTGAAATGGTGATGACATCAACAGTTTCCTGGATTGGTTTAGTTTCCTTTTTTGCCATCTCCCATCGCTTGATCTGCTCATCAATTAGTTTGTTGATAGATTTGGTCATGATATGCTCCTTTCCCATATAGATGTGGATTTAAAAAATGCACACATAACGAACGCCTGGCTCCGTGTATCCGAGATTAAAAAGAACGTTTGATCATTTTCTGCCTGGAAACCTGAGCTGTGAACAAGAGTAGCTGATGCGAATAAAAAAACGTTTTCGGCCTGAATTGAGCATGAAAACATGTTTAATTAATAATAAAACAGACCCGGGCATGTTGTCAATAACAGGTTCAATTATTCGGCTTCCATCCGCTTTTCCATAGGGTGTACGGCAGAACATGGACAGGCATCCCCTGATCGGAGAACCAGGAATCAACCACAAATTTTTCCTGTGTTTTAATATCAACAATCGCGCAGGCCATGTGCGGCCAGCCGCCGGCAAAAAAACCTCTGTGAGCAATCCCGTAAAATTCATGAAACCGGATCAAATTATCCTGCTCCATGAGATATAAAAACACATTGGTATTCACGGCTTCGTCTTCACAATCCATCTGGTTTTCTTTTAATTCCAAAAGACCGGGGAAAGTTCCGCCCATGTCTGAATCAATACCGGTTTTTCTGCCGACCATATTTTCCAGTGCCTGAACGGCTTTAGCAATACAGTCTCTTTCAGATTCTGCATTTTTGGGTGCAGGAATAAAATGTTGTTTAATCTGCCGCCACTCATTTTCACTCAGATTAACCCCTGCTGTTTTATTACAGCCATGTTGATAACAGATTTGAAAATCAGACCATACAGGCTGTTTCAATTCATGATAAAGGATAAATTCATCTGTTGTGTTTGCACGGGGATTCATCAGTGAACAGCTGCAAGTTAAACACAGCAGAACCAAACATCCAGGAATATTTTTCAATGGGGATACTGACATTTGTTATTTTTTCCTCATTTAAACTCATATCTTTTTAGTGATTTCAATTATCGACTATTAACACAGGCTTTTCAAGCATTTGGTACAATACTAAACCAGGCCATAAAATAATTTTTCATCTTTTTAAATATTTTTAAAAAAATTTTTGAGTTTTTTTATTTTGATGGTGTCAAAGGATAATAGAAGCGCAAATTGCTTGCAAAGCAGTTTTTATTCATACTAACATGAAAGGACAAAAAAATGAAAAAGTCAATTGCACTTATAACAACCGCTTTTATCGTGATCGTATTTTCCGCAATCCCTGCACGGGCAGACAGGAAAACCATGGAAGGTTTTCTTCTGGGAACAGGTGTCGCCATTCTGGGCACGGCACTTATCCATAACATCAACAAGGACCATCCGGCTCAATACCAGGGTTCATATTCCCGGCCGGCTCCCTATCAGCACCACGAATACAGGAACAAGCACCGGTATCGCTCTGCCAGAAGGCATGATTACCGGGGCCACTGGGAAATTGAAAAAATCTGGGTAGACCCGGTATACGAAAAAAAATGGAACCCCGGGCACTATGACCATCGGGGCAGATGGGTCAGCGGCCGGCATGAAAAGTTCCTGGTTTGCGAAGGCTATTGGAAAGAAGAAAAAGTATGGGTCAAACAGAAACGAAGAGGCAGATTTGCCCATTAATTCATTGTGAAAGCATAAAACGGCAATTTGGAATTAATAACTAAAAATGATCCGCCTGATCAAAAAGCGCCTGATGATCAGAATCTGCCGGATGATCAGAATCTGATTGACCGGCTGAAAAAAGGACAGCAATGGGCGTTTAACGAGCTGGTTAAAAAGTATCAGCCCCGCTTGTTGAAAATTGCATACTCGATTACGCTGGATCAGGAAGAAAGCCTGGAGGTTGTACAGGATGTCTTTATGAGTGTACATAAAAACATCGCAACCTTCAGGCAGGATGCGAAACTTTCCACCTGGCTTCGAAAGATAACCATCAATCATTGCCTGAACTGGAAACGCAAATGGAAAAGAAGATTTAAATGGCACCACAATCCCCTGGAATCGGAAAATGATATACATCTGCTGAAAGAAAATAAAAAAAGTCAGAATCCTGAAACCATGGTTCGCCAGAAACAGATGGAAAAAAAATTAATGGATACAATAAAAAAACTGCCCGAAAAAAACAGGATCGTATTTGTGCTCAGCACATTTGAAGGCATGACCTATGAGCAGATCGGCCGGATGCTCCACATTAAAAAAGGAACGGTCAGTTCAAGGCTCCATTCAGCCAGAACCCTGTTAAAAGATGCTCTGGAATCATAAGGGGAAGGAGGACAAATGACTAAAAAATGCACACAATATACATCCGAGCAGATCAGTCAATATGTTGACCATGAACTGCCCTTTGACCTGAACCGGGAAATTTTTCAACATGAAAAAAGCTGCCCGCTTTGCCAGGATCTGATTCACCGGTACCACACCATGTCAGAACTTTTTTCAGATCATGCCGACCGGCAGGTGGCTGCCATTGACACTGAAAAGCTTGATCAAAACATGATTGTTTCACAAGCAGGGAGCTTTGGGTTTTTTGGCAAAAATATTTACTTGAAACTTGCCTCCATTGTTGCCATAGTAATGATCAGCCTGGTGGCTTTTCAAGTCCCTCTGTCCGGACCGGCAGGGCCCAGTGCCATTGTAAAATCCATTAATACGGATCTTTCATCAGTGATGATTATTGAAACCGAGAAAGAAAAACATACCATTATCTGGTTCTCTGAAACCTGATAAAATAGTGAGGCGCTATGAGCAAATTTTTAAATATACCGTCCCTGACCGTTCTTGTCTTCTGTTGGCTGATCTTATCTGCAGCAGCCGGGGCATCGGTTCTCACCGAGGTGAAAGTCATTCATGCATCAAAAAGTTCCAATCAGGTAGACCCCGGATTAACGCCCATTATTTCAGAACTTGAATCGGTCTTCCGGTACACCTCCTACAAACTTGTGTCATCAAAGACCATGAATCTTGAATTCAACCAGAAAGGCCAGATGGGACTGCCAGGCCGCAGGACCCTGATCCTGACACCATTGGGTGCCGATGGCCGGCGAATTTCATACCAGATTAATATCTTAAAGGAAAACCGGTCAATTTTCCAGACCCGGATTCTGCTGAAAAACAATTCCAGCGTGACCATTGGCGGCCCTCAATTCAATCAAGGGGTCATCCTGCTCAATATCCGCGGCAGTGTCCGTTAGTCTTTTCAATCTGATCGGATCAGTTCCGAAGCTTCCTTATTCGACCCCAGTAAAATCGAAAACCATTTTGTGGATTTCCTCCCGCTCAAGGCAATTTTTACGGCCATGGTCAGCGGCACGGAAAGCAGCATCCCCACAGGACCCAGAACCCACCCCCAGAAAGCCAGGGACAAAAAGACCACCAGAGCGGAAAGGCCGGTCCCTTCTCCCATAACCTTGGGCTCAACCACAGACCCGATAAGGGTATTGACGATTAAGAAGCCCAATGCCGCAACACCTGCTGCTGCAGGGCCCAACTGGACCAGTGCAAGCAGGACTGCCGGAACCGCAGCAATGATTGAACCGATATTCGGAATATAATTTAATAAAAATGCAAACACGCCCCACATGACCGGATAATCCACGCCCTGAAATGCAAGCCAGGCCGCAATGATTATACCGGTTCCGAGACTGGTCAGCGTTTTTATCCCCAGATATCGGTTAACACCTGTTGTAATCTGCGAATATTTTTCAAGATCCGAGTCCCGGTCATCTAAAATAGCCTTTAGTTTGTTGGGAAAACCCGAGGCTTCTGAAAGAATGAAAATAAAGGTTAAAAAGACAAAAAAAGTGTTGGTCAACACCCCGCCCAGGCCGTTTAGGGTATTGGCCGCAAGACCTAAAATCCGGCTTGGGTTCAACAGGTCAGCCAATTTGTCGGTTTCAAGTTCAATGCCGTAACCTGAAAGCAGGTGCAGCCCTTCGGCGGTGAGGCTTTTCAGCCGGCCCTGATAAAACACAATATTCTGGTTAAAATCGGAGATAGAAGAGGATACAAGTGTGACCAGAACCATCTGAATACCGATAACGCCTGCCATTAGGATAAGAATTCCCATCATGCTCGGGACGCCTTTTCTTTTCATCCAGAACAATGGCGGAGCGCAGATAATTGCCAGGAATGCTGCAAGAAGGAATGGAACGACCAGAACCGCTGCCGCCTTTATTCCGGCAACAACAATAACGAATGCCGCAAACTGAATCAAAGAAAAAGTGCGCGAAAATATCGCATCCATAAGTATGCCTTTCTTAAACAAGTAGAATTAGCCTGTTGTATTCAACACCCGGGAGAATGTCAAGACACTGAAACGAGCTGATAACAAAAATTTGCTTGCAATTATTCCTGCCTGGTTTAAAATTATAGTAATGATGTGTTCTCTTTCATTCAACCAAAAGCTTTGAGCGGGACTTATGCCGATTCCGAAATCACTGTTAGAGCGGTTAAAACAAAATGAAATCATTGCCAGGCGGTTCCATGAAATTGAAATCAGTATTCTAACGATTTTAAACTTCCAGGACTTCATTGAAAAACTCCTTTCAGAAATCAGCACCAAATTTCATGTTCCTTATACGTGGCTGTCCATCATCAAAGAGAGCAATATTACCCAGCATCTTCAAAATATTAAAAATTCGGAATTACTCAGTACGTCCACTTCATTTTTAGCCAAGGACACCTTTTTAAATATTACCCAGAACCGGCTCAAGCCCTTGCTGGCAAACACAGAATTAGATCGCTTTGATGTAATTATCCCAAAGGCATCAAAATATGATATAGGCTCTATTGCTATTGCGCCCATCACCCTTGACGGCGAAATAGTCGGCAGCATTAACCAGGCTGACAGTGATGCAGAACGGTTTGACCCGGGGATAGACAGTTCTCTGCTCGAACAGCTGGCTTTGAAAGTTTCGTTGTGCCTGTCCAATGTGACGGCACATGAACGGCTGAAATTTCTGGCCTTTCATGATCCGTTGACTGGTTTGCTGAACCGGGGAGTAATGGAAAAAATCCTCCAGAGAGAATTTTTACGATCCAAACGGTATCACATTGATCTGACTGTTCTGTTTCTGGATCTGGACGACTTTAAATCCATTAATGACACTTTTGGTCACGATAACGGCGACCTTGCGCTGTGCCATACAGCAGACTGCCTGAACCGTCTGAAAAGAGATTCGGATGTTGTTGCGCGGTTTGCCGGAGATGAATTTGTTGTCATTTTACCCTCCACCAATATGCGTCAGGCCGAAAACTATATTTTAAGGGTAAAACGTGAGCTGGCAAGCCATCCGCTTTTAGCCAACGACACCTGTTTTCATGTAAAACTCAGCTATGGTCTCTCATCTGTGTTTGAAAAAGGGATGGATACGTCATCCCAACTCTTAAAAACCGCTGACAAACGGCTTTATGATGCCAAAAAAAATAAATAAACCCTTATTTTAACCTATCAATAAAAAACATACCGGCAATATAAAACGCCCTGGCAGATTGCTCAGCCAGGGCGTTTTTAATTTCAAAAAGCTATTTGATAAGATGGATCAAATTAATCGAGTATCAATTCAATCTGCACCATGGGTGCGACATCCCCTTTTCTTGGTCCGAGCTTTATGATCCGTGTATATCCGCCCTGACGGGAATCAAATTTTTCAGAAACAGTCTCAAAAAGAGAATGAACAATATCTTTTTCCCGGATAACTGAAAGTGCCTGTCTTCTGGCATGCAGATCGCCTCTTTTGGCAAGAGTGATCATTTTATCGGCAATTTTTCTTAATCCTTTTGCTTTGGCTTCAGTGGTCTTAATTTTATCATGTTTGAACAATGAAGTGACCATGTTTCTGAACATTGCTTTCCGATGGCTGGAGGTCCTGTTTAGTTTTAAAACTGATTTTCTATGTTTCATGGAATGTTATTCTCCTTCCTGATTGTTCTCGTCTTCCGGTGGTTCAAAGCCTTCCAGATCCATACCCAGTGAAAGGTCCATGGAAGTCAACACTTCCTTAATCTCATTTAAAGATTTCCGACCGAAATTTTTTGTCTTGAGCATCTCGGAATCTGTTTTCTGAACCAGTTGGTAAATCGTATGAATTCGTGCATTTTTAAGGCAATTTGAACTTCTAACGGATAACTCTAGTTCATCCACGGATCGATAGATATTTTCGTTGAATTTTCTATCTGCGTCATCACCGCTTTCTTCAATGTGATCAGGTTCCATGTCCTCATCAAAATTGATAAACGGATTCATTTGCTCTTTAAGAATCTTAGCAGCGTATGCAACTGCATCATCCGGTGCGACAGATCCGTCGGTCCAGACTTCAAGGGTAAGCTTGTCATAGTCTGTCTTATGCCCGATTCTGGATGTTCCCACAACGTATTTCACCCGTTTTATCGGGGAGAAAACACTGTCAATGGGGATGGTACCGATGGGGGCGTCTTCATCTTTATTGGCCGATGCCAGCGCATACCCCTTCCCGGTTTTTACAACCATGGTCATGTTCAAGGCTCCGTTTTCGGAAACCGAGGCAATATGCTGTTCAGTATTCAGCACCTCCACTTTTCCGTCCGGACTCACGATGTCAGCCCCGGTTACTTCAGTTTCACCTTTAACACTGAGTGTTACGATCTTATCTTCCGTATTTTCAACCTTGAGCTTTAATTCTTTCAGATTTAAAATGATTTCTGAAACATCTTCCCGAACATCAGAAATAACACTGTATTCATGAAGTGTATCATCAAATTTAACCGATACAATGGCTGCACCATAAATAGATGAAAGAATAATACGACGAAGAGAGTTCCCAATGGTGATGCCGTATCCTCTTTCAAGGGGCTCACACACAAATTTACCATATGTTGAAGTTGTTGTAACATCAAGCTTTTCCGGCTTGATCATCTCTCGCCAGTTCACATATGCAAGTTTTTCAGATGACATTTATATCTCCTGAATCATTAATTAGCAGGTGTTGTCAACATCCTGCCTATTTAGAATAAAGCTCTACGATCAATTGTTCCTGGATGGGAAGCGTGATATCTTCACGGATTGGAACGCCGACAACTTCGCCTTTAAATTCTTCTTTTTTAATTTCAATCCACTGGGGAACACCACGTCTGACAATAGCGTCCAGGGAATCAGTAATTGCCTGAATCTTCTGGCTTTTCTCTTTGAGTTCAATCACATCACCCTTTTTAACCTGGTAAGACGGGATATTCACTTTTTTCCCGTTTACAGTGAAATGATTGTGTTTTACAAAGTGCCGTCCCTGGTTTCTTGAGCTGACAAATCCCATTCTGAAAACGGTGTTATCAAGACGGGTTTCCAGAAGACTCAACAGGTTAGTACCGGTGATCCCTTTTTTCCGGTCTGCCTTTTTAAAGGAAATCCTGAATTGTTTCTCACTGATGCCATACAAGCGTCTGACTTTTTGTTTTTCCCGTAGCTGGATCCCGTAATCAGACAATTTGCTTCTTCTTTGTCCATGCTGTCCGGGTGGGTATCCTCTTCTATCAAAACTGCATTTATCTGAAAAGCATCGATCGCCTTTCAAAAAAAGCTTCATGTTTTCTCGTCTGCATTGCCGGCAAACTGAACCTCTATAACGTGACAATGTTAATCTCCTTTATCAAACAAGTATTCTTATACTCTTCTTCTTTTTGGCGGACGGCATCCATTATGGGGAACCGGGGTCACATCCTTGATCATGGAAATATTAAATCCAAGTGCATGCAATGCTCTTAGAGCCGATTCACGGCCGGGCCCTGGGCCTTTAACATAAACACCGATATTTTTCATTCCCTGTTCCATTGCTTTTGCACCGGCATCTTCTGCAACCAGCTTGGCAGCAAAAGGTGTGCTTTTTCTGGATCCTTTAAATCCCTGCATACCGCCGCTGGACCAGGAGACGGTGTTTCCGTTTTCATCCGCAATTGTGACAATCGTATTGTTAAAAGTAGACTGAATATGCACAATACCTGTGGATATATTCTTTCTTACCCGTTTTTTGGTAATCGCTTTTTTTGACTTTTTTGCCATAATTTATAATACCTTTTTAAATTATCCTACTTTTTCTTTTTAACTGCAGTCCGTTTGGGACCTTTTCTGGTTCGGGCATTTGTACTGGTTCTCTGACCATGACAGGGAAGTCCTTTACGATGACGCAGACCACGGTAACAGCCAAGATCCATAAGCCGTTTGATGTTCATGGAAACTTCACTTCTCAGTTCACCTTCCACTTTGTATTCAGCATCAATAACTTTTCTGATTTCATTGACCTGTTCTTCGGTCAGGTCGTTTGCCTTTGTAGTAGGATCAATACCTGTTTTTTCAAGTATCAGTTTTGACCGGCTGCTGCCAATTCCGTAAATATAGGTCAAAGCTATCCATGCATGTTTATCTCTTGGTAAATCAACTCCTGCGATACGTGCCAAATTTCTATCCCCCTATCCCTGACGCTGTTTATGGCGTTTATTAATACAGATAACTCTTACGACACCACGTCTTTTTATAATTTTACAATCTCTACATATTTTTTTTACAGATGCTCGAACTTTCATCCATCTACTCCTAACCTTTATAGTATTGGTCCTAACCTAAATGTATTGGTTCTTAACCTATTTTATTTATACCGATAAGTGATTCTGCCCCGGCTCAGATCATAGGGTGATATTTCAACCGTCACCTTGTCTCCCGGCAGGATTTTAATAAAATGCATTCTCATTTTGCCTGATATGTGCGCAAGCAGAACATGCTTATTCTCAAGCTCAACTTTGAACATGGCATTGGGTAATGTTTCAAGTACTTTCCCGTCAACTTTGATGGGTTCTTCTTTTGCCATAGTCTTATTAATCTCCTTATCAATTTTCCCTGTTTAAATCAGGATCTGCCTTTAATTCGTTTTGAGCCGCTGCGGCCTAAGAACCCATCATAATTACCGGATATCAAATGGGATTCAATCTGGGATATAGTATCAATGGATACCCCGACGACGATCAACAAAGCCGTGCCGCCAAAATAAAAGGGAATATTAAACTTGCTCATTAAAAATGTGGGCAGCACACATACAGCGGAAACATAAAGTGCTCCACCCACCGTAATCCGTGTCAATACCCTGTCAACATATTCGCTGGTCCGTTTCCCAGGCCGGATGCCGGGAATATATCCACCGTTTTTTTTCATGTTTTCAGCTACATCATCCGGGTTAAACTGTACTGCTGTATAGAAAAAACAGAAGAAAACAATAAAAGCCACATAAAGCAGATAGTACCAGATT
>JBNKNP010000433.1:0-2453 GCA_050293905.1 Desulfobacteraceae bacterium | reverse complement strand
CACAGCCGGAGGAGACCGGGTTATTCGGTGCCCTGGTCCATAAGATACTGGACAATGGCTGCATGATCGTTGTGCATACCCGGCCGGGAACCGCCCCCACTGTTGCAAAAGTCATTGATGACCATGGATTTGATCAGGTTATCGGCACTGTGGCCGGTGATGACACCATCATTATTGTGCCGGGTGATATAAAAAAGACCCGGCAGATCTCAGCCCGGATCACGGCCTATTTAGTCGAAGTGGGCCTGTTTAAAAACAAAGGCCTATGACGAAATAAGGGCATCCAGCCTGGCTGTCAGCTCGTTGTTTTCCCCGTCTTTTAAAGCAAGGTGAATGGATCGAAAAATTTCCCGGATAATGTCTGTTTTGGGCCGGGGAGAAAGCAGCTGGACCTCAATGGTTTTCATATCAATGATTATTTCTTCCATTTTCGGATAGGGGCGGCCGGCTGTGTCAAATGTTTTTTTAATTTCATCCGTCATATGATTTACGGTTGAAAGAGCGTCGTCATCCAGCACCGGGCCGTTGCCCAGTGTGAGCGCTGCCAGGCCGTCAGCCGGTCCGGGCGCCATATTGAGTTCTTTCATGCCCTGTACGGTAATGCCGATGCCGCCGGACAGGGTTTTGAGTTCGGCAAACCCTTTTATGCACAGCGTTTGTGCTATTTCTCCGGCAAGGTCTTTTTCAAGACCGAGCCGGTCGCCGATATCATACATGGAGGCCTGTGATTGGGTATCCCCGTTTGTTGCAGCGTACAGTTCTGATAAAAAAGAGTTTTCTCCTGTGGTTTCCTGTTCCATGGGCATGTCCTTTAAATCTAAAAATAGGGTTGTCATAACGATAATTCAACCTTAAAACATACATCTGTCATATGGTTTGAAGATGATTTTTTATCATATCATGGGCGGAATACGAAAAGCGATAAATATATTTTAGCACGATTGCGTGAATTCTTAAAAATCTATTTGTTTTGGATTCGTATTTGTTGTATCGTAATCAGTTAAGGAATGAATCGTTTGCATGATTATTTCCAAACCCGATAATGAAGATAAAAACAAAACCAATCGTTTGTTTATATTTTGTATATAAAAAAGGGCCGCTATGATGAATATTAATTCACATCTTTTGGGTGATCATCTCAAAAGTCTGGGTATCATTACAGAAGAACAGCTTGAAGAAGCATTGCGCATCCAGAAGAAGATTGAATCGGATCAACTGTCTGATCCGGATACAGGCATAAATCGGGCAGAATTGGTGACAAAAACCAGGGAAAAAGAAAATGGTGTTCCCAAACTCGGGCAGATTCTGCTGGAAAAAGGATTTATAACAAAGGATTTGCTTTCCCCGATACTTGCCATGCAGAACAGGCAGATCAGAGAAATGCGACTGTTGAGCAGTGAAAAATTAGCCCTTGTTATTCAGATTGGTTTTCTTATAAATTCCACAGTAAACCTGGTGGATGTTCTTTCTTTGATCATGAAGTACGCAAACATTGTAACCAATGCCATTGCCAGCACCCTGATGCTGTTGGATGAAAAAACCGGTGAACTGGTGTTCAGTGTCCCCACCGGGCCCAGTGCGGATGAGCTTAAAGATATCCGGATTCCGCCGGGAGTGGGTGTGGCCGGGTGGGTTGCCCAGAATCAGCAATACGTTCTGGTGGATGACGCCAGAAAAGATCCGCGGTTTTACTCCCAGATTGATGAGATGACCGGAGCTGAGACCAAATCTTTGCTCTGTGTCCCCATGAGAGCGAAACGGAAACTCATTGGCGTTCTTGAGGTGATCAATAAGAATGGCGAGGCTTGTTTTACTGAAGAGGATGCCCTGCTGTTGAACATTTTTTCACATCAGGCCGCCATTGCCATCGAAAATGCAAGGGCATTTGAGTCTCTAAAGAGCCGCTCGGAAAGTGCTTAGGGTTTTTTATCTTTTGGCGGCTGGTTCTCTTTTTTTACCTGTCCCATGACAGGCTGATTCCATTCAAAAAAACCGGGTGATTGATATGAGAAATCATAGTGAATTGTCCATTCATCTGCCGCAGATGGCAGGACGGTTGATTGCCAATGCACTCCGGTTCACCTATCTTAAAAGCCGCGGGGTGCCGGGCCGTCCCCAGGCCTTGAGCATGGAAATTACCCATAAATGTGTGGCCCGTTGCGTGATGTGCAATATCTGGAAAATACCGGACACGGTTGCGGATCTTGATGCCGGTCAATGGCTTGATCTGCTTTCCGGTGATTTGTTTTCAGAATTGATTGAACTGGATATCACCGGCGGTGAACCCTTTTTAAAGCCGGATTTTCAAGACCTTCTTTCCGGGATCTGCCGGTTGAGAAAGGCGGGCGGCCTGTCAAAACTGACATCCGTTATCATCACGACCAATGGTTTTCTAACTAAAAAGGTCTTGTCTCTTGTAAAAAAAGAACTGCCGTTTTTAAAAGAGGCCGGAC
>JBNKNP010000432.1:0-13100 GCA_050293905.1 Desulfobacteraceae bacterium | reverse complement strand
TCCCCTCCCTTTCTCTCTCCCGGTAGAGAACTCAAAATATTTTTTAATTGACCATTCGGATCAAGCCCCCCTGCCTTCAGGTCAAGGGGGGGCATGTAATTCCTATAAAGTTTCAGTCAATTTTTTGGCTACAGCTTCAGCTGCCTGCCTCCAACATGCTTTAATCATAGCCGCGTTATTAACGACTTCTTTTGCTGGCAAAGGTTCCACAGGATTCCCGAAGACCTGAATGTTTTCCCGTCCTGACCAAATAGTCGCTCCGGATTTGTCCTTAAGATGTGCACTTACCCCGACAAGGGGCACCAGTTCACTGCTGAATCCGTGCGGCACACTGAAACCGTACCAGTATATGTCCAAATAAAGGATTGAAGAAGCCTGTTCCTTACTGCTCGATATCTTGTGACCTTTGCTTTTGAATTCATCGATCATGGCCTGCTTGACAAGATTTTCAATCCGCACACCATTTTCAATTGCAAATTGCCGGATGCGTTCACTGGGCTTAATTTGGGTTGCGGCACCAATCGCCCCGAAAATGGAAGCGCCGGGCCCCATATAGTACATGTCCTCTACCACTGTCATTTCAGGATTCAAATAGACCGAAGACAGAGCAGATCTGTTGTTCTCTGCCAGCTTTACCGTTGGTGCGCCACAACCTGCAGCAAACAAACTCACAAACATCAAAATTACCAGTCTTTTATACATCGTAAAAATTACCTTTCCTCTTTGTTGTCATTTATTTCGCATAAATCAGCTGTTCTATCTATCATAAGTCCGATAAGGTCTCAATAAATATGATTGTGCTATGGGGCAATTGAGAATGGGCTGATTAATGGTATTTTGGCGGATGTTTTTTGTCTGAGCTCCAGGCAGGGATATCAGAAGAAAGGCTCAGGGGGGCAGAGACAAATGACAGCGAGGACTATTCTCAAAACAGACTCTATTTGTGAGGTGACAAAATACACCAGACTTTCCCTGTTATTCATTCCTGTCGAGATTGAGAGAGCATATCAAAAAAGTGTTCATTCCTATGAGACTTTTCGTACCTTTGTTGGAATAATGCTTATTTATCATGATATTGTCATGCATAGCATGGAAAATAAGCTGAATTCAAGGCTTAGTGAATGGAAGATGGCAAGTTGTCGGGTTCTTTGCAGAAGGGAAGGAGGAAGGTTGCGGACTGAGCGTTGGGTTACAGGTCTGTACAGGGTTTTAATGAAGTGGAGCGTTGAAAAGAAAAAACGGTTTGAGCACAGCGAGTTTTTTTCTTCAGCAAAACGGAATTTAGACCCTGTAAGAACCGAAATCAGCTCAGACGCAACTTTCCTCCTCCTGCATCGAATGAGATTATCATTTTTTTACCCAGCCCATGCATTAAACCATGTTAAAAATTTTTATTTTATGTAATAATATCCGCCGTTATTATAACTAATTGCAAAAATGACAGAATAAAAACAATGTTTATTGTTTATCGACATATGGAAACGCCGGAATGAAATCCTTTGAAGAAGTATCGCTTCTCTATGAAATCAGTGAAGCCCTGAACAAACACATGGATATGAAAAAATCCCTGTTCAAGGTGTTGAGTGTGTTGTCTGAATCTTTGAACCTCCTTAGGGGAATCATCTTTCTGATCAATTCCGAAACCGGTGAAATCCGGATTGAAATGGCCCATGGGATTTCAGAAAAGACAACCCGGAATATCAAATACCTGCCCGGGGAAGGGATTATCGGCCGCGTCATTCAAACAGGCGAACCGGCCGTGGTGCCGCGTATCAGTGAAGAGCCGCTGTTTCTTGACAAAACAGATTCCAGGAACCAGAACGAGGGGATGGATTATTCATTTATCTGTGTTCCCATAAAAAAAAGACAACCGGGTTATCGGTGCCATCAGTGCCGACCGGCCCTTTGAAGGAAAAACCTCCCTGGAAAAAGGAGAGAAACTTCTCTCTGTTGTGGCTGCAATGGTTGCCCACCATGTCATTAATATTGAAAATATCCGGGTGGAAAAAGAACAGCTGAAAACGGAAAATATCCGGTTGAAGTCAGAGCTGGAAAACCGATACAGTTTCACCAATATTATTGGAAATTCCAATAAAATGAGAGAGGTCCTCCAGATGATCTCCCAGGTGTCTTCTTCCTCTGCCACCGTGTTAATCAGGGGAGAAAGCGGTACGGGAAAAGAGCTGGTGGCCAATTCCATCCATTACAACAGCGAAAGAAACAAAAAACCGTTTATTAAAATCAATTGTGCCGCCATACCGGACAATTTAATTGAAAGCGAATTGTTCGGCCACGAAAAAGGGGCTTTCACCGGTGCCTCTCACCAGAAAAAAGGAAAATTTGAGGTTGCGGATAAAGGAACCATCTTTTTAGATGAGATTGGAAACATGGCCCTGTCAGCCCAGGTCAAACTGCTGCGGGTTCTCCAGGAAAAAGAGTTTGAACGTGTGGGGGGATACAAACCCATTAAAAGCGATGTCCGGATCGTTGCTGCTACAAATTCCAATCTTGAAGAAATGGTTCAGCAGGGTAAATTCAGGGATGATCTTTACTTTCGTCTCAATGTTTTTCCCATTTATATCCCCAGTCTGAGGATGAGAAAAACAGACATTATCCTTCTGGCTGACCACTTTCTTGAAAAATATACACGGGAGCATGGAAAAGAAATTAAAAGAATCACCACCCCGGCCATAGACATGATGATGGAGTATCACTGGCCGGGAAATGTGCGGGAGCTTGAAAACTGTATTGAACGGGCCGTTATTCTCTGCAATGAGGGCGCAATACACAGCTACCACCTGCCGCCCACGCTCCAGACCGGAACAAAATCAAAAACCCTTCCGCTCTCTCTTGAGGATTCTGTGGCCCACCTTGAAAAAGAAATTCTAATGGATTCTTTAAAAAACACCAAAGGCAATATCAATAAAGCAGCCAAACTGATCGGGATTACGGTTCGAAAATTCTCCTATAAAGCGGCACGATATAATATCAATTATAAAGATTACCGCTAAAAGGCCTGTATTATACCACAGCGTGGGTTGACGGAATCTGCCCATGGCGTAGAATAGACCGAGTCTCTAAAATAAAAATCAATATAGGGTCCGGCCATGATAAAACGCTTTTCCCTCTTACTTTTCTTTTTGATTTTTTCAACATTTTCTGCCTGTGATAACAGTGCGATTGACCCAGGGTTCACCCGGGAAAAGGCAGACAGGGCGGAACCTGAACACGTCAGCCGTGTTGAAAAAAGGGTTGTGGCTCTTTCCTATGAAGCCATGGGAACGATCCGGCCTTTAACAGAGGCTGTTATTGAATCCCAGACCAGTGCAAAAATATTAAATGTTTTCTGCATTCCCGGAGCTGCCGTAAAAAAGGATCAGATTCTAATCCAGCTGGATGCCCGCCAGCTGGATACCCGGGTCAAACAGGCTCAAGAAGGCTTAAGCATTGCCAAAAAACAATGGATACAGGCTGAAAAATCCATGGATGCCGCCAGGGCAGACCTTGATCAGGCCCAGTCGGCATACCGCCGGACTCAAAAATTATTTGATGCCGATATTGTGGCCTCTCAAAAACTGGAACAGGATAAATCCGGCTTTCTCCAGGCAAAAGCCCGGCTTGAAAATGCCCAGGAAGCGGTAAACGCGTCAAAAGCGCTTGTGCGCCAGGCAGAAGAAGTCGTCAAAGAGGCAGAAATTACGGAAGGATATTCAAAAATCACTTCCCCGGCCAACGGCATTATTGCCAGAAGAATGGCAGACCCCGGAGATCTGGCTGTTCCGGGAAAACCACTGCTGATCATCCAGACCAGCGGCGCCCTGCGCATAGAGGCCAATGTCAGAGAAGGGTTGATCCGCCATGTGGTGTTAAAACAGGAATATCCGGTTAAAATTGAAACCATTAATAAAACAATTCTCTCCCGTGTGGAAGAAATCCTTCCATATGCGGATCCGGATACCCGGACCTTTCTGATTAAAGCCTCTTTACCCGATACCCCCGGGCTTTATCCGGGCATGTTCGGCAGACTGCTGATTTCCATTGGAAAAGAGGATGTCCTGGTGATTGAAAAAGCTGCCGTAAACCGTATCGGCCAGCTTGAACAGGTCTTTGTAAAAACAAAGGAGTCCTGGCAGTCGGTCTACATCAAAACCGGCAGATCCTTTGGAGAAAAAATACAAGTCTTATCCGGGCTCACCGGAAATGAAACCATAGGATACTGATCTGTCATGACAGAAACGCCAGCACCGCTTTTAACGCGAATTGTCCGGCTTTTTTTGGGGTCCAGGCTCTCTTTGATCATGGTGTTGTCCGCCTTTTGCCTCGGGGCTTTCAGTCTGATGATCACGCCCAGGGAAGAAGAACCCCAGATAGTTGTACCCATGGCAGATATCTATGTCAACGCGCCCGGGGCCAGCTCAAAAGAGATTGAAGCCCTGGTGGCCACCCCGCTTGAAAAACTGCTGTGGGAAATTGACGGTGTGGAATATGTTTATTCCATGTCCACCATGGAACAGGCCATTGTGACTGTCCGCTTTCTTGTGGGTGAAGATCGGGAAGATTCCCTGGTTAAACTGCATAACAAAATTCAGATGAACCTGGACCGGGTGCCTTCCATTGTCAGCAACTGGCTGATCAAGCCGGTTGAAATTGACGATGTTCCCATTTTAACGCTCACGCTCTATTCCGATCAATACAGTGATCATGAGCTGGCCCGGGTGGGAGAAGAAATGGTTGCCCGCCTCTCCCGGCTTGACAATATTTCCCAATCGCAAATTTACGGCGGCCGCAACCGCGAAATACGGGTGGAACTTGATCCCTTGCGGATGAAGGGCTTTGGTGTTTCAATAAAAGAGATAGAAACCGCTCTCAAAGCTGCCGATGTCTCTGTCAGGGCCGGTTCTTTAACAAAAAACAATACCCGCATCACCATTACCAGCTCCTCTTTTTTATCCTCTGTGGATGAGGTAAAGGCGCTTGTCATTGCAAAACAGAATTCAAAGCCGGTCTATCTTGACGATGTGGCCGCCATCATTGACGGCCCTGAAACGGCAGATACCTATACCCGGATCCGGTTTTCCAATTTCTATAAGAAACAATATCAGCCGCCTTTAAGCGGGCGGTCTTTTCCCTGCGTCACCCTGGCGTTTTCAAAAAAAAAGGGCGCCAATGCCGTTGCTGTTGCTCAAAATATCTTAAACGAGGTTAAACACCTTGAAAAAACCCTGGTTCCGGACGGCATGTATATACAGGAAACCCGGAACTATGGAAAAACAGCCCAGGCCAAGGTCAATGAGCTGCTCTCTTCCCTGGGATTTGCCATTGTCAGTGTGGTTGTGCTGCTGGCACTGACATTGGGATGGCGGGAGGCCTGTGTGGTGGCCCTGGCCGTTCCCATTTCTTTTTCCCTGGCTCTTTTTGTAAATACCCTGTTTGGCTATACCATCAACCGGGTGACCCTGTTTGCTTTGATTCTCTCCCTGGGACTGGTGGTGGACGACCCGATTACCAATGTGGACAATATCCAGCGCCATATAAAAAACAAGGTGCTCGAGCCGTTTGAAGCCACACTTTATGCGGTGCAGGAAGTTCTGCCGCCGGTGATCATGTCCACGGTTGCCATTATTGTCTGTTTTCTGCCGCTTTTTTTCATCACCGGAATGATGGGGCCCTATATGGCGCCCATGGCTGTTAATGTCCCTTTGACCGTCACGTTTTCTACTGTCTGTGCATTGACCATCGTACCCTGGGTCTCCTTTCACCTGCTGAAAAATGTTAAACAAGAACCCGTTGCAAAAAAAGGAAGCCCTTCTTTTACCGCCCGGATGTATGAGGCTGCCCTGATGCCTTTTCTTGAAAAAAAAAAATTCAGGATCTTTTTGCTCATTTTTATCCTTGCACTGATGGCCGGCTGTGTCGCCCTGGGCTTTTTCAGGCTGGTGCCGCTCAAACTGCTCCCCTTTGACAATAAAAACGAATTTCAGGTCATCATTGATATGCCCAAAGGTACATCCCTTGAACAGACAGACCGGGTGGTTCAATCCTTTGAAGATTATCTTTCTTCTGTTAACGAAGTAACCAATATTGTCTGTTATACGGGAATGGCATCGCCCATGGATTTTAACGGTATGGTCCGCCATTATTTTATCCGCCGCAGCAGCCACCTGGCAGATATCCGGGTCAACCTGGCCCCTAAATCCGACAGAAAACAACAGAGCCATGCGATTCTGCTTCGCCTGCGATCAGACCTGGAAAACATCGCAAAGCTGCATCATGCACAGATCCAGCTTGTGGAAGTCCCGCCAGGACCGCCGGTTCTATCAACACTGGTGGCGGAAATCTACGGTGATGCGGATAAAACAAACCAGGATCTGCTGACTGCCGCAGCCCATGTAAAAACCACCATGGAAAAAGAGCCCTTTGTTACGGATGTTAAAATCATGACCGACCAGGTGAGCCAGCGGATGGATTTCATGGTTGACAGGGAAAAAGCAGCCCTCCACGGAATTGATACAAAAACCATCCTTGATGCCCTGAAAAGCGGCATTCACGGCATCACTCCGGCGACCCTCCACCTTGAACACGAACGCCAGCCGTTATGGATCAAAGTGATTCTGCCCCGGGACAAGCGGTCAGACAGGGTATCCATCTTGCAGATTCCCATCCGGTCATCAACCAATAAAATGATTCCCCTGGCAGAGCTGGTCCGCCCCCTTGAGACAACCAATGATCCGCCCATCTATCATAAAAACCTTGAAACAGTTGTCTATGTTATCGGAGAAATGGCGGGCAGGGCACCGGGAGAAGCTGTACTGGACATGATGAAAAGACTGAAAAAAGACCCTGTTCCTTCTGGAATCCGTGTCCAGTGGGCCGGAGAAGGAGAATGGAAAATTACCCTCCGGGTCTTCAGGGACATGGGGCTTGCCTTTGCCGCCGCTCTTTTAGGCATTTACTTTATTCTTGTGGTTCATACAGGCTCTTATCTGCTGCCTGTTTTGATCATGATGGCCATTCCTTTGACCATCCTTGGGATCATGCCCGGGTTTTTTATTTTAAACCTTTTCACCCATGGGGTCGGCGGATTTGGCAACCCTGTTTTTTTCACGGCAACCAGCATGATCGGCATGATTGCCCTGGGAGGGATCGTCATTCGAAATTCCCTGGTGCTCATTGAATTTATCCAGGAAGCTGTCAGCAATGGGCTGCCATTTAAAGAGGCCATCTTAAAAAGCGGTACGGTCCGCATGAGACCCATTCTGCTGACCGCCATGACCACGGCCATCGGCGCGTTTCCCATCACCTTTGACCCGGTTTTTTCAGGGCTTGCCTGGGCACTGATTTTCGGATTGTCCGCCTCCACGCTTTTCACTCTGGTGGTGGTCCCGGTCACCTATTATACCATTTATTCAAAAACAGAATAATACGGATTTTTTATTCCGGTACCGCTTTTGTTACATCTAAGAGGCCAAGCAGAATTCCCTTTAATGTCTGTGTGTATTTTGAAGCAATCTGTCTTGGCCTTTCCCGGGAAAGACCGCGTTCCCGGCCGATTGCCGCCAGGTTTGCCGGCTTATAAATCATGCCTGTCTGAGGGTCGAACCCATTGTGCAGGCAGACAAATTCATAATCCCTGTCTTTATTCAGGCTTCTTTTTAAATCTTCATGGTTATAAAGCAGGTTAAACGCAATAACAAACAACTCATGCAGTTCTATCCGTGTATATGATTTATCCTTTTTATCTTCAATAAAATCCTGCCACATCCGCTTGTCTTCACTGCCGTCACTGTATTGTTCCGTCAAGGATACAGATTTATTTGATCGTAAGAGAATCGCATTTCTATACGTATTTTCAGTTATCTTTGTCCGTTCAGCAAACCCCGGATCAAATGAGAGCAGTTCTTCATAGGATTTTGGATAGTATCCGTTTTCCAGGTTAAACAGATGCTCTGCTTCCTGTATGGCTTTTAGGGCATAAACATAATGCTGGGTGATCTGACCCTGGGCAATAACATATTTAATCAACTCTCCTTTAACATCCCCTTTGGCTTTGACAAATGAAATGAATTTAACATGATATTCAGGGTTATATTCATCCGCGTTTTTAAGCATAATTTCTTCTGCCACGCCAAATAAATCGTTCAGATGCTTTTGAAAATGTGATCGATACCGGGCTATTGAATTGACATAATTTCTCAGGCGGCTTCTGGATTCAATAATCAATACCTCCAGAGCCAGTCCATTGTTAAACTTCTGATACAGTTTAATCAACGCTTGTTCTTCTGATACAGTCAATGTCCTTTTTAATAATTCATTCGGGTTCTGCCCTCTCATCAGCCCTGGCATATTCAACGCTTTTCTTACCTCTGCCCATGCCCGTTTTCCATTTCTGAGAACGGCTTTTTTTATTACTTTTTGCTGTACAGCTTCTTCACGTTCATCTGCTTTTGTTTTTACATCTTCTGCTTCATCCTCTTTGAAATCCTCTTCTTGAAGGTCTTTATCTTCCTGGGCGACGATTATTTCAGCCTTTCTGATAACGCTCACCTGCCAGGACTTATTTGCCTCAAACTCCTTAATCCGGCTGATCAGCCAGTTTGAAACATAATTCATAAACTTCCGGCTGAATAACTCTTTTCTATCCCAATCCAGATAATCTTCCTCAAGCATAAAACGGATTTTTTTCATCAACTCATATGCTTTTTCACCTATATGTTTTTTAATATCAGCCGTATGAATTAAAAAATATCGGTTTAATCTTTCCGGATCAACAGCGGCATTTGATTCCATATAGTTGATGATCTTCACCGTCCCGACTTTATTGAGCAGTCTCAGATATCGCGCTTCTTCTGCCGGATAAATAACATTCCTGTATCCCCCGCCTTCCTTTGCAAGGTCAATCCCGGCCTCGGCAAAAACAGATATCACCTTTTTATATTCAGCCGGCAGTTCAACCGCAATTGTCATGAAACCGCCGCCAAGATAACGTTGAATGCCTTTTATCCCATCGATAAAAACAAAATATAAATTGGTATCCCTGAACGTAACAGGCGGTAAAATATGCGGTTTGTCATAGAGATGCCGGGAGATGAAATAACAATCGAAAAACCAGCAAAAAGCATTCATCAAAAATTCTCGATACCCGGCATCCTGTTTCCTGCATACGGTAATACCACTGTGTGTGGTCAGCCACAACGTGAATTCATCAATCTCTTCCTGCTCTTTAATGGCATTGTTATAGGATGTTCTAACCAGTTCCGGTTTTTTTACAAAGGCTTTCAAACGCTTTGTTTTTTCAAGAAAGGTTTTGGGTTCTTTCTGTCTGTTGGCCAGCCAGACAGGGGACAGCGGGATCGCACCGTCGGTCCGGAAATGTGCTTCTTTCGGGCTCATTCCCTTGGACAGGAGAATTAATTCATCGTCTTCATGCCATGCTGTTCTCTGCAGAAAATTTTTTCTTTCCTCATTCTCCTGATAATTATAATTAAAAAGATCGATTAAATTTTTGCTGATAAAAATTTCAAGCTGACCGTCCCGTTTCCGGGCCCATATCATTCCATCTTCGGGTACACCATTAATGTTGTCTTTTAATTGATACCAGCACACCATCTGGCCGTTCACACTTAATTCATAGTCATTGAAATCCTTTATTTTTTCGGCAGCTTGATTCCGGGCGGTCTTTGTTTTTGTTAAATTTTCCAGTTCATCGTTCAGCTGAGCAGAGACATTCCCCAATCCGCCCAACCCATTTCGCAAACAAAAAATTGCTTTTTCGTTAATCAAACGTGTGTTCTCTTTTTAGATTATTGATACCCGGTATAAATTCACATATTAATACTACATACCACGTGATACACGGATCATCAATTCCAGATATAAATTAAACCCCGGGCTATTTAAAATTGATTTTTTTATGCGGAAATTTAAAAAAAACGTAAGACAAGAAAGAAGAGGGGGATAGACTTGAAAAGGAGAAGCCTGTCATCCTAAATGAAGATGGCAGGCTTCTCCCGGTATTTTGTCTTGTGTTGTCACACTATGCAAGACGGATTTTTTCAGGGTCATAGGGACCGCCGAAAAAGAAAAAGACCTGCTTTATTTTATACCAGAGTGTTTCAATATCAACTCTGGCGATAGCGGCAATGATATCAATTTCTTTTAGATTCTTTCGAATAATCCGCTTGTGGAAACGACTCCCGCAGGTACATTTGAAGACAACGGCCTTTCTTGTTTTATCCTTTTTTATTTCTGATTTTTTTATAGACTTGCAAGAGTGGCACAGGGGGCATTTAATAGTGATAATATCTGATTCTTGTTTGAATAAAGCGGCCATATTAAATTTCTCCTCTCTGGTTTCGTTTTGTAAAAGTGACATTTTTCAGCCACTAATCTGACATTTTTTGTCTGTACAGAATGGTTACTTCATGAATTGTGCCAGGAGAGCCTGTGTTTTTATAAAATTTTATATATTGATCAGACTCCCTGTTCATAGGGTATTTCAGCCCTAATAAAGAAAGAAGGGGGGTGTTGATGAAATATAATCATAGGCTAAATATAATCACCATAACTATATTTAACTTTCCTGGTTGGCATATCCTTTAATCAAAAATTTTCCGGCCGCTGAAATCATAATCCCTTTCTCCTGTTTCCGTCTGAATGATATACAGCGGTATCTCGCGACCGGAACAATCTGTCCGGATCCTGGACGCGATATCAAGAACACTTTGATCATCAACCCGGCAGGTTTTGAACTTTTTTTCAAATTCGCGTTGAAACGCTGTGCCTGACACATAAAGATGATGAAATTCAATTTGAGCATCCCTGAGTTTATGGGCCAGATTCACCATTATTCCGGGCTGGTCGTTCAAATTTCCCATCAAAACGGAATTTGCATAAATATTTATTCCGCTTTGAGTCAGGTTCCGGGCCACCTGTCCAAGACCGGGAGCTATTTTTTCCGGCAGCATCACCCAGGTTTCAACCTCTATTCTGAACGGATTACCAATGGAAAAATCAGACCATGCCGCCATTTTTTCCAGCCATCTATCATTAAATATATCCGGGTGGAGGGACAGTGCTTTAAAACAAAGCCTGACACAGATGATATGATCCATCTGTTTTAACTGCATTACCAAAGCGTTAATTTTGTCAAACGAACCAATACGTTCCGATGGACAGCAAAGTACAACATCCGTGATCTCACCATGCTGTTCAATATATCTCAATGCTGCAGGATCTGCATTAATATCCAGCTCCACACAGGTACGATGAAACCGTGAAATATATTTCGATTCTGCGGCCTCAATAGCCTGTCTTGAAAAACAGACGTCCTTAAACCAGGATTCAACCCAGTTTTTTCTTTTTTGAAGAATTTCCGGTTCAATTTTTTCTAAAATCCGCTTATCTTCAGGCCGGTTGCCGACATATAAACATTCCTCGCCCATATCCACCCTGAAGCGGGCATCAAGCGTTCCTTCGGGATTGACACGAAACGCAGGCATCTGATCAAGACCGGAGCCTGGCCCGGATAAAAATTGTTCAAAATACGCCTTTGTATAGGGCG
Source organism: Desulfobacteraceae bacterium (assembly GCA_050293905.1). Classification (GTDB taxonomy): domain Bacteria; phylum Desulfobacterota; class Desulfobacteria; order Desulfobacterales; family Desulfobacteraceae; genus Desulfobacula. The sequence continues at coordinate 1,540 of JBNKNP010000432.1, read as the reverse complement.
TTCTGATCCAGGTATATCTCTGGTCTGCTGCATCTTTTTCAACAGCCCACCCGCTTGACTGCCATTCGATTTTGCCCAGCGGCGTTGCTGTACACAGTTTCGGCATGCACCGGTCAGACACAGTTTGCCGCATGTATCTTGCTGCCTCAAATGCCTGGGATATGGGTGCCCAGTATTCTTTTGTCCCGTGAATCGGACTGCACGGCGCAAAAATATAGTAAATTTTAACCCCGGCCTGTCTTAAAAGTACAAACAGGCGGGCCAGTGTCTTTCCTTTTGTGTTCAATCCCTTTAAAAAAGGGGTTTGAAGGTAGACCTGAATGCCGTTTTTCACAAGGCTTGAGATGATATCAAGGGTTTGAATGGAAATTTCATCCGGGTGAACCAGGTGTATCCCGATCTCAATTCTTTTGTTTTCTGCCAGACATTCTTTATTCTTTTGGATAAGATATTTCAAATAAGACCGGCTCCGGCTGTTCTCTAAAAAAAGAGCCGGATAATAGGCAATAGACCGGGTGGCAATACGGATGGTTTTCACATGATCGATTTTCATCAGCGCATCAACCGCTTGTTCAAGATGCGGCCTGTTAATCAGCGGTTCTCCACCAGTGATCAATATCTCTTTGATATCAGAGTGCGCTTCAACGTGATCCACGGCAGCGCAGATATCTTTTCCGGTGACCAACTCATTTTTCCGATCGCTTTTATGTTTTCGAAAACAAAACCTGCAATACACCGGGCAATGCATATCCAGAAGAAACACCACCCTGTTCTGATACATCTGCTCCAGCAGTCCGTTTTTAAAATGGCCGTCAAAAGTAATATCATGACCGGTATCATCCAGTTCCTGTTCAAACGGCAGATACTGGCCGGCAACCCCATCTGAAACCATGGACTGGGCAATGACATGATTTGAAAGCCGTACGGGAAACAAATCCATCACCTGCTGGAGCTTATTATTATCCTTCACCCGGATATAAGCGGTCTTTTCAAGTTGATTTACAGTTTTGATCTGATAAACAGAATCTGCAGGAAAACAAACCGACAACAATTCATATAAATACAGAACAGGGAGATTAAGGCCATTGACAATGACCTGTTTTTGATCCGGATTAAACATCTGATTAAATACATGGTCAAAAAATCCGGACGGATCATTTTTATAACCGCAAAATGCCAACACCCGGTCAAACCGGTCCGACGGGTCTGCTTGTTCTTTTTGTTCCGGCAAACCGTGTTCAAACACGACTGAAAACCAATCTCCCAGTAATTTTTTACTGCCGTATCTGTTAAAAAAGTTACGGCTGATTTTTTCATAAGCTTCAACCTCGTTACCAGACCCTTTCTTCCAAATGGTATGGCACGGGTTTTCATGTTTTATTTTAACGCAATGTTTCATTGATCTTCTTTGTATATATTATGATGTTTCTTGGCTTGTACGAAAACTCCCGGGTAAAAAGACCCTTAAAAACCTGTATAGTAGACGCGGTCACAGGTTTATGCAAGAAAATTAAGCCGTCGTTCCAGCCGATATCTGCTT
>JBNKNP010000431.1:0-3873 GCA_050293905.1 Desulfobacteraceae bacterium | reverse complement strand
GAAACAGCGAAAAGCGTGGGCGGTTGATATGGCCGGGCTGTCAGGCCATGAGAAATCCTTAACCCGGATACTCAGCGCCGGATGGAAACAGCGCCTTGCCCTTGCCTGCGCTATTCTCCATGAACCCCCTATCCTTTTTCTGGATGAACCCACTTCAGGAGTTGACCCATTAAGCCGTCGGCGCTTCTGGGATCTTATTTACAGCATGGCAGACCAGGGCGTCACCATATTTGTCACCACTCATTATATGGAAGAAGCCGAATACTGTGACCGGATTGCATTGATTTACAAAGGCCGGATGATTGCCATGGGCACCCCCATGGAACTGAAAACCCGTCACATGACCCGGTCTGAAATCGAGCACACCCTGCCGGGCATGGCAGATGTCTTTATTTCCCTGATAGAAGAAGATGACCGGGCTGCACAAACTGAACCCCCTGTGGGAATCCTGCCGTGAAACTTCAGCGGCTGATGGCGGTGGCCAAAAAAGAATCGCTTCACATTCTCAGGGACTGGCGCAGCCTGTATCTGTCTCTGGCCATTCCGGTAATTTTGATCATGCTGTTCGGCTATGCATTGACCCTTGATCTGCGCAATGTCCCCATCGTGGTCCGGGATCAGTCCCGCTCAGTTGAAAGCCGTGAGTTGTTGAGTCTATTTGACGGCTCTCCCTATTTTTATATCGCAGGACATCATGATTCTTATAATGCCCTGCAACTGGCTCTTGAACGCGGGAATGCCATTGTTGCCGTTGTTATTCCGTCGGATTTTGCAAAGAAAATCCGTGCTGGAAAAACCACCCAGATCCAGGTGATCGGCGACGGCAGTGACGCCAACACCTCCCGCCTGGCCATGGGGTATGCCTCAGCTCTGAGCCTGATCTATTCATCCCGGGTGACTGTTAAAAGAATGCAGGCATCCGGCCGTAACCATCTGAAACAACCCGTGGAAATGGTTTTCCGGTCCTGGTATAATCAGGATTTACGCAGTCAGAATGTCATCATTCCCGGGATCATTGCCATTGTCATGGTGGTCATTGCCGCCATGCTCACCAGTGTCACCATTGCCAGGGAATGGGAAACCGGAACCATGGAGCAGTTGATCAGCACACCGCTGACCGGGTCTGAATTAATATTCGGCAAGGTCCTTCCCTATTTTGTCATCGGCATGACCGACGTATCCCTGGCCGTGCTCATGGGGAAATGGCTCTTTCATGTTCCCATTGCGGGAAATGCCGCCCTGCTCTTTGCCATGGCAGCAGTTTTTCTGACCGGCGCCCTGTTCTGGGGAATGTTTTTAAGTATTGTATTAAAATCCCAGGTCCTGGCCAACCAGATTGCCATTGTTTCCGGGTATCTGCCCACACTGATTTTAAGCGGTTTTGTCTTTGCCATAGAAAACATGCCCCTGCCGATCCAGTGCATCACCTATATTGTTCCGGCCCGTTATTTTATTGCTATATTAAGAGGAATTTACCTCAAAGGCATCGGTCTTGAAATCCTCTGGCTGGATGCTATCCTTCTCTGTCTGTACGCTGGAATCATGATCCTGCTGGCCAATAAAAAATTCAAATTCAAACTGGAGTAGAACTGCCATGATTCATCGCTTAAAACAGATGCTGATCAAAGAATTTTTACAGATACTGCGGGACCCGCGGATGCGGGCCGTTATTTTCGGCATGCCTGTCATCCAGCTTGTGGTCATGGCATTTGCCCTGACAACCGATGTCACGGATATCCGCACCGCACTGCTGGACATGGACAAAACCATGTTATCCCGCGAGTTGATCAGCAATTTTACATCCAGCAGGCATTTTCAGATTATCAAAGTAATCCATGCGCAGAAAGCGGCAGACGACCTGCTTGACAAGGGCCTGGTCAGGGCGGTGATTCATATCCCCTCTGAATTTGAAAAAACCATATTAAACGGATCAACCGCCAGAGTTCAAATTCTGTCTGACGGGTCAGATTCCAATACCACATCCATTATCAGAGGCTATGCTTCAAGGATAATACAAAAATATTCAGATAAAAAACTTGCTCAAAGAATTAAGCAGAATGGAATGCCCTTTTTACAGGCCCGGGTGAATATGGTGGAACGGGCCTGGTTTAATGAAAACCAGGAGAGCAAATACTATTATGTTCCTTCACTGATCGCAGTCATGCTCTTTATTTTCAGTCTGCTGCTGACCAGCATCGGCATTGTCAAAGAAAAAGAAATCGGCACCATTGAACAGGTCATGGTCACCCCGATCCGGAAAATTGAATTTATCCTGGGCAAAACCATTCCGTACATCATTACCGGCTATTTCTCCATGACCATTATGCTCTGTGTGGCTTTTGCAGTGTTTGATATCCATGTCAAAGGAAATCTTGCCCTGTTCTACCTGCTTTCAGGGCTTTATCTGTTCGGCAACATTGGCATTGCTCTGATCATCAGTGCCGGCGCAGCCACCCAGCAGCAGGCCATGCTCACAAGCTTTTTAATTTTAATGCCCTGCGTCATGCTGTCCGGATTCATGTTTCCCATTAAAAACATGCCGGACATGGTTCAGTATGCCACGTGTTTAAATCCCATGCGGTGGTATCTTGAAATTTTAAGAGGCATTGTCATGAAAGGAGTGGGCGTAAAGGTTCTGTGGCCGGCCATCGCTGCCCAGACAATGCTTGCTGTTTCATTTATCAGCCTTGCCTGGGCCCGGTTCAGCAAAACATTGTCCTGAAAAAATCGTTTCAGGCGGTTTGGCCGGTTTACGACCTATGAAATGATATTCAACCCGTAAGACCGGGCTATTTTAAGAGCCTCTTTGTATTCATCGGGGGTGACCTGTCTTGAAAGTTGTTTTATTTTTGTTGCTTCTCCCATGGGACGATACTGGGACATGACATTGACATGGGTATGAGAAGAGATTTCCTGGCTGATAAATTTCATGACCGAATCTGTTCCGGCCAGACTTTCCGGCAGGACCAGGTGCCGGACCAGCAGACCTCGGACTGCAATCCCCTTATCATTTATATGCAAATCCCCAACCTGATGATGCATTTGTTTTACCGCCTGTTTGACAACCATTGGATAATCCGGCGCCCGGCAGGCGCTTGCAGCAATTTTTGAATTAAAAAATTTTATATCCGGCATATAAATATCTACAATACCATCCAGCAGTTCAAGCGTCTTTACACTGTCATAGCCGGATGTGTTGTAAACCAGGGGCAGATCCAGGCCGTGACCGGCGGCAATATCCAGGGCCAGCAAAATCTGGGGAACAACGTGGGAGGGTGTCACCAGATTAATATTGTGACACCCCTTTTTTTTCAGCTCCAGCATGATAGAGGCGACCTGGCCTGTACTGGCAGCAAGTCCTTCGCCCTTGCAGGAGATTTCAAAATTCTGGCAGAAGCAGCAGTTTAAATTGCAATGGCTGAAAAATATGGTTCCGGACCCATTCGTGCCGACAAGAGGGGGTTCTTCGCCAAAATGCGGAGCAAAACTTGCTATAACAGCATCTTCACCTGTACTGCAAATGCCGGTCTCCCCCCTGGTCCGGTCCACGCTGCATTTCCGGGGACACAGGGTGCAGTTTTTGAGGATGGCGGCGGCCTGCCCGGCCCGCTGCTTTAAAATACCGGTTTGTTTAAGCTGTAAATAGCCTGGAGTAAAAGCATTCATGGTTTTTATTATAAAGACAGAACTTTAAAGGTGCAAGAATTGTAACCCGGAATGATCCAATTGTAACCATGCCGGTATGGGAAAATCCATCCAAAATCAGTTATATCATATATTCCAGGAGGTTAAACAAATGGCATGGGGATTGCTATATTAAGAGCGTCATCCAAAGGATAAAAAGACAATCCTCAGGATGACGCTTAAACAGCC
>JBNKNP010000430.1:0-2089 GCA_050293905.1 Desulfobacteraceae bacterium | reverse complement strand
CAAGCGCCCTGTTTGAGTCCCTTGATCATCTGGAATCCGTCAGTACTGTCCGTAATTATTATCCTGTGGATCGATTGAAATCCCCGGAAGATATCACCCTTTTTTTCCTGGGAATCCCGTTTAACAAAAGGCATTGGGTTTCCAAAAAGGAATATGAACTGATTGATCATCTGATGACATCAGGCACCCGCATGGTCATTTCACTCCGACCGGTCAGTTTAAAAGAGGTGGCCCGGCCTTCAGAAAAACAAGACAAACTAAAAAAGGGACAGGATAAAACCAAGAAAGAAACAATTGATGAGGATGCTGAATCCATGGATTTTTTTAAAACCATAGGGGTCAGTGTACATGCAGAAAAGAAAGAAAGATCTCATAACAAGCTGTTATCAGTCCGGGCAGTGAGCGGGAATTTTTCTGTAACCCCCTTATCATGGCCCCTTGGACTGTGGTTTAAATCCATTGATGAAGACTGGAAGATCATACTTACAGCAGAAAACAAACCCGTAATGATAGAAAAAAAATGGGGCCGAGGCAGTATCGTCCTGGCTGCTGATTCCTATATTTTCAGTAACGAATCCTTGAAAAACAACACAGATCGTCAGCTTCTTTCCTGGTTGTGCTCCACCGGACCGGTCATGATGTTTGACGAATTCCATTTCGGCATACAAAAACGGTTGACCATTGCCACTTTAATACGAAAATACAACTTATACGGCCCCTTGGCCATTTTTGTTGTCCTCATTGTTCTATTCATCTGGAAGCGTACGTCCTGTCTGATTCCGCCCGGATTCCACAATGAAGACCATGACTTTCTTTCCGACAGCAATGAACAGATAAAACCCAAAGATAATATGTCCGGCCTGTCCAACCTTCTGACGCATCACATTGTCGGAACCGACCTGATAAACCAATGCAAATTTGCCTGGAAAGCTGCATTTGTCAAAGACAACATTGCCTCAAAAAAATATGTTAAATTGTATGAAAAAATACATGCCATTCCAAATCGAATAAAAAGAAAAACCGATCCGGTTGATGAGTATAAACGCATATGCAGGATTCTATCACAAGAGGAAAAAAGATGACGACAGACACCACACGATTAAAGGAAATTTTATCCAGGACCAGACAGGAAGTCTCCAAGGTCATTATCGGCCAGGACCACGTGGTGGACATGGCATTGATCGCCATATTCACCGGTCATCATGCCCTTGTGGAAGGTGTCCCCGGTATTGGCAAAACCTTGCTGGTCAGGACCCTGGCAGCAATCATGGGCTGTGATTTTTCAAGGATTCAATTCACGCCGGATCTGATGCCGGCCGATATCACAGGTACCAATGTGTTCAATCTGAAGACCAATGATTTTTCCCTGGTAAAAGGACCGATCTTCACCACCTTTCTGCTGGCCGATGAAATCAACCGGGCGCCGGCTAAAACACAATCCGCGCTTCTGCAGGCCATGCAGGAAAAAAATGTGACCATTGACAGGGAAACCTTTTCCCTGTCTGAAAATTTTACAGTCTTTGCCACACAAAATCCCATTGAACATGAAGGCACCTATCCGCTTCCGGAAGCACAGAAAGACCGGTTCCTGCTTAAAATCACCATGTCGGTGCCAGACCTGGAACAGGAGGTGGAGCTGGCCCGAAGACTGCTGGGAAGCGACTCACCTGAACAGACGCTTAATAGCGGAAACCTTGAAAAAGTATTGGATACACTCTCCCTGGTGGAGTGCCGGAAAACGCTGGAACAGATACTGATTAAAGAAGAATTAATACGATACTGCGTTGATCTGGTCAGGAGCACACGAATCCATGAGGCAGTGATGACAGGCGCAGGTCCAAGGGGCACACAGGCTTTGATTCTTTCAAGCCGAGCCCTTGCCGCCATCCGGGACAGGGATTTTGTCACTCCGGATGATATCAAGCAGATGGCTGTCCCGGCCCTGGAGCACCGGATCATCCTGCGCCCGGAATATGAAATTGAAGGCTTGTCCGAAGCTGAGATCATCCAGCAGATTTTAACCAAAATCGATGTGCCACGGTAAACACAGTCACCTATGAGAATCGCACCGCATACAAATCTGCTGATA
>JBNKNP010000429.1:0-3833 GCA_050293905.1 Desulfobacteraceae bacterium | reverse complement strand
GAAAAACATTCATTTTCTTCTTCCTGTATCGGTTCAATACCCGCTGATGGGGAAAACCATACCGGTTCTGCCGGCCACAGGGTATTATTACACTTTCCGGATCAACTTTATCAAGAAAAATATTATGGTTTGATGTGGTACTCCCGTGATGGGGAGAAATCATCACCATTGAGTTCAGCAGATCTCCATAAATCCCTGCCAGACTGGTTTCACGTTCCTTTTCAATGTCACCGGGGAAAAGCATGGAAAATGCATGAAAGGATACTTTGAAAACCAGTGAATTGTTATTAACCGTTTCATTAGGTAATACCGCTCCCCAGAATGTCAGTTTCAAATTTCCGACGATAATGGATTGCGGATAGCTCTCCGGGATAAGTACGGGAATTTTTTTTTGGGTGCAAATAACCATCATTTTTTCATATCCCGCGATGGGCTTGGCATCCTGATTTTTAATGAGTGTGCCAACCTTAAAATTTTCAAGAATATAAATCAGGCCGTTCAGGTGATCCGCTTCAGGATGGGTTAAGATGACATAATCGAGCTGTTTAATATTCTGTTTCCATAAAAATGGCGCAACAATAAACCGGCCCGGATCAAACGCTGCCCGGTTTGAGAACCCGCCCCCATCCACCAGGATCGCTTTTTGATCAGATGATTGTATCAATGTGCTTGCCCCCTGCCCCACATCCAGGGTTGTTACTTTCAGTTGGGGTATCAAAGGGTTGAAAAGCCTGCCGGACAACTCGACCGTCCCCACCAGAAGCAGTGATACAAGCAATATGATGTATCCTGTTTTTTTCTTATTTCTTAACCATAAACCAATGCCGATCAAAACAGAATACGCAGCAATACTTTCCACTATTGAAAAATCGGCAATCCTGGCCCAGGCAAATTCCAGTTGAGCCAGATAACGGGATAAATCTATCAGATTTATCACCAGAAAATGACACACTTGAATCATCCATCCGGATACGGACGGGAAAAAGGAGAATAAAAACAGGGCGGCAAATCCCAGGGGAAGAACAATGAAACCTAAAACAGGAATGGCAATAAAATTGGTAAAAAGCTGGACCGCAGATGCAATATGAAAATAATGTGCGGTTAACGGAGCGGTACCGATGCCTGCAAACACAGTGATAAACCCTGTGATCATTATTTTTGAAGCAGATGTTTTTTTCAGGGTGATATTTTTTTCTCTGAGAATTACAAATCCCATAATAATGAAATAAACAGCCATAAAAGAAAGCTGGAATGAAATGGAGAATAAGGCTGTGCTGTCCAGAATCAGGATAATGATTCCGGCAATGCTCAAACTTGAAAGTGTATCCATTTCTTTTTCGCGCATAAATGAAAACAAAAACACGGTTGTCATGATAAATGCCCGCTGGGCAGACGGGGAGAATCCACTGAAAGCCGTATAGAAAAAAAGCGGAAATATCGATAATACACCGGCAATCTTCCTGGTTTGTCCGGTGATTAAGCCGGTGGTTAAAAAAGATTGCCCCTTTGAAAGAAAATCAGACAGCCAATTGGCTGTCTGAACCATGCCCCCAAAGCAGATCAGGGCAATGATGGACAGATGAAGGCCGGAAATTGCCAGCAGATGACTGATGCCTGCTTTTGAAAAAAGATCCCGGATATCATTGGAAACCAGCTCCTTTTTTCCGGTAATAAGGGAGACAATTATTTTCCCGCTGTCGGAATTACCGGTCATATCCTGGACATAGTCTGAAAACGCGTTACGGAAGGTTTCAATTGCCTGAACGCTCAGCACAAAAAGCGATTCTTTTGATTCAGGACTTAGAATTTTAAGTTTTTGAGAACTTGTATAGCTTGTCCCGAATATGCCTTTTAATTTTAAATATTGTTGATAATCAAAAGCCCCCGGATTCTGAAAATTTCGAATGGATTTTATTTTTGAATAAAAAACAACAGTGTCGTTGTAGCCGGGCAGATGCTGACCCTCGCCGTAAATGGTCAGGTTGATTTTACCCGTAACACGGATTGTTCTGCCGTCTTTTGATTTGAGTTGAGAACAGTCAAGGACCGTCCGGTGGCGATGGGTATATTTTTTTGTCATGCCCGCCACCCTGCCCTTTATTTCATATTTTCCCTGATCAAGATAGTGAGAAATATGATTGTCAGGAAGTTTTTGATAAATTTGGGCCTGCTGGCAGATAAACCCGATGCTGAAAAACAGACCCCATATCATCAAAGGCCTTCCGGATCTTATAAAACAAAGCGCCAAAATAAGAAAAAAAATACAAAATCCGGCAATAATCCTGTAATCCGGCAGGAGATTACCCAACAGAATGCCCGCGGACAAAAAAAGGAAAAATAAAAACGCAGCAGGTTTAAGGAACTTGAAATTAAATTTCATATACCTTTGCCTGAGTTTACCCCGTCAGGGTGCAAGTAATATTCTATTTGATTCGTTTGATGTCGGCACCCAGTAAAGAAAACTTTTTTTCAATGGATTCATAGCCCCGGTCCATGTGATAAACACGGGAAATAGTCGTCTCGCCTTCAGCAACAAGCCCGGCAATGACCAATGATGCCGATGCCCGCAAATCAGATGCCATGACCTGGGCACCCTGGAGTTTATCAACGCCCCTGACATTGGCAATATTTCCATTTGTAATGGTTATATTGGCGCCCATGCGAAGCAGCTCATTGGCATGGATAAACCTGTTTTCAAAAATGGATTCATGAATCATGGAACTCCCATTGGCAATGGTCATCAATGTCATGAACTGGGCCTGCATGTCTGTTGGAAACCCGGGATAAGGCAGGGTTTTAATATCCACACTTTTAATGTCCGGGCTGCCTTTTACCCGGATGGTATGATCAAAACTGTCGACTGCTGCTCCTGCAGCTTTCAGCTTGTTGATGGTGGCCTGGATATGATCCGGATCACACCCGTTAATCAGCACATCCCCGCCCGTTGCCGCGGCCGCCACCATAAAGGTCCCGGTTTCTATCCGGTCCGGAATGATGTGAATATCCGTTCCGGTCAGATGATCCACCCCCTCAATGATAATCTTGGCGGTTCCCGCTCCGGCTATTTTCGCCCCCATCCGGTTCAGCGCATCAGCCAGAGCGACGATTTCCGGTTCTCTGGCAGAATTTCTCAAAACCGTGGTTCCCCTGGCCAGAACGGCAGCCATCATTAAATTTTCAGTGCCTGTGACAGTAGGCATATCAAAATAAATATCATTGCCGCAAAGTCTGTCTGCTTTGGCTTCAATATATCCATGCTCAATACTGACCGTGGCCCCGAGGGCTTCAAGCCCTGAAAGATGCATATTTACCGGTCTTGCCCCAATGGCGCATCCACCGGGTAGAGAGACCATGGCATGGCCGAACCGGGCCACAAGCGGCCCTAAAACAAGAATAGAGGCCCGCATTTTCCGGACAAGATCATATTCAGCCTCAATTTTGTTAATACCGGATCCATCAATTTCAAGACAGTCTTCATCATTTTCACAGCCGGCTCCCAGATCCTTGAGCAAGGCTTTAATGCTCACAATGTCCATCAAATCCGGAACATTGAAAAAACGGACCTTATCCTTAACGAGAATACTGGATGCGATCAGCGGAAGTGCCGCATTTTTAGCACCGCTGATCTTTACTTCACCAGAAAGCTTTTGACCACCCTTTATAACAATTTTATCCATTCAATATCGCCTGATTTTAATAAATATATTTCATAATTTTGGATGAATATTTAAGCTTTCTGGACAAAAAACTCAAGTGGTAATTATTTTAATGCACTACACTTACAGGTAACGCAGTATTATATCAAACGCACACTATTCCGGATATGTTTTTAA
>JBNKNP010000428.1:0-3614 GCA_050293905.1 Desulfobacteraceae bacterium | reverse complement strand
TTAAAAAACTTAAAGGGCAAGTGATCCAAATCAGTCCGGATACTTTTACAGCGGCTAACGGATTCTCTTATTATAAAGTTCAGATAAGACCGGAATCGGATTATTTCCAGGGTCGTAATGATCGCTATCAACTTAAAGCCGGGGTCCAAATCAAGGCCAATATCGTTATCGGCAAGCGCAGTGTAATGGCTTATTTCCTTGATCCGTTTTTAGGTTCTTTTTCCTCTGCCCTTTCTGAAATATAACAATGCGTTAAACCATCGGTGCTTTTTTTATTCCGCACAATAAAATTTATTTTAAAAAATGAATTTTAATGATATTTCAATGCCTCCCTGTTTGCCATGCATTTTTTTTAACCACTTAATAAGATAAGGTTTTTTGTTTGTTTAATAAGTTTTTCATGCTTTCATGTGACAAAAAACGTTAAATATTTTTACAATAATTGTAACATTAATTCATTAATTTCATTATTAATAGAATCCTGTTTTTAGATAATATTTAGAAAGATTCTTAAAAATCAACCGGTTAAAAAAAATTTTTTTCTATTAAAGGCAATGGCATTCTTTTTGAATGAAAAGATATTCAAGATGATTAAAAGAACAATGAATATGAGCATGGAGAAACTTAATGATTTATCAAGGAAGACGAAAAAAAAACATGAAACGTCTTCCGGTATTGAAAATTAGATTTCGAAACTGAACTCAACCCACCGTATCCTTACTCTCTGCCTGAACTGAACTCTTGTCAGCCTTTTGTAAACTGTGACGAGAAAATTAAACGTTAAGTAAAATCATAACAACGTGACTCTCTGAGTCGTTTGACTAATCGGAAACAACAAATTTTTCTGAAAGTCAGATTTTAAAAACAGGAGGTTTTATGGCAGATCCAATTGATACCACCCAAGGTGATCAACAAATCAATGGTCAAACCCAGCCCGGCCCTGACGGTCAGCAGCCCCAGCCCGGCCCTGACGGTCAGATTAATCTGATTGGTGAGGAAGGTGATATGATTGATCCTCAAGCTCAGGGAGATGGTGAGTCAGGCGATTTTATCCAGGCAGGGGAGGAACAGGTTGGTTCTGAAGGAATGGGTCAAGATCCTGGTGAATTTCCTGGACAGGCAGGTCAACATGATCCAGGGACTCCCGGCCCTGACGGACAATTCGGTCCTGGCCCCGGTCCTGATGGTCAATTCGGCCCCGGCCCAGGTCCTGATGGACAATTCGGTCCTGGCCCCGGCCCTGGAGACTTTGGCGGACAGTTTGGAGGCCCCGGCCCTGATGGTCAATTCGGTCCTGGCCCCGGTCCTGGAGACTTTGGTGGACAATTCGTAGGTCCTGGCCCAGATGGTCAATTCGGCCCCGGTCCTGGAGATTTTGGCCCGAATCCTTTCGGCCCTGGCCCTGGTGATTTTGGTGGACAGTTTGGTCCTGGTCCTGGTGATTTTGGCCCGAATCCTTTCGGTCCTGGCCCGGGAAATCCATATGTTTTCGGTCCTGGCCCGGGAGATCCATACGCCTTCGGTCCTGGCCCGGGAGATCCATATGCCTTCGGTCCGGGAGATCCATATGCCTTCGGTCCGGGAGATCCATATGCCTTCGGTCCTGGCCCAGATGACCCTAATTCCCCTTATGATCCTTATAACCCTAATTCCCCTTATGATCCTTATGACCCGAATTCCCCTTATGATCCAAATGACCCGTTTATAGAGGGAGGGCTGCAAGGTCCTCCACCTGCCGGTCACACGGTTCAGCTTGACCCTGGTGGAAATAACCCTGATATAGAATTTCAAAATTATGTTGTGGACCAGTTTATTGGTTCCGGTAATGATAATGTGAGTTTTACCGGTAATGCACAACCCGGAGACAATATCGTGTACGTGGGGGGTAATTCAGATTTTACTTTGGCTGACGGTGGGAATATTTTGGGATTATCTGATTCACCTGATATGATTGGCGGTGGAACATTAACTGTTCGCGGTGGAAGTGGGAGCGACGGCATTGATTATATGGGCGCCGGAGATGTTACGATTTATGGAAACGGTGGCAATGATCTGTTTGCCGGAAGCATTGGCAACGATACCCTGTTTGGCGGAGATGGGAATGATATTTTTGAGGGTGGTGGTGGAAATGATCAGCTTAACGGCGGGGCCGGAGATGACCTGATGGCCGGCGGAATGGGAAATGATATGCTTATCGGCGGAGAAGGCAATGACGGATTTGGTCTGATTGACGGTTTTTTCGGTGTTGATGTGATTCAAAGCAACACGGATTCAGCCGGTGCAGGGATCGGTGACGATATTCTTTTGCTCACCGGCAATGGAGGATTTAATAATGAAGCATCGTATTCTCTAAAATACATGGATAATGGAGGAAGCAATGATCTTGTCCTCTATCTGGATGGCAATAACCAGGTCACTATCAGTGATTTCTTTAGTGAAGTTGGTGGCGATACAGCCATTGAAACACTCATTCTGGATAGAGACGGCAATGGGCTTGAATCCACCGGTGATATTCAAATCGATCTGAACCAGGCAGCCATAACGGCACTGGACGACGGCGGAAACAGCCAGATCAGTCTCGATCTTGCCAATGTGGACAGCTCGGCTGTTGCCTAAATTAAACCGTTATTAATGATGCAGCCGGGAACTTGATTTGTTCCCGGCTGTTTTTTTTGTTTAGTTGCTGCAGTTTTTAGTTACTTCCTGATATCACGAAATTATCTTGTGTTATTAAGCAGCTTTGTCAGAGCCGCCCTGGCATTCATCCGGATAGAGGCAGACCGGGATTTTTCAATTATTTTTTCAAGTTTTGGTGCAGCTTCAAGGTCGTTGAGCCGGATCAGGATTTTACACGCAGAAATAACAACCGCTTTTGCCGGATCATCCAGGCATTCCAGTGCGGCGGACAAGGCCGTTTCATGGTTTAAACCGGCAAGGACGGCAAGTGCTTCACACCGGACGAAATTTGACGGGTGGTTTTGAACCAGGTCCTCCATCAGATGACAGGCTTCAGCTCCCAGTAATTGTCCCAATGCCTGTACCGCATGACCGGCTGCCTGGCGGGAAGGATCATCCTTCATTTTTTTCAGACAGGGAACCGCCTCCTTTGCATCCAGTTTAGCCAGGGACACTGCTGCCCGGCTGCGAACGGCTGGTTCAGAATCATTTAATGCTTGCAGCAGCGAAGGAACAGCCTTTTGGTTTCCCAGGTTGCCCAGTGCCAGGGCAGCTTCCCTGCGCACTTCAATCCGGTTGGATGTCAATGCATGGCAAAGGGGCTGAGTAAATCCGGGATCCTGTTTTTCACCCAGCAGACGGGCCGCCAGGGGACTGTCCGGTGACACCGGGTCCCTTAAAAGATCCAATAGTGTGTCCGTCGACATTTGGGCGACCCTGCCGGCCGGGCTCATTTTTACAACACAGTCCTGGCAGATGCTGCCGGCAGGATGATCCGGATTGCCGTGTTGGATACAGTGACCGCAGACCAATTTGGCACAGGTCTGACAAAAGCCTGCCGGAAAAATATTATAAAATGTGGAACTGCAGATGGGGCAGGTCAACCGGTGTTTATTCGATGTGGGGTTTAAATCCGTCATCCCTTTCTTTCGATTGGT
>JBNKNP010000427.1:0-7547 GCA_050293905.1 Desulfobacteraceae bacterium | reverse complement strand
TTAAAGGCTCGTTTACAGGGGCAGTGGCAGACAAGCAGGGATTGTTTGAGGCTGCCAATACCGGCACGATTTTTTTGGATGAAATTGGGGAACTGTCCACCTTTCTGCAGGTAAAGCTCTTGCGGGCAGTTCAGGAAACCCGATTCAAACCCGTGGGAGCCACTCGGGAAATTGATGTGGATGTCAGGATTATATCTGCCACCAATAAAAAGTTGGAGCAGGAGGTCATTGACGGCAATTTTAGGGAAGATTTGTTTTTTCGCCTTAACGTAATTCCCATTAAGGTGCCGCCCTTGAGGGATAGAAAGGGAGATGTTGAATTACTTGCTGCTCATTTCGTGGAAAAATACTCGGAGAAATTGGGCAAGGATATCGTAAAATTGTCGTCCTATGCCATTGATTTTTTGAACCGGTATTCGTTCCCAGGCAATGTCAGAGAACTTGAAAATTTGATTGAGCGGTCTGTGGCTCTTTCCGTAACCAATATAATTCTGCCTGAAAGCCTGACCATTTCCATGCACAAAAAAAGGCGGTGGATTGAAGGGATAAAAGGTTATCGGTTTGATCTGGATGATGTAGAGCAGGGCGTGGATCTGGATGAAGTAATGTCCACCATTGAGCAGGCTTACCTGCAAAAAGCAATGGAACTGGCCGGCGGCAACAAGAGCAAGGCCGCAGACTATCTGAATTTAAGCCTGCGGTCCATGCGCTACCGTCTGGACAAGGGGGAGGGTACTGCCTAACCTGTTTGCGGTGCATTAAATTTAACGACTTTCGTGAATTGTCCCTCTAATATCCTGGGTGAAATTTATATTTAATTAAATTAATTAAATATCATTTATATTTTTTAATCGTTTTTTCCGACAATTGGCTGGCAGCCAATTTAACCAATCAAATCGGCAATGTTTCGCGCTACCTCCTGCTTTGCCTGTATCCTCCCTTTTGCGGCAATCGGCTTTGATTTAAATTGTACATGACGTTGACTGTCTGTTCTTTAACCCGGTTTTAAATAATAAATGATGCCGCATTGGTACAAATTTTGCCTTGTATTAAAATAGAAAGTAAGATAATTGACAATAAATACAAGCCGTACAACAGGAAATAGGAGTCTTACTAACCTGTATAATTTAAAAATAAGGTTGTTCATGAATCATTCAATTTCCAGAAAAACAACCGGTTTTACCCTGATTGAAATGGTGATCGTGATATTGGTCGCATCTGTACTATCTGCTGTTGCTGTTCCAAGGTTTATTTCATGGCGCAGCAACATGTATGTAAAATCTGCAGCCCGGGACCTGTATTCGGCCATGCAGGAAGCAAGATTAAAGGCCATAAACCAGAATAAAGACATTTCCATTGTTTTTGATACAACCAACAGCCGGTATTATCTTTGTGATGATCCGGGGATTGATAACAATTGGACCGGTACAGACGATTCCACGGGCACCGGAGATAATAATATCGTACAAACCTACGATTTGTCGGTTTATTCAAGTGTCCGGTATGGCCCCGGCACGATCACAGGCAATAATTCCGTTTCCGGCACAACCATACCGGCCGATGCAATCAGTTATACCAATGATGTTGTAACTTTCGGCTCAAACGGGATCAGCAACGGCGGTTACGTTTATCTTCAAAATGACGACGGGAGCAAAGTATATGCTGTTGGAACCCAGGTTAACGGTCTGATCCGATCGCTGAAATGGGATGGAGGAGGCTGGCAGTAATGACGAATAAGGGATTTACATTAATCGAGACGATGATTACAATTTTAATATTCAGCCTCGTTATTTCAGCGGTTTACGCTACCCATACTGTCCAGCAGAATACTTACCGGGCACAGGAACAGGTCGCTGATATGCAGCAGAGCCTACGTGCGGCATTTACCCTTCTGAGATCTGATATCCGTACGGCTGGTTATGATCCTACCCAAAGCGGATTGTTCGGCATTACAACAGCACAGCCCGGGCGGCTATCTTTTACCAGGGACCTTGATAAAGACGGGGCAATTGGTGGTACCAAAGAAACCATTGATATCGGTTTTCCTGTTGCTGTTGACGGCGATGATGACGGTATTCCCGATTCCGCCAATGTAGATACCATCGGCAGACAATATAATAATGCAGGTGGGTACCAGGCCCTGGCAAATAATATCCAGGCCATGGAATTCAGATACCTTGATTCTGCAGGTGCTGTAACAGCCACGCTTACGGATATACGTTCGGTACAACTGACCATACTGGTCAGGGCCGGTGTGTCGGATTCAAAATATTCCAACACTACAACCTACACTACTCCGGGCCTTCAAGTCTGGGGACCATATAATGATAATTCCCGAAGGCGGATGCTGACAACCACTATCCGTTGTCGAAATTTATAGGCTATCGGAGGGGGGATGAAAAGTATCATTTTAAAACAAAACAACGGATTTACACTGATTGAAGCCTTGATCGCCATTATGGTTCTGTCTGTTGGAATCATGGCTGTCAATATAATGCAAATCAGCAGTATCAAGGGCAATACCACATCAAATAAAATCACTGTGGCCAGCACGTCAAATATCAGCGGTTTTGAAAAATTTTTAAATGTGGACTATGATGACCCTGCATTGGATCCTGCCGGAAATCCCCACACCCAAGCAGAGCTTGCAGGCTTTGTACTGCCTTCAGGGGTGACATCAATTACCTGGAATGTGACGGAATGGACAGACTCTGATGTGCTTGACAACGACGGGGACGGAAAGACAGATGAAACAGATGAAAGGGATATTAAGAGTATTGTGCTAATTGTAAATTACACCAACCGGACTGCAAAAACGCTTACCTGTACTTTTTTAAAAACAGAGGTGCTGTGATGCTGCCTAAGAATCAAGCCGTACAACAGATCGACAATGAAGAAGGGTTTGTTCTTATTGCAACCCTGCTTATCCTCACGATTCTTCTTTTTATTGGTATCATTGGAACAAACACCTCTGTTTTTGAACTTAAAATTGCCGAGAATGAGAAAATGAGCAATAGAAAATTTATCGTATCAGACAGTGGTTGGAAACAGTCCGGCCCTTGGCTGAACGCAAAAGCCACTGCCCCCAACATTATCAATTTGACCTTTAAAACAGGGGACACAAGCTATGACTGGTCAGATGAATACTATCAGATTGTCCGAAATTACGGAGAGGGTCTGGATGCGGTAATTAATGATGATTTCCCTGCAGCCTCCATAGATGGTACACTCTCCCAAGTTCCCTACTGGTATCGAATCTTGTATATGAGTGACAGCCAGGCCATTGAGTTTGGTGCAAATTACCGGGACTTTCTGTATGAAGTTAAAAGCGTTGCAGACGGAAGCACCGAGGTAAAGGTGCAAATAGGTAAAGTTTTTAGAGTCGGATATTAAAAAAAAGGGGAGAATATAAATGATTAAATGCTTACAAAAAATTGGATTCTTCACTTTGACCATTTACCTGGCGGTTTCTGTCTTAACAGCTCGGAACGTTTCAGCTCTCTGCACCATTGATCCCACCGGTACCTATATTGAAGCTGAAGATTTTTCCGGATCCTATAACCTTGACGGCACACCCAGCGTCGATGGAAAGGATGAATTTGAGCTCATTGATGAACCCCTCGCCAATGGCGGCCAGGCTCTTGTCGCAGGTGACAATGGATTCGCTTCCAACACACCCGGCAAGGAAGTCAAGGAATATGAGGTGAACTTTACCTCTACCGGGACCTATAATATCTGGATGAGGGGACGAGGATTCAGCGGTTCCCAGGATTCCATGTTTTTTTCTGTGGACAGTGATGCGTGGAAGGCCTGGAATTTTGGCGGTACTTACGGCAGTTATATCTGGACAAATTCATTGCAGGTGGGTAGCGGATCCAGCATTGATATTTCAACTACCGGTACCCATACAATTAAAATTGCAATGAGGGAGAAGGACTCAATCATTGACGGGTTTTATATTACAAAAGGCAGTGAAACACCAACCGATGCAACCGTTCCTTCCACCGTCAGCAGTGTCAGCCCGAAAAACGGTTGCTCAGGGCCTTTCTGGACAGTGGATCCAGGAACTTTAGAACCCACCTGTTTTTTGGGGTATAATGCTTCCTCCCTGACATTTACCATAACAAACACAGGGACGACCGACGATGCAACAACTGCTTTAATATCCAGTAATCAGACGTGGGTAACCGTAGACAATGCAACAATTCCGGCACTTAATGTCGATGATTCTCACACTGTCACGGTCAGTTTTGCGTCTTCATCTCTCACTGTAGGCACGCATACCGCCACACTCACCATTACCGGTGGTGCAAATAACTCCGGGCTTACCATCGCTATTGATCTGCTGGTGAAAAGCGTTCCGTCATCAGCAGCCTGCGGAGAAATTCCCCTTTACGCTGAAAATTTGATTAATCCGGCAATTATGATTCAACTGGACACCTCCGGCAGTATGAGTAATCAAATGAGCATTGGGGGCGGAGAATATATGAGCCGCATTGGTATTGCAGAGGAAGTGCTAAAAGAAGTCTTCCTTGACCGAAGCATTTCATGGGGATTTGCCACCTGGGCAGGCGGAAGTGGAAACAGTTCCGATAGTGACAATTCTCCCACATATTATACCACGTATCGCGTGGGTATCCATGATCATGACGCTGCCCACCAGACAGCACTCCAGGACAAAGCGGATAACGGATCCGCTTCGGGTTGGACACCATTGGTGCCGGCCATGAAAGCGGGCCTTGATTATTTTAAAAGTAACCGCAAGGACTCTTATTATTCAGAAAAATATTCTGAACTGTCCTGTCAGCCACGTATACTAGTATTGATTACGGATGGGTTGGGCAATACTGCTACGGATAATGATAAAATAGATGCGGCTGTAGATGCATTGATTGCTGAAGGGATTACGGTAGTTGCGGTCGGGTTCGGCCTTGACGACGCGACCCAGCTTGACCGGATTGTTCAAAAAATGCAGACGGCAGGTGAGGCGAATGACGATGATTACCTGTATCACCTGCATAAGGAAGACGGCGGCGGTGTTGCTATTCCATTTCTTGCACAGAACAGACAGGAATTCATTGATGCCATGAACTCCATTGTCACCAGTGTAAAAGCCCAGGTGTTCCACGGATCATCTCCTGCGCCGACAACATCGGTTGACAACGGTTCCATCCTGCTCAACGCCTCTTTTGATGCTTCTGACTGGAGCGGCAATATCACTGCAACAAAATTTAATATTTTTACAGGTGAACTGGAAGCCACACCTGAATGGCAAACCAAAGATACGGTTACCAGCCTCAATATCAACGGATTTGTCTATGACAGCAGTGCCGCTGATAAGGTCAGTGAATATACTGAAGCATCCATTTCCGGTGATAATTATCTTTGCAAACCAATGGGAGATATCATTAATTCAACGCCGGCAATCGTTGGCTTGCCTCCGTTTTTCTATAATTTTGATTCATATTTTGATTTTAAATATGACACCAATGTCAGAACGCGTGACGAAATAGCGTATGTCGGCGCTAATGATGGTGCGCTTCATGCTTTTAAATTAGAGGACGGTACTGAAATATGGCGGTTCTACCCCGAAAGCGTCAAAGCTCAACTGGCACTCCAGAACACCAATCCCAGTGATGATATGTGTTCCTCTTCCTATTGTCATAAGTTCCTTCTTGACGGATCTCCTGAACCGGCTGATGTTTATGTCAACTCAACGATCAAATGGCGGTCTGTGCTGACCACAGGACTGGGAGAAGGCGGCAGTGCGTTTTTTGCCCTTGATATCACCTATGGAAAAGCATTTGATGCTGCCCCGGAAGCGTTATCAGGTGGTGGCAGTCTTGAGGTTAAATCAAAATTTTTATGGGAATTTACCGACACGGATGATTCTGAACTCGGTCTGGCTACCTCATGGCCATTGACTGCAAGGTTAAACAATGGTGCCGGAACGGGCTGGGCCACTTTTTTCGGCTCAGGTCCTGCAGAAACCGATCTTCTCCAGGCAGATAAAGAAGCCTATATTTTTGCTGTCAATAGTTATGATAAAACAGCGGTCTGGCTGGATGCGAGCGATGTGTCCACCTATAAAGTAAAATTGACTTCCGCCACTTTAAAAGATGATGTCCCATCACCACCGCGAATTATTGATACACACGGTGATGATTATATATCCGACAGAATATACGTGGGCAACCTTTACGGAGATCTCTACCGGATTAAAGATATCGGGTTTGGTGAAAAACCTGTGTCTGAACTATTGTTCGATTCTGAGCTTACCGATCATGCTGCGCCTGTAACTGCCCGCCCTGGATTTGCATATGCAGGTAACGGTGATATCTGGATTTATTTTGGAACGGGAAAATATCAGGATCAGGTTGACAAGCTTACCATTGACCAGCAATACTTTTTTGGTTTATTTGATGAAAATGCCTCTGAGTCAACCGCTTACAAAAAAAGTGATCTGGTGGAAATGAGTACGGACATCATTGAAGCATATGCTCTTGATCAAGATGATAATCCGGTTGATCTTAATGGCGACGACGTTGTGAACAGCGACGATCTGCGTAAGTACCGTACGGTGTCCTGCAGTTCGCCCGATGCAGACGGACTGTGTAATCCCGATAAGAAGTCATGGATGTTGAAACTGGCTGTCCCAGTCGGCATAGGCAGCGAACGAGTAATATCGGAACCTTTAATTGTCGCCGGAATGGTCTTTTTTACCACATTTGTCCCGGATGGGGATCTTTGCGAAGGCAACGGTGACACATGGCTGTTTGCCGTTGATTGGGAAACCGGAGAATTTGTGGAAAACACAGTGTTTGACACCAATGGAAACGGTGAATTTGAAGATAGCGACAAAGAAGTAAAAGAAACCGACGGCAGCAAGAAAAAGATAGCCGGCGTTTATGTCGGAACGGGTAAGCCGTCAGGCGAACTTATTATTTATAATGATATCCTTTATGTCGGAACAACAAATGAAGCACCCAAACCGATCAAGGTCAATCTGCCCGGATTACGGACCCGGCTTAAATCCTGGGAGCAGACATTTAAATAATTTTGATCTTCTTTATACAAGGAGCGCGAAGTATTATGAAATTTTTAAAAACATTTTTTCTGGTTACTTGTGTTTGTATGATATCCTTCTCAAGCGTGTCAGCCCAGGAAGAGCCGGATTATAGATCGTTTGTTGATATCGTTTATGAATGGTCCCCTTACGGAAATGTTATTCAGATTGGTGACTTTACGATTTCCAATATCCAGTCAGTCTGGCTGGACAATGGCGGTAAGGAAGAGGTCAAAGTCAGTACCAGCTATATAAAACAAGGGGGGATTGCCCGGGCCGTTTTAATTGATCAGGATGAAAACGGGTTCTGGAATGCTTACAAAATTATTGTTTTTTCCGGTAAGGGACTAGAAAAAGCCATTCAAGAATTGCCTCTGGTGAAAAGAAAGACATTTCTGTCTTCTCATTAGCCCATGAAGTTTTTTATCTTGAACTTTTGAAAAAATGTTCATCCGAATCTCCGGGATGACATTAGTGAAAT
>JBNKNP010000426.1:0-10578 GCA_050293905.1 Desulfobacteraceae bacterium | reverse complement strand
AAATTTTCACCCCAGATGAATGTCATGATTGTGGCATTCCCTTTAAAAATTGTTGCCGGCCTGCTTCTGTTTGGTCTGACCCTTCAGATTATTGTTTTTATCACCCGGGATTATGTATCTGAATTCAAGGGATTGCTGTTGTATCTTCTATTTTATATGGGCGGAGGATAATTATTTATGGCTGAAGATCCTGAAAGCGGTGGAGAGAAAACCGAAGATCCGACGTCGCGAAAGCTATCCAAGGCCCGTGAAGAAGGGCAGGTGCCCAAGAGCGTGGAAATATCCTCTGTCTTTGTTCTGCTGGGCGGGGTTATTGCCTTGTATGCCTCTGCGTTTCATGTGTATAAAAATTTATTGAATGTATTTCATTACAGCTGGAATTTTACATCAATCCCGTTGTTGACCCATGTTGAGGCGGTCCGGCTTCTGGCCTTTCATATTGAAAAAATAATTATTATTGTGATTCCGGTCCTGCTGGCAGTGGTTCTGGTCGCCTTGCTGGCTAATTTTGCCCAGGTTGGGTTTGTAATATCCTGGAAATCCCTGGAACCCAAACCATCCAGGCTCGATCCCATAAACGGATTTAAACAGAAATTTACATCAAGGGCAGTTGTTGAATTTACAAAAACCTTGCTGAAAGTCGGTGTCATCGGCATGGTGGCCTATTATGCCATAAAAAGTCAGTTGACACAGATTTCTCAATTGTATGATTACAGTGTTGGAAACATCCTGATGTTTTTTACCAAAGAAGCTTTCTGGATTTTTGTCAAGGTCTGTTTGATCATGATTATTGTGGCCATGCTTGATTATGCCTACCAGAAATGGAAATTTCTAGACGATCAGAAGATGACCCAGAAAGAAGTGAAAGATGAAACCAAGCAGACCGAAGGTGATCCCATTGTTAAATCCAGGATCCGGCAGCTCCAGCATGAAGCAGCCAGAAAGCGGATGATGGCTGCCGTTCCGGAAGCGGATGTCGTCGTCACCAACCCGACCCGCCTGGCTGTGGCATTGAAATATGACAATGAGCAGATGGATGCCCCGTTTGTCGTTGCCAAGGGTGCAGGGTCTGTGGCAAAAAATATCAGGAAAATTGCCCGGGAAAATGATGTTCCCCTGGTTGAAGATAAGGACTTGGCCCGGAATTTGTATAGTAGTGTAGATATCGGCCAGGAAGTACCATCCGAATTATACCAGGCAGTGGCGGAATTGCTGGCTTATGTATACAAGCTGAAAGGTAAATAAACAGATCCGGGTGACAATAATTTGGCAGGCAGTGTCAACAGAGGTGTGGCAGAGATGTTAAAAAGAATAACCGGGAGGGTGGATGGCAGCAGGTGAGTCTTCAATTATTGCAGGATTAAAACGGGAATCTTCCGATATCCTGATGGTGGTCGCCTTTATCGGTATTTTAATGGCCATGATCCTGCCGCTGCACCCGATGATTCTTGATTTTTTTCTGGCATTAAATATTTCGCTGGGTATTGTTGTTCTGATTACGACCATGTATACAAAGGCCCCCTTGGACTTTGCCATTTTTCCGTCTCTTTTGCTCGTATTAACCCTGTTCCGGCTCTCTTTAAATGTGGCATCCACCCGGCTGATCCTGCTGCACGGTTCTGAAGGGCCGTTGGCTGCCGGCGCAATTATCATGTCCTTTGGAAACTTTGTTGTCGGCGGTAATTACGTGGTCGGCCTGGTGGTTTTTATCATTCTTGTGTTGATAAATTTTCTGGTCATTACCAAGGGGGCGGGCAGGATTGCAGAAGTCGCAGCGAGATTTACCCTGGATGCCATGCCCGGAAAACAGATGGCCATTGATGCGGACTTAAATGCCGGTATGATTGATGAGGTGGAGGCAGGAGATAGGCGTCAGGCCATTGCCAGGGAATCTGAATTTCACGGAGCCATGGATGGCGCATCAAAATTTGTCCGGGGAGATGCCATTGCCGGAATCGTTATTACCCTGATCAATATTGTGGGCGGATTTGTCATCGGCGTACTGCAGCAGGGCATGGAAATGAAAGAGGCTCTGGCAAATTACACCCTGTTGACCGTTGGAGACGGTCTGGTCAGTCAGATTCCGGCTCTTTTGATTTCAGCAGCAGCAGGCCTTCTGGTCTCCCGTTCCGGGTCTGACATGAAAATGGGAAAAGAATTTGCCAAGCATCTTTTTTCAAGTGCCACCCCGGTGTTTATCGGTTCGGTGATTGTCTTTTCCATGGGCTTGATCCCCGGTCTTCCGACTGTTCCGTTTATGACGCTGGGAATTCTCATGGGAACAATGGCCTGGTATTTTTTAAAGGAAGAAGAAGTGAGCAAGGAAGAAAAAACAGCTGATGAACAAGCCATGGCTGAGCAGGAGGCTGCGGGTGCGCCAGAGGATGTGGATCATCTGTTAAACCTGGATACCATTGAGCTTGAGGTGGGGTATGGGTTGATCCCGTTGGTGGATAAGCAGCAGGATGGGACATTGCTGGGGCGAATCCGGGCAATCCGCAGACAGTTTGCCACGGAGATGGGTATTATCATTCCGCCCATCCATATCCGGGATAATCTGAACTTGAATCCGGCCCAGTACCGGCTGCTGATCAAAGGAGTAGAGGCTGCAGGAACCGAATTGATGGTCAACCATTACCTGGCCATGGACCCGGGCGGAACAGCCGGGGAAATAGACGGAATCGATACGGTTGAACCGGCATTTAACCTGCCGGCCAAATGGATTCCCATGGACCGGGAGGAAGAGGCCAAATTTGCCGGTTATACAGTGGTGGATAATTCAACTGTCATCGCCACCCATTTGACGGAGATTGTCCGCAATAACGCCTATGATCTTCTGGGCAGACAGGAGGTCCAGCATTTGATGGATAATCTTTCAAAAACAAATCCAAAGGCAGTGGAAGAATTGATTCCAAATGCGCTGAGCCTGGGCGTGGTTCAAAAAGTGTTGCAGAATCTGCTCAGAGAAAGAATTTCCATCCGGGATCTGCTCACCATTGTCGAGACCCTTGCAGACTATGCCCCCATGGGAAAAGACCCTGATTTATTAACCGAATATGTCAGGCAGCGGATAGCCAAAGGAATGCTTGCGCCTTATCTGACCGAAGGCAAGGTTCTTCAGGTCATTACCCTGGACCGGACTCTGGAAGAAATACTGGCCAAGAACCTTAAACATACGGAACATGGATCCTACCTGGCATTGGATCCGACTTTAATTGATCAGATTGTTAAAGCGATATCAAAACAGGTGGAACAGCAGGTGGCGCTGAATACCCATCCGGTAATTATGACATCTCCAAGTCTTAGAAGGCATTTAAGAAAATTGATAGAACCATCTTTGTCCTCTGTTTTTGTCGTTTCTCATGCAGAAATTGTGGATGATATTAATTTACAGGCAAGTGGAAAGGTGAGCTTAAAGGATGAACAGGAAAGTATTTAAAGCCGGTAATATTCAAGAGGCCATTGCGAGTATTAAAGAAGAATTCGGTTCGGAAGCCATGATTCTAAATACCCGTAAAATTCCCAGAAAACCGCGTGACCCCTATGCAAAACCCATGTTTGAGGTTGAAGCGGCCATCCCTGACCACCTGGATTTTCAAAACAGCACTGTACAGGAACCCTCCCTGGACTGGTCTGCCGACAACGGTATGGGCGGGCAGAAAGGCTCTTTGCCGGCCAAGAAATCAAAGCGCCTGTCTGGAAAAGACAGTTTGGAAAAAGATCATTTCATGGCCGCCATTAAAGATGATATTGCCGATATCAAGGATATGATATCCATTGCCGGTTTTGGCGGCGGTATGAAAAATATGGTCTGCAATCATTTTGAATCCGTTGGTGTGCTGGCTTCCCTGCTTCGGGCCGGTGTCAGTGAACATCTGGCTTCCGATATTATCCAGAAGGCCGGCAAACTGATGGACAGGACAGCTGACCAGGGATCTAAAGTAAAATCTTTGAAAAAATATGTCATGCGCCAGTGTTTGGACCTGGTGGAAACCCGGGATTATTTTAACCGGGATAACCATTCGGGGGTTCCCCATGTGGCAGCGTTTGTCGGTCCCACCGGGGTTGGAAAAACTACTACGCTTGCCAAACTGGCTGCAAACCTGACATTCACAAAAAAGATGAATGTCGGCCTGATTTCAATCGACAACTACCGGGTAGGTGCCTTTGAGCAGCTGAAGGCCTACGCAGCCATCATGGGACTGCCCTGTGTGCCGGCGTTCAGCTCCCAGGACCTTGCCTGTGCCCTGGATCGAATGAAATCCATGGATATGGTCCTGATCGATACGGCTGGTCACAGCCACCTGGATAAACCCAGAATCGATGAAATTTTACAATTGATTAAAACTGATTTCAGGATTTCCACCCATTTGGTCTTGAGTGTTACATCTGAATCGATTATTATAAAAGATGCGGCATCTGCTTTTTCGGCATTTAACCCGGATACGATTGTGTTTACAAAGATTGATGAAGCCCGTAGATGCGGTAAAATACTGGATCTGGTCAACCAGATGCAACTGCCTGTTTCGTTGATAACAAACGGCCAGAGGGTTCCCGAGGATCTGGTCATTCCGGATAAACGGCAGTTGTTAAACATTGTTCTGGGACCGGGGAACAGGAGGACAGATTAATTTGGATCAGGCACAAGGCCTTCGCAAGGCTGCTAATACCAGGGCACTTTCAAGGAGAAGCTCTCAGATGAAATCAGGTACAGGCACACTTCCACGGGTGATTGCCGTAACAAGCGGAAAAGGCGGGGTGGGGAAAACCAATATTGTCGGGAACATGGCTGTGGCTTTAAGCCGGCCCGGACGCCGGGTGGTTATTATTGATGCCGATGTGGGACTTGCCAATATTGACATTATTTTTAACCTGCGGCCCAAGTATAATATCCGGCATGTCATCAGTTCTGAAAAAACATTGAACCAGGTGATGGTGGAGTCCGATCATGGGATCAAAATTCTTCCCGGAGGATCCGGGTTTGCCGATTTGACCCAGCTCAATGAAGGGGAGAAACTCAACCTGCTCAGTGAGTTTGAGACCCTGGCAGATCAGGCAGATATCATACTGGTGGATACAGGGGCCGGGATTTCGTCCAATGTATTGTATTTTAATTCCGCCTGCGACGAATGTGTGGTCGTGGCCACAAAAGAACCCACATCCATCACAGATGCCTATGCCATGATGAAAGTGATGTCCCAGGAATATGGAACAAAATATTTTAAATTGATTGTCAATATGGTGGACACTGAACAGGATGCCAAAAGAGTATATGCCTCTTTAAGCGGAGCTCTGGAAAAATTTTTAGGTAATGTGGTATTGGAGTATACAGGGTTTATCCCGTTTGACAGGCAGTTGCAGCTGTCGGTCCAGAAGCGCAGCCTGATTATGGATTCTGCACCGGATTCCATTGCTGCGACAGCCATAAAAACCATTGCCGAAAATCTTGGAAAACCGCTTGGAAAGACCAATTCAAGTGGTAATTTAACCTTTTTTATGAATCGCATTTTTCAGGCGGCGACCTGAAAGAAGGCCTGATTTGAAGATGAAAGACGCATATCCGGAATATATTGGAGACCAGGAAGCATGGCGCGAAAAAAGCATCATTGAGTATGCGTATCTGGTCAAGCACATTGCCGCCCGGTTTGCCATGCGTCTTCCAACCAGTGTTTTTTTTGACGAATTGATATCAGCCGGGTCCCTGGGATTGATTGATGCGGTGGACAAGTTTGATCCGTCCAAACATGTCAGCTTAAAAACCTATGCCCAATACCGGATAAAAGGCGCCATCCTTGATGAACTCAGGAGCATGGATACCTATTCCCGGTCTATGAGAAAGAAGATCCAGGATATTACCAAAGCTGTGAAAGCCGTGGAAGACCGAAAAGGGTCTTCTGCTTCTGATAGGGAAGTCGCCGATGAGCTTGGGGTAGATCTTGAGACATATTATGATATGCTTACCGGTATCCACGGGGCATCGGTACTGAGCCTGGATGAATTTATTAAATCAAGGAAAAACGATACTTATTCGCAAACCAGATTTCAGTCCGGCATTAAAGGAGATGATAACCCTGCCGATTGTTTTGATAAGGAGGAACTTAAGCATGTCCTGGCTCAAACTATAAAAACGTTGAGTGAAAAAGAGCAGTTGGTGGTATCTCTTTATTATTATGATGAGTTGACATTAAAAGAAATCGGCGAAGTCCTGACATTGACGGAATCACGAATATGCCAGATCCATACGGCGATTCTGGTAAAATTAAAAACCAGGCTCCAGGATTATATGAACTAAAATGAGGTCAACACATGGCTGATCCAACCGTAGAAGAAGAAAGTTTAATTTCACAGGATGATATTGATAAACTTCTGGATTCGTCCTCCATTGAACAAGCTGAAGAACTTGTTGAAGAGGATGACGCAGATGATATCGGCGAACTTTCCCAGGACGATATTGACAGCTTGATGAACAGCAGTATGGCGGTGGATGAAGATCCGGATCCGGAAGATGAATCGGATATGGATGATATGGAACTCATTTCCCAGGATGATATCGACAGCCTGATGAATTCCTCGGCGTCTGATGATTCAACTGATCTTGAAGACAACGGGACTGATTTGGATGCGGGTGAAGATGAGGTTGCAAGCGGAGATGATGAAGCCGGAGAGCTATCCCAGGATGATATCGACAGCCTGATGAATGCTCCAGCACCGGTTGATCCTGAGCCGGAAGACGATGATGATGACGATTTTGAAATGATCTCCCAGGATGATATCAATAGTTTAATGAGCGGTCAGACAGGTGAAAGTGAAGTGGAATCCGAGACAATCGATGAAAGTGAACCTGAACCCGAACCCGAGGCTGCTGCAGAGCCCGTCCCTGAGCCTGAACCCGAATCCGTCCCTGAGCCGGAACCCGAATCCGGATCAGAATTAACAGGGGAATCCGGGCCGGAACAAGATGTGCAACCTGAACCTGAATCGGATTCAAAACCGGCTTTATCTGCAGATGATAAAGATGACGATTTTATCATTGATGAATCAGAAGCGGTGGGAGTCGAGGAGAGCCTTATCACCCAGGATACCATTGATACATTGATCCAGAAATTCGATAACGAACCTGAACCTGAAGCTGCTCCCGAACCCGAACCTGCTCCCGAACCCGAACCTGCTGCAGTGGATCCTGCACCCGAACCGGAGGCCGAATCAGCTGGATCTGAAGAGGAGTTTGATACAGATATCCTTGATGGTGAACCGGCGGATGAAGCCGGTTCGCCGGATGAAACCACGGTAAACCTGGATGATGACCCCATAGATCTGGATGATTCCGATGATATCGCCAACCTGGATTTTGATGGAGATGAGGACGTCAGCCAGGACGATATCGATGCTCTGTTAATGGACACAGATGATGACGATGATGAAGATATTCTTATTTCCCAGGATGACATTGATACCCTTTTAATGGCTGCCGACCAGGATGATGAAGACATGCTTGACGATATGCTGGATGATGATCCGGTCGGTGATCTTGATGATGATTTTGACAGTGAAGATATCCTGGAAAATGAAGATGATGATTTCGATGAGGATGATGAGGCCCTGTTGGATGAAGCAAGCGAAGATCAGGTAGTCCTTGAAGGCGACGATGAACCGGAAAACGATAAACCCAAAAAAAAGAAAAAGGCAAAGAGAAAAAAATTAAAGCTTAAAATGGGCTGGATTAAATCAAAAGTGGTGATTGCCGGTGCCATATGTCTGCTTGTCCTGGGGATTGCCGTACCCTCTGCCTATTTTTTCTTTTTTTCAAAGGACGTTCCGGAAAAGAGTGAGTCTTTACCGGTTGTCCGCGTTCCTGTTGAAACACAAAGAGAAGTTGAAATTGAGACGGTGGAGACTCAGGCTCGACAGGAAATGCTCGATAAAAAGCCCGGGAGCATGCTTTTGAAAGATTTTGTTATACTTGCTCCGGATCAATCAAGGGAACTGGCTTATATTACAGCAGATATCTCTATTGATTATTCCGATCAAAGGGCTTATCATGAAATAAAGAGCAACCTGTCGTTCTACCGGGATTTGATTTATGCTTCTTTGCAAAAGAGCATGGCAAAGGAAATGGGTTCTGAGATTACTGAAGCACAGATGCTGGGAATTGTTGAATCAACTTTAAAAAAAGTGATGCCTGGCCAGTATATCAGCCGGGTGAGCTTTAAACTGTTTAAAGCCAGCTGAGCAAAAGGATATATCATGACTACAGTACCTGGACATAATCTTGTTATCCAACAGTCCGGGGCTGCCCAGGAGCTGGCCCATCAGGCCCATTCGCCCAAGCCGTCACCGGAACAGGCCGCTGCGCAGCAGGAAGCCGATGAGCGGGTAAAAAATACAACAATCCAGGAATTTGACCAGGCAGAACAACTCAAGCTCAAAACTAAAAAAGAAAAAGATTTGCAACGGCAAAAGGAACAAGAGGAAAAAGAAAAGAAAAAGAAAAGGCAGGAGGAGCTGGAACTGGACCCTGATGCAACCGGCAGACTGCTGGATACAACGGTATGATGGTATTATTTTCAAATGACTTTTGGATTGCAATCCTTTTTTTTATATCTTTTTTCCTTGTCATTTTTTTATTTGTGCTGGTAAAAAAGATCAACCGGCTTAACCTGGGCCTGGCCAAAGACGTGCATGGGGAAGATGAATTCCAAGAGGATGTTCAGCTGTCTAAGACTGCATCCCATATTATAGAAAAACTTGAACCTTTCATGCAGGAAGCCGGAAAAACAGCTGCCATGTTTGATGAGCAGATTAAAGAAAAAAAGCGGCTGCTAAAAGAACTCAATGATGCGCTTGATAACCGGATAATCAATATCAACCTGCTGTTGTCAAGAGCAGAAACCCGGCAAAAAAAAATACTGGAACAACATACTGCCATGGTTCAATCATCAGGTGCCTTCCATCAGGGGCCGTTCAATGCCGGTTCAAATAATTTTTCCGCTGATACCATTCTTGACCAGCAGCACCGGATTGTCCAGATGTACAACCAGCAGATTGATACAGATACCATTGCCAGAAAATTATCCATTCCAAGGGGAGAGGTGAAACTGGTCATTGATCTGAAAAAAAAATTTCTTGAGATGGAAAAAAATAATCCATGATCACGGGTGTCCATATCTCATCTTCAAAAATGATTATCCAAAAAGAAGATGAAAAAAGCGACAACCTTCCAAAATTAACGAAAAACCAGGTGATTACGGCTAGAGTGATCAGCCAGCCCACCCAGGGAAAAGCCCAGTTGCTGATTAACGGGAAGGTGTTTATTGCAAAAACCGACCTGCTGTTAACCCCTGGCGAAGATGTTCAACTCAAAGTTCTGCAGGAACAGGATACTGCTGTCTTAAAACTGATCGGACCGGTTCAGAAAATGACGACCAGTCAAATTGCTTCGATTGTCAGCTTTTTTGCAAATAAATCAGCTGTCCCTGATATCGGTGATATAAAAATGAGCCGGGTGAAAGACCTGCTCATGGATATGTCCTTAAAATCAGATAAACCGGATCATGAATTCCTGCCTCGATTAATTGAAAAAAACGGCATGACCTGGGAAAAAAAAATTGCCCGGATACTGCTGAACGAACCACCATCCGTTGATCTTAAAACAAGACTTAGCCTGTTGGTGAAACAGGATGTAAAAGCAAATCTTTTAAAAGAGTTGTTAAATGCCGGCCCATACGGTTCGGACATGGCCGGTTCAAGCAGGGACAGTTCAAGTGCACTTAAGGCGGCTGTATCGTTTTTGGAAACAATAGAAAATTTTCAATCACTCAATCATCACAGTTCGGAATCCGGCAGGTATCTTCTGCCCTTCCCGGTTTTCAGTGAAGCTGCCTTCCGGTTTGGCCAGCTCCTGATTGACACCGGAGAGAATAAAAAATCGGGAAATAAGGAAAATGACCGGATGATCAATGTTTCTTTTCTTCTGGACATGACCCGGCTGGGATCTGTCCGGGCAGATTTTTCAATATTCAAAAAAGAAATTTACGGCCGGTTTCAGCTTGCGGATCAAGAGACCTGCGATTATGTCAACTCACTGATTTTTGAACTTAAATCCAGGCTTTTGGATAGAAAATATCATGTACATCACATTGAATGCACAGTGGCCAGACCGGAAGATATTCAACCCGGAAGCCTGATAGAAACCCTTGTTAAATCCAAAGACGATAAAGTCCTTAATATTGTGGTGTAATTAAGCATGGATAAAGAATATCCCAAAAAAGCAGTTGCCTTAAGATATGACCGGCAAAAAGAGGATGCCCCGAAAGTCGTGGCCAAAGGTCAGGGGAAAATCGCTGAAAAAATAATTGAGCTGGCCCTTAAACACGATATTCCCATTAAGGATGACCCGGATCTTATTGAGGTCCTTTCTTCTCTTGAAATTGACGAAGAGATTCCATCTGAAATTTATGTGGCGGTTGCAGAACTATTGGCTTTTGTTTATTCGGCCAATTCAAAAAGACCGGCCCCCCACTAGGAAAATTTTTCTTAAACCCTGTCAAAGTCAACTTTTATACTGTCGGGTTTTTGGCG
>JBNKNP010000425.1:0-16445 GCA_050293905.1 Desulfobacteraceae bacterium | reverse complement strand
TTTTTAGATTAATATCTGAAAGATTTCCAGCCATCCATAAATCATATATTTTTCGATTAGTTTTTAAAATGCCGTATAAAGGGCCATAAAGGAATTGGATCTGGGACCTTCTGTATTCAAGATCATAATGTCGGACGAGGTTTATTTTTTCTTTTTCTGCCTGAAGTTTTTGATCAATAGTTTTCTCTAAAAGCATTTTGCTTAACCACAAAAGAATTCCACCGCTTGTGGCAACTGCAATTATAACCTCAAGGAATGTATCCATTTTAGATCCTGACTTAACTATTGGTCTGGGACAAAATAATATTTAATAAATTTATATGGCCTTAGTTATCATATCCGTTATTGAAAGCAAGAAAAATTCACACCATATCCAAACATCAAGCTGCCGGATTAAGTCTGTTAAGCGCTACTCTGCAAAAAAAGTCTGTTCACAGGTGATCGGACAGATATTCAATCGCCCCCTTTTCCGGCTGCTGATAAAACACACCCAGATCTGATTTGAATGCAGGGTTCATTCCCCGGACAAAGAGATAAAACACGCCGCCCATATGCGTTTGATAATCATAGGATTTTAATCGCAACGACAGATACCGGTGCAGGGCAACCAGGTAAATGTGGTACTGCAGAAAATAGTGATGGTCTGCCATTGCATTGAAAATGGCTGTTGAAGAATAATCCGAGTACAGCTCTCCCAGATAATTGGTTTTATAATCTATAATGTACCATTTACCCTGGTATTCAATAATCAAGTCGATAAAACCTTTGACAAATCCTTTGAACCGATTGCTATTCATCTGTGAAAGGGTCTCAATGTAACCGGATTGTAAAAACATGGGATTAGACAGTTCAAAAGCTTTTTTGACCACGGCAGGATTAAAATCATTGACTTGGAATACAAATTCAAGCTCATTAAACCGTTGGGAATCTGTGATCTGTTCAAGACAGAAATTTTGTTCCGCTGAAACCAGCATAGTCTTTAAAACTTCTGTGATGGATTTTCCTGCTGCCTGTATCAGTCCGGGATCAGAAATGCCGGACGGGTTCGCCTTTGCTTTTACCAGGTCACACACAGATGCGGACGAAGACATAAAATCAAGCTCTTCAAAGATGGAATGGAAAAAATCACCCGCCCCGGGTCCCTTTGGAAAATCTGCCAGGGTGATGCGGGTTCCGGCCCCCTCCAGGTTTTGTTCCAATGATTTTTCAGATGTTTCATCTTTAACCGTTCCGGGTGACATCAAATGAGTAATGGCGGAAAAACTTCCCATGGACCACTGCGCAGCAACCTGACGAAGGATGTTTCGAACGACAAAATCGGTTGATTTTTTTTCCGGCAAGGTCAGGCTGCAGCCCAGTTCCTGGGGACCAAGTCTATTGATGTGAATGCTTAAGGGGGCATGGGATTTTAGTTTTTCAAGGTCCTGGATCATGGTTTGATCATCAGTTATACCAATAGGATGAAGCAGTGCCCCCAGGGCAGAGGTTTCCACACCCTTAAAAGCGCCCCAAAAAATTTTACACAGACAGGATGCCCGGGTGAGGGCCACATAAAGCAACCGGCGCTGTTCTGCTTTTTCCTCCATTTCAAACTGCTGTTGTGAAATCTCAATATCATCAGATCCAAGATCCAGGGTCAGGCAATACTTATTTTCAGGATCATGGAAAAGCGGATGGTTCCTTCGTTTACCCGGTGATCCGTCCCATAGGTACGGCAGATATACAATGGGATATTCAAGACCCTTGCTCTTATGGATAGTAACAATGGCCACTGCCTGTTTATCACTTTCAAGCCGCAGCTCGTCTGACTTCATATTCCCGGAAGCCTGATCCCGAAGCTCTTGTGACAATTGATCCGTATACCACTTGAACAGGTAATAAGGAGACAACTGCTGTTTCAACTGGGTCTGGCTGATCAGCTCCACCAGGTGATAGAAATTGGTCATAGCCCGTTCGTCGAGGCTGGAACCTTGTTTTAAAAACGCATCTTTGGAATGAAACAGGGCCGTGATCATGGTTACAAACCCTTTGGTTTTCCATACCTGCTTATATTCGGCAAACCGGGCCTGCCGGTAAAAAAACTGATCTTCGTTTTCATCCAGATCCTGCATCTGGGAAGACGTGAATCCGAAGATAGAGGTTGCAAGAGCAGCTTTGACATACCCTTTCTGATCCGGATGGCGGACCGCCCACAGGACGTCATGCAGCTCCAATGCCTGTTTTGAATCAAATACGGACCCGGTGCCGGACAGATATGACGGGATCTTCCGTTTTGACAACGCATACTGAACCCGGCCGGCCTGTTCATTTGTTCTGACCAGAACAGCAATATCATCCGGAGTAATGGGTTCTGACTCCCCGGTTTTTGAATTAAGCAGCTTTTGCCGGGACTGCAGCAAGGAACAGATATCATTGGCAACCATTTCCGGGATAATTTCCAATCCGGTTGCCTTGCTGATTTTTCCCTGTTTGTCCACAGGACAGTCTGTTTGCGAAACAAAACAAAACTGAAGAGGCGCTGCTTGCCTCCCATTTTCAACCAGACGATTCAGTGCGGTTGGCGGAGTATTGACAGATGGGAATGTAATGGTTTCAAACAAAAAAGGACGGTCGATGGTTGAAAATAAGGCATGAATTCCTTTTACCAGCAAAGGAGCAGACCGATAATTGGTTTTCAGCGTGGCTTTTTGATCACACTGTTCAGCAGCTTTTAAATAGGCGAATATATCACCACCCCGGAATGCATAGATGGCCTGCTTGGGATCACCAACCATAAAAAACGGTGTGCCAGCGTCACCGAAAAGAGTTGAAAAAATACGATACTGGGCAGGATCCGTGTCCTGGAACTCATCAATGAGGCAGGCCTGATAGGACTTTCGAACAGCCTTTGCCAGCAAATTTCCCTTTGAATTATGATTTTTCCCCTTTTGAGTCTGGGAATCGAGCACCAATGCCAGATCAGTGACCAAGTCATCAAAAAAGCAGATTCCCCGGGCAGCCTTAATTTTTCCAAGTTCAGACTGGAAATACTCAGGGAAACGGCTTCTCAGCTGAATCAGGTTCCGCTCAAACCCTTGATAAATGGATAATAGATTTTCGCACAGGTCAAAAAAGATATGGCTGGGCGGTGCATGACCTTTTTTAGTCATCAAAGCCAGGCGGGTACAGGTAAATTTATACACCGGGTCGCCCTTTTCTGTCAGGTTAAAAAGTGTATCAAAACCCTGTTTGTCAATCTGCTCCAACGTTTTCTCAAGCCAGTTGGGAACAAACCGTTTAGAATAGCTCTGTTTTTTAATTCCAGGATCATCTGCAATCAGTTCTTGAATTTCTTCTTTTCCGTCCAGAAGCAGAGCATGAATCTGTTTAAGTATTGTGCGGTATTCATCAAAACGGTCCTCAAACCAGCCGTTCGTGTTAATCATTGCAGGTTTTATGATCAGGTCCCTCCGGGATACCAGGTTGGAAAACGACTGGACAAGGTGGTCCGGAGTAAACTGATTTTGAGCAAGGAAATTAAGAAAAACCGGATCAAGATGGTTGATCCGGCACATAAAATAGTCACAGGCTGCCTGGTTTAAAAAGGCGGACCGGTCAGGGACAAGATCAATATCAAAAAAAGAACGGCTTTCAAAGGCATTTTCTTTTAATGTTTTCAGACAAAACGCGTGAATCGTCATAACCGATGCCTGGTCAAAGCAGCTCACCGCGGTTTTAAGCCGAACCAGGATTTTCGGCAGATCCGGGCAGGACCGCAGCATTTTCACAAGTTCATCTTCTTTTTTTGA
Source organism: Desulfobacteraceae bacterium (assembly GCA_050293905.1). Taxonomy (GTDB): domain Bacteria; phylum Desulfobacterota; class Desulfobacteria; order Desulfobacterales; family Desulfobacteraceae; genus Desulfobacula. Next base: position 12,657 of record JBNKNP010000425.1, on the reverse strand, counting down.
TTCTTGTTTTTTTGATTCCTGACTTCCCAATTGTGAATATATTTCAGCCAGCCGTCCGCGGATCCGAATCTTCAGCTCAGCTGCCGCAGCCTCTGTAAAGGTCACCACCAGGATAGATTCCACACCATATCCCTTGGCCACCAGGCGGCAGTAAAGCGTTGTAATGGTATAGGTTTTGCCGGTACCTGCGCTGGCCTCGATAAGGGTGGTTTTCTCAAGATCTATTCCAAAAGGATCAAGGGGTTTCATGATTGGATCTCTAAGTTTTCCAGCAATGGTTGATACACGCTCAGGGCATTATTTACAAACCCCGATACAAACAGTTTTTCCAAACTGTCGAACGGATCATTGTTCTCCACACAAAGGGATATATACCGCTCCTGTCTCTCCCCTGCCTGAAAGGTACTGCCCTGCCAGGCAGTTTTTATTTTTGACTGATTCATGACATTGGCAATGCTTTCAGGGCTGGTATCGAATTGTTTTTTAGAAAGTGCCTGGACAAACTGCCAGGCGGTTTCGCAGAACAGATAAACCGGTTTTCTGCAGCCCTGGGCAAACAATTGAACCATTTTCTCCAGCAAGGGCAAGCCGTCCTTCCCAAGCGGTCTGAAAAAATAAACAACCGCCGGTTTATTCCTTGATGGGTCCCGGCCCGCAACAATCGTATTCTTCGGATACCCATCCGGTGCACAACAGTTTAAAAACAAATGGGATATCCATGCCGATATCAGTCGCGCGCCATTCAGTGTGCCGAAACTTGCAACATAGCGTCCGGCTTTTCTGATATCTGGAAAATTACCCGAGATCACGATGTCTTTGAATTGTTTCTCAAAACGCAGAGGCGGCACCGGCTTTTGCTTTAAAAATTGCTGCACAGTAGAGATAATGTGGGATACATCCTGGTGAATTCTTAAGTATTCTGTCCGTCCCTTTTCACCAAACGGCAGGCAGCCCGCAGCCTTGTAAACAGCATACCGGTCCGGGCTGTTTTGCGAGTCTGACAATTGTTCTAAAAGGCGACTGCCAATAATGTACTGATCAAGTCCTGCGATTGTGAATTTTTCTCTTTCAATCCGCTGTTCCTCGAGCAGAGGAATCTGAACATTTAATCCTTCCCGGACCCAGGTTTTTAAGGGATTTTTAAAAAAGCCGATCACCTGTTCCAGAGTGGCCTCGTGTAATGGTTCACCAGGGGGCTGCTCCATTAAATCTTTGACGAACACCAGCGGTTCTGTTTCCTTTGACGACATACATTGAGCAATTTGTAAAAAATCCGATGAATACGAAAACAAAGCCCTGTCCGTTGACCGGGAACCGGATGACGGCCCGGTAAAATATGAATCATCAAAGGGATGAAGCGGATGAAACCGCATGATTTCAAATCCATCCGGAAAAACAAAACTCTGATCCATGGTTTCAAGCAATTCACTGACCACCCCTGAACACGGAATCAGCGAATTATCCTGGATATTCATCCCGGTATAGGTAATGATGAACCGGGATCGGGCAGATAAAAGGGACTCAAGGAACAGGCAGCGGTCTTCGTCCCGTTGGATTTTATCCCCTTTTTGAGGAAATTTTCTGATCAGATCAAAGCCCGGTCCTTGTATTTTTCTGGGAAAAGACTGTTCGTCCATACCCATCAGCACCACGATCTTAAAGGGAATGCTGCGCATGGGCATGATATTGCAGAAAGTAATCCTTCCGGCCATAAAATTTCCCATGGCAATGGAAAGATTTAATTTTTGCTCAATCAGGCCGGACAGGCTTGCAAAGGAGATCGGACCTGAAAAATCCGCCTCAAGAGCATCGTGTTCGATCTGATCAATGGTCTGGAGCAAAAAGGACAGATCTTCTGCTGTTTGATCATTTTCGTCAAGCAAGGCATGGACTATTTTTCTAAGTTCCTTTGTCCAAAAGCCAATGGACCGGCTGGATACGGGGGTGCTGTCCAGGGAATCCAGCCGGGTAAACAGCGTATGGCAGAAGTGAGCAAATCTGCCCAGGATATCCAGATCCAGGCCTTCCGGACCGGGACAGGGCAGAATATCCGCCACAAGCGTTTCAGAATCTTCAGGCATGGCCATGCCCATAAAAAGCCTGTCCAGCCCAAACTGCCAGGTATTTTCTTCAAACGGCGGCAGATCCAGACTTTTCCGGTGCTGTCCGTCTTTTCCCCACAATATATTGGCATCTTTTACCATCTGTTCAATTTCTCCAATATCGTCCGGGGTGATGTTAAACCGATCTGCAATGACATTCGAAAGCAGCAGATCAAGGACCTGCCGGGTATCAAACCGGGAATCTTTTAATGCCAGAATCTTTAAAAAAGCGTTGATCACCTCGGATTCAGACCGGTTCCGGCGATCGGAAACGGCAAAGGGCAGGCCGTGCTCACCTCCGAATACAGCTTCTATAAACGGCGCATAGGCTTCAATATCCGGCATCATGACAATGACGTCATGGGGGAATAGATCCGGGTCTTTATCAAATTCATCAAGCAGCAGGTCCTTTAACACCTGGGTTTCTCTCATGGGGGAATGACAGACCTGAATCCGGATGGACCGGTCCTGGTCTGATACAGGAACCGGCCCGTCGTTGGTGTTCCTTTTGCGTAAAATAAAATGCAGGATATCGGACTGAAGCTGGGTCAGCATGGACGGATTTGCCGGATCAGAAGGATCTTCAAACAAATTAATTGCCGGTTCCTGGTAATCAAAGGATTCAAGAATTGAACAAAAATGCTGCACGGATGTTCCCAGTGAAGAGAGCAAGGGATTGCCGGTCTCAAAATACAACAAATCCGAATCGGATTCCAGGGCAATCTTTCCCATCTGCCGGGGGGACAGGACATCAAAAAAGAACTGGTTGGACGGAATAAGGGAAAAAAGACGGACATCCACCACACTGGATATGGTATCAAACACCTGTAAAAATTTAACCGGAAGGGCTGAAATGCCAAACAGCGATATCCGCTTGGGAAAATGTGTTTTTCCATTGGTCTCAGCAGAAAAATCATCTAAAAATGATTGAATTTTTTTTACCGGATGATCATCAGGTTGAGTGATAATTTTTTTAAAGAGAGCAGCCTGCCAGCCTGCCGTGACATCAGCGTTGCCGGCAGTCAAATTATCAGATTGTTTTTCATTCAGCCAGCCCAGCAGCATCTCCGGCCGGTAAACCTGGTAGTCATCAAACACCCCAGCAATTTTCAGCGCAAGCTGACATTCTTTTTTTCCGGTGGTGTCGGACCGGATATATTCGCTGATGCCGGACAAAACGCCGGCAGAATCGGGTTCATTGATCTGTTTTAAAACAGCCCAGAAAAGAACGTCCCGGTTCAGCTCCGGGATCTGGTCTGCTTTTGGATCAAATCCGGTCAGGATATGTTCCACCATCTGCCGTGGGAAAACAAAATTTGTATTGGCACATACACCAAATTTTTCGGCAATCTGAAGGCTGATCCATTGTTTCATGCCTTTGGACTGGATAACGATCCATTCAGGCTGCATGGGATCATCCGGCACCTCTGTCAGAACAGATACCAGTGCAGCCATTAAGTTTTCCATCCGATTGCTTTTAAAAACCGTCAGCAAATACCGCCCCTTTCATCTGAAGTCCCGAGCCGGTTCCCACTATAAAGTATCTGCCCCCATTGCAAAAGAATTATTTGCCAAGGTTGCTTTTAGTCATATGATTTTCTAATATATTTCCATGATTGAATGGTTAAAAACGTCTGGACAATCTATGCCCGAATCTCAAGATATTCATACACTGGCAGCCTGCCACGATTGCGGCCAGGTGAACCGAATTTTAAAAAGATCACCAAAGACCAAAGTCCTGTGCCTGCGCTGCGGCAGCAAATTGTTCGGCAGCCCGGAGGACACCACGGACAGAACATTGGCATTGGCAATGACCAGCCTGGTCCTCTTTTTTATTGCAAACTGCTATCCCTTCCTTGCCATCCGCTTCAAGGGGCTGGTTCAGGAAACCAACCTGATTACCGGCATTATTACCCTGTTTCAGCAGGGAATGCCCGGGCTTTCTCTGGTTGTGCTGTTAACCACCCTTATTCTGCCCCTGTTTCAAATTCTGGGATTGATCTATATCTATCTTCCCATGAAAATGGGTGTTGTTCCCTGGCAGGCAGCACGGGTTTTTCGAAGTATCCGTTTTATACAGCCGTGGGGGATGATGGAAGTTTACATGCTGGCCATCCTGGTATCCATGATCAAGCTTGCTAAACTGGCAACGATTCTCCCCGGGATTGCTTCAGGTGCATTTATGATACTCATCTGCGTGCTGGCCGCCACCCTTTCCGGTCTTAACCCGGATGATGTCTGGAAACGACTTCCGGTTACAGGACACGGATACAGAGGGAAAAAAAAATACAATAAGCGCTTTCCGGTCGGTTGCCACAGCTGTTCCTTAATATGTCTCATGTCGGATGAAAAAGTTCCACAATTTTGCCCACGATGCCAGGCGCGGCTGCACATTCGTAAATCCGGCAGCCTTAACCGGACCTGGGCCCTGGTCATTGCTGCCGCTATTTTATATTTTCCAGCCAATATTTTTCCGGTTACGCTGACCAGGACACTGGTAATTGATAAAGCAGACACCATTTTAAGCGGTGTCATATATTTTCTATTCTCCGGTTCATGGCATATTGCTTTGGTGATTTTTGTTGCCAGCGTCCTTGTTCCCCTGGCAAAACTGATTATTCTGGTCTATCTTTTAATTTCCGTTCACTTTAAATCCACCTGGAAACCCGAAGACAGAACCCGCCTCTATCGGCTCACTGAGGTTATAGGGCGCTGGTCCATGGTCGACGTTTATGTTGTGACCATCTTGGTATCACTTGTCCGGTTAGGGTCCATGGCAAACATCACGGCCGGGCCGGGTGCGGTTTATTTTTCTGCTGTTGTGATTATTACCATGCTTGCTGCAAGAAGCTTTGATCCGCGCTTAATCTGGGATGTTATGGAGGAATCTGATGAACAAAAATGAAGAACAGGCTGCACCATCCGCCGGTCTGCCCCATGCTGTTATCCGGAAAACCAAAGGAATCTCCCCTGTCTGGATTATTCCCATTGTGGCTGTTGTTATTGCCGCAGGCCTGGTTTATAAAACATTGACCACCAAAGGCCCGCTCGTCCAGATCACCTTTACATCAGCACAGGGGATTGAAGCCGGAAAAACCAAAATAAAATTCAAGGATGTAACCATTGGCGAGGTTGAAGCCGTAACGGTCGGTCCGGATTTAAACCATATCATCGTAACCGCCCGGCTGGCCAGGGAAGCAAAAAGCTATCTGACTGAAAAAACAAAATTCTGGGTGGTGCGTGCAAGGTTTTCCGGCGGGATTGTCAGCGGACTTGGCACATTGTTTTCAGGCAGCTATATTGCCATTGATCCCGGCCCCAAAGGAAAGGCCAGACGAAAATTCAAAGGATTGGAAATCCCGCCCGTGGTCACTTCTGATCTGCCTGGACGTCATTTCCTGTTAAAGGCTTCCCGGCTCGGATCACTTGAAAACGGCTCCCCCATATATTTTAAAGGAATTAAAGTCGGTCAGGTGGAGGGTTATCAGTTTTCAGATCAGGGCAAAGATCTGGATATCAGAATTTTCATTCATGCGCCTTACGACCGCCATGTCTACGATACCACCCGCTTCTGGTTTTCTAGCGGACTGGATGTGGTTCTTGATGCAAAGGGAATCAGAATCGATACCCAGTCTCTTGTTTCCCTGATGATCGGAGGGCTGGCATTTGCAAATCCAGGACCGACCGGAAGGCAATCTCCTGCCCGGGAAGGATCTGTTTTTCATCTTTTTAATTCTTCCGAAGATGCCGTTGCCATGCGATATACCCAGAAAGTGCATTATCTTCTCAAATTCGACAACTCCGTGCGCGGTCTGGTCATGGGGGCACCTGTTGAATTCAGAGGTTTCCCCATCGGCAGGGTTCTGGATATTTCACTGGAACAGGACTGGGAACACAACCAGATGAAAATTCCCGTCACCATCGAGGTTGAACCCGAACGGATCAAACAGTTAACAAAAAACAACAAAGCACCGGACAATGCACTTGAACTTCTGGTGGACAATGGCCTGCGTGCGCAGCTTAAAACCGGCAACCTTATTACCGGCAGCAAATATGTAGCCCTTGATTTTTTCAACAATGCCGCCCCGGCAGCCATTGTCGTACATGAGAATATAATTGAAATTCCAACAATTCCTGCATCGCTTGATGAATTAACCAGCGACCTGATCGCTCTGATGGACAAATTATTAAATATTCCCATTGCGGAAATCGGCGAAGCCACACTGGGTACCATTAAAAGCCTGGACAAAGCCAGTACCAGTTTTCAAAAAGCAGGGGACGGCATTAACGAAATTGTCTATTCCAGCGATTTTAAAAATGCAGTCAAATCCCTCACCATGACCCTCGATCAAATTCAACGGCTGTCCGCAGGGCTTGAAAAAACCCTGCCGTCAACTGTGGACACCCTGTCTAAAAAAACGATTAACACGCTTGAAGGCATTGAAAAGATTACAGCATCTGATTCTGCCACTGTTTTTGAACTCAAACGGGCGTTAAAGGAATTTGCCAATGCAGCCAGGGCCATCAGCCGGCTTGCAGACCATCTGGAACGTCACCCTGAATCCATTATACAAGGGAAAGGAAAGGAATAATCATGACCGGAAAAAAGGCTTGTTTTCTCACCTGTCTTATCATTTTACTGCCCGCCGTCATCACTGGCTGTATTGGCGGCACTTCACAGAAATCCACTTATTATATCCTCAATGCCTCCCGGCAGCCATCCGCATTGACATCAGCCCTTTCAGATCAGGGTCTGGGTGTGGGTCCCATCACCATGCCCGATTTTTTAAAACGCCCCCAGATTGTCACCCGCCAAACGGAAAACATTCTGGAAATCAATGAGTTTCACCGCTGGGGGGACTCTCTGGAATCACAGGTCGCAAGTGTCCTGGTTGAAAATCTGTCCAGCCTGCTCAACACACCGCAGGTAAGCGCCTTTCCATGGGAGAGGCACTTTGTCCCAAAATACCAGCTATATATTGATTTTAAACGGTTTGAAGGAAAACCATCCGGTCCTGTTGTATTGGAAGCCGTCTGGCGCATTGTTGAAAAAGAACAAAACTATCTGCTGATCACCAGGCGGACGGCACTTGAAGAACCGACAAACGGAAGCAGTTACAGCGCATATGTGATAGCTATGAATACGGCCCTGAACAAACTCAGCCTGGAAATTGCCCAGGGGATTGCCGGCATTGCTCACTGAAGATAAGGCCTGGTTGTTGACAACTCCCCCTGGGTATTTACTTTATCAATATGGTTTTTTGCAATTACCCAGCCGTCAGAAAGGGGGCTGTTTTGAAAATATACCGCAATATCTTTCTTGTTTTCTTTTTAATTTTCCTGACGATTGACGGTTCTGCCGAATCGGAATATCCTGATCTAAGAGACTGCCACAGCCCTGAGCTGCAGCAGATGCTGGATCAGGCCATGGTCCACAGGACCCATCATTCAAAAGGATCAAACCCCCATCGGGAAATGGGCGCTGTGGTGGCAGACATCACTGATCTCAGACATCCCAAAGTCGCCTGGTATAAGCCCGATACCATGTATTATGCCGCCAGCCTGCCCAAAATCGCCATCGTGGTCGGCGTGTTTGCACAGGTGGACCAAGGCATTATCACCCTTGATTCAACCATTGAAAAACAACTGATCGGCATGATCCGGAATTCATCCAACCAATATGCAACGCAGCTGCTGCGCCGGGTGGGGATAAAACAGCTTGCCCAAATCCTTCAGGATGAACAGTATGGAAAACTGTATGACCCGGAATACGGCGGCGGGCTATGGGTGGGAAAAGAGTATGGCAAAAATTCGGCCAGAGTCGGAGATCCGCTGCACAATATCTCCCACGGCGCCACAGCCATGCAGGCTGCCCGGTTTTATTACGGCGCCCTTACCGGTACTGTTATCAATAAAAAACACTTCCCTTTATTTGAGAAAATTTTCAGCAAGCCTGCCATCAAACATAAATTTGTTAAAGGGCTGGCCGGCAGGAAAGATGTTGAAATCTATCGCAAATCCGGAACATGGCGGAATTATCATGCTGACAGCGGCATTGTTGTTCATGATGATTTCAGCTATATCGTTGTATACATTGAGCATGATCCAAAAGGCGGCAGCAAAGCTGTCAGAGGCATCCAAATTGTTGACGATGTAATGAAAGCCTTTGCCCATCGAAAGAAACAAAAGGAACATTCATAGCTGATACTCATTTTTTTTCGGCATTTGCGACGGCCTTATGCTGTTTCCGTTCTAAAGTAAAATCCCACCATGGGAGTGGGTCGCCGCCTTCCATAAAACGAACGGCCGAGATAAACACATCAAGCACACAGGGGTCATGCCTTTTTCCTGTTTTTTCACATAGCTTCTCGTACATGGTGTACGGATCCATTCCGATCAGGCTTTTTGGATGATGAATGCCGATCAGCTGAAGGTCGGCTGCAATGGACTTCCCGATATTCGGGAGTGCTTCCAGGCGGGACACCGTATCTCTATCCGGATTTTTCATAAAGTTCCCTGACTCTTCCAAGCACAATACCTGGAATATCCTGTATATTATCAATGCCGTAAATTTGTATGTGCTGCTGCATGGCCATATTCAGCCGGAATGAATCCGTGTATTTATTTTTCCCGATATTAACCGCAGTAATCCGGTTTTTGCAACCGGAAAAATAATGAACTATTTTTTCAAGATTGGTTATCTGCATATCGGTAATCAGGAAAATATCCGGCAGATGCACTGTTTGAAGCGCCTGGATCTGTTTTGTTGATATCCGGGTGCCGCCGCCGAAATAGTGGCAGAGTGCTTTATATATTTTGTTTTTGTTATCTGTGAAAGGCAGGATCAGTTCTTCTCCGGCCCCGGCATCGCCAAAATTATATACTGCCACACGGGCGCCGTTCCACAAGTAGGCATCAACTGCACATGCTGCGCCAAGAACAGCATGGGAAATCTTTTCTTTGGGATTAATCATGCTTTTTGAAGCATCTATGATGATCAGGCAATCCGGGGTGCCGTACTCACGGCCGAATATCACTCCTTCAATTCGATGCCAGGATTTTGTCAGTCCGGGCATTAATTTGCTGAAACTTTTCCAGGGGTCAATGTCAAAAACCGGTTTGCCGATTTCCCAGGGAACGTGATGATGCGGATAAAGCGCCCTGCTCTTTTCCATTTTCCTTTTCCGGACAAAAAGCGTATATTTTTGGGCCAGTTTCATATAATAAAGGCTATCCGCATCCATGCTGCTGCCTTTTCCAAGCCCCATGTGCCCGCCCTTTTTCCCCATTGGTTCAGAGATCTGATTCTGGATTTCCTCCATAATTTCATTGAATTGCGCGGGCGTTTGGGCCTGAGCTGCCAGATCTTTAATCCCCTGCTCAATCTGCTGGGGCGGATACTGACCCAGCTTGTGCTCTCCCATCCGGTTCGGATTGTCAATGGGTTTATCCAGGGTTTCTTGGTCAAAAATTTCCCGGATCACCAGGGCAAAACGACGGATGCTGTCCGGCCACCTGCTGCGGTCCAGATAGGGAATATGGGATAAGCGGGTGGCGATATCCCCAAATTTTTCAACACCCAGATCCGTTCCCCAGATTTTCTGATACAAGGCACAGATCACCTCATCCAGATCATTTTTCGGTAGATGGCGGTACAATTGGGCAAGCGGTGTTTTTATCCGGCTGATGCAATAGGTATCTGCTGCCGCATCCATAAACATGTCTGCAATCTTTTGGGCCGTGTCTTTATCTGAGACAACCGACCGGGCTTCCTTGTACAGGGTCAGATGGGTTGAAAAGTCCCATGGGCAAAAAATATAGTGAGAAACAGCATGATCCAGAAGGCCTTCTAAAATCAGCGGGATATCAAGATGGCGGGACATTTCATTGATAAATGCCGCTGACAGGGTAATGGTTTTACCCTTCATCTCCAGTCCGACCCTTTCTTTTCCCTGGGCAATCTGCGGAACCGGGAGTTCCGGGTAGAAATGCCGTGCGCGGATACTCGGCCAGATCTGTTTTAAAAGATCATCCGGACTGTTCATCAAAATACTCCTTGTTCCTGTTGATAATTTCACCGCCGGACCGCTGCGCTGAGATCTCCACAATCTGTCCGTCAACCTGTATCCGCCCCCCTGTCATCAGGACACCGGTTTTTGACAAGGCATCCCTGCTGATCCGGATGCAGCCGGCGGCCATTTCCGCTCCGCACCAGCTGCCGGTTGCCCCCTGGATGTCAATCCTTCCCCCTTGCAATCCAGCGCCGGTAAAATGGCCCAGATCTCCGATCACCAAAAGTTTTTTCGCCTTTTTAAGCCTGAACCCAAGAAGATGAAGTCCTGCCCGCCCGGTAAGGTTCAGCTCAAAACTGTTCCTTTCAGAAGTATTGATCAGCGCAGAGACAAAAACGCCGAATGGGGCGGATAACTTAAAATCCGCCTTTCCGGAAAGTTCCATTAAATTGCATAATTCCTCAATATCCGTATGCGAATATTGAATTTTGCATACCTGTTGAACACTGACATCATATACCCTTTGGGCCAAGGTTAAAGTCCCGGTTAATAATTTTGGCCAGTCCCTGCCCGTAAGCCATGATTTATAATTATTGAGTCTTGATCCATGATCCAGAAGCCTGCCCAGTTCGTTGCCGTCCTTTTTAGTACTGTATTGGTAAGCGGTCTGCAAATCATCCATCATCTGCTTATTTTTTTTAAGAATCTGTTCCAAAGGAATGTCCTGCTGATCAACAGATATTTTTTTAAAACACAAAAACGGATTTTTCATCAAAAAGAAATCTCCTTACTCCAGGTCTTTCACAATTTCGTGAAAGATCGGATGATCCCCAATAACAGGCTCCAGTGCTTCCCCTTCTGCAATGCGGCAGGCTGTGGCCAGAGCCTGCTGTATCTGCTGAGCCTGTTCTCTGTACTGCCGGAGCATTTTTTGGACAGCATTTTTTGCCATATGAATATCTACCGGATCATTACGAAAAGCTTTTTCACTTTCTGCAACCACCTGATCCCGCCACTGGATACGGTGAGCAAGGGCAAAGGGCAGTACAGCTTCAAGATGATGCAGTCCTGTGGTTTGATCACCCAGCAGCCAGGCAAGGGTCTGGGATAGATTTCGGACACTTTTCGGGAAGCGGTTGGAAAGGCAGTTTTTCGTTTTTGAACAAAGATAACCGGTAAAATGACATCCGGCCTCGCAGGTGTCATTGGATCGTTTCTGGCCGTACTGGTGACAAAAAGAGAATTCTGAAATAACCATGCGCAAAAATGCATTAAAATCCATATCAAAGGGGATCTGGTTTTTCTGCTCTATAACTGCGTATCGCTCCATGCTCGTAAAGCCCGGAATTTCAGTCTGTTCTGACAGATACTTGTCAAACTCATCTGACAATTCATCCAGCTTCTGCCTTCTGGTGTCATCGTCCAATGGCCTGTGCAGGATTTTCTGAAATGCTTTTTCAAGATCCTTGTGACGCAGGATTGATTCATGACAACCGGTTTCTCCCAGAACCCCGGCAAGATTGGCACCCGGATGCCTGGATTCCACCATGACGTCAAACCGGTCCATGAGAGGTGCAATCATTGTATTGGTTCCCCGGTCCTGGTAGTTTGCCGTTGCAAACAAACAATATTCGCGGCTGATGACCGTATCATTGAGATATTCCCAGTTTCCCCGGTCAACACCATTTAAAATAATACTCTGCTTGGTTTCGGGCAGCCGGTTAATCTCATCCACGATTTTAACGGGAAGCTGGGTAAAATGCGACCATATCACCACCTCCTCCCCAGAATTGAGCTTACCCAGATCAGGCCGGCCGACAATCTTTTCTTCGGTCTGCTCAGGATGGCCTGAAACCTGCGCACCCCAGATGATTCCCAAAGGGATCCTATGGACCAGTGATCCGACATATTCTGTAAAGGTGGTCTTTCCCAGCCCCGGCTCTCCGATGACCAGTACTTTTCCCCGGCCGAGCCCGGCCAGAAGACTCATCAGAAGAGCGGTGTTGAACTTTTTATTGTTTCTTGTCAAATCCGGCCGGTTCAGGTAGAGATATTCACTGATGTATTCATAAATCTGAAGGGCCTTTAATCGCAAGTCGCTGTTTGCTGATGACGTCATTCAATCCTCCGGAAAAAGCATAAGGCTGTTTAAAAGGCACCAAGCTGGCAGCCACCGATCTGGATCCCGTTGGCCTGGCTGATGTTGCACACTTTCAATTTACTGATATTAAACCGGCGTGCAATCTGCCAGGCGTTTTGGCAGGAGAGCCTGTTATTTTCCATGGATCCGGCAAGCGCATCAACTAATAATTGATTGGATGTGTTTTCAGCTTTAATTATTTTATTTTCCGGTTTATATCCGAATATTCCCATCTGGCACTTCATCAGGGAAATTTCCATCAGGTCTGCGGCACGCCCGACCTCCCTGGGCGGCACATTCAAAGCTTCGGCAATTTCAAACGCCTGAGCGCAGGAAATTTCCATATTTTCAGCCTGCTTTGTCAATGCTTTTTCAACGACTGGATCCGGTTGTAAATCCAGGT
>JBNKNP010000424.1:0-6383 GCA_050293905.1 Desulfobacteraceae bacterium | reverse complement strand
CGGCGGCATGCCCATGTGTCACGGTGCCGGCGGCCTGGGCGCCCACTACCGGTTCGGCGCCAGAACAGCCGGTTCAAACCTGATGATCGGAGCGCTTTTAATCGGGCTGGTTCTGATTTTCGGCGATGGGATCTTATCTGTTCTTTCCCTGATGCCGCTTTCCATTCTAGGCGTTCTGCTGATTTTTGCAGGCAGTCAGCTGGCCATGACTATTCTGGATGTAAAAGAAAATAAAAACCTGTTTGTGGTGGTCAGCATGCTGGCCGTGACCCTTGCCTCCAATTTGACGGCCGGTGCTGTGGTTGGACTGATTCTGGCCAATCTCTTCCGGTTCAAGCGCTTTACCGTGTAACCCCCCGTATTGGGTAAGATCAGCAGAGCAGTGCCAGGGAATAAACGCCGCTTCAATAAAGGCTTCGTTAATTTACAGGTTGCAAGACCCCACCATCTTTAATTTGATAACCAAAAGCTGATAGGGCTTCTGCTCTTGTGATGGAAGTAAAAATCGCGTCAGAAGCGGCTCTTGGTCATTAGAATTGATTTAAGGCTTAAACTCCTGTTTTTGCCATTGAGATCAATACCCTTTATTAGTGACTTTGTAAAAACTCATAAATTCAGTTCTTTAAAAATAAAAAAATTGACTCGATGCGATTATTGCTATAAATCGTTCAACTGAACATTATTTTTTTTTATTTGAAAGGTTTTAGTATTATGGACACTTCCTCAGTCTGTTGTTGAATTATTTCTATGGGTCTGAGAAGAGCGGTTGCCGGATACTGCCGGCTATTTTCGTTCAGTCCATCGTTGTTGTTAACTTTTTCACCATGGAGGTTTTGTATGACAGATGTAAAGCTGAAAGACATTTACCCAGTACCTGAAGAATTCAGAAAAAAGGCCTACATAAAGAGCTATGATGAGTACAAGGCTCTTTGGGAGAAATCGATTGCTGACCCAGATGCATTTTGGGGGGAAATTGCCGAAGAGCAAGTGACATGGTTTAAGAAATGGGACAAGGTCTCTGATTGTAATTATGGAACAAGTGCAAAAGATCATAAGATCAGTTGGTTCCCAGGTGGCAAGTTAAACATTTCCTATAACTGTCTTGACCGTCATCTTGAAACCCGCGGGGATCAGGTGGCGTTGATCTGGGAAGGAAATGATCCCAGTGAAAGCAAAAAATTTACCTACAAAGATCTCCATGCAGAAGTCTGCAAGTTTGCCAATGTATTAAAGGCAAACGGCATTAAAAAAGGGGACGTGGTTACCTTTTACCTGCCCATGATTCCTGAACTTGCCATCGGTATTATGGCCTGTTCAAGAATCGGTGCCATCCATGCGGTTGTTTTCGGCGGTTTTTCTTCCGACGCTCTTGCGAACAGAATCAACAACTGTGAAAGTGTCATGGTCATTTCCTGCGACGGTACCTTCAGGGGAGCCAAAGCCGTTCCCCAGAAAGCGAATGCAGATACTGCCATTAAAGCCTGCCCCACCATTCAAAAACATTTGGTTGTTGAGCGTGTAGGCGCTGATAAGGTTACTGTAGACTGGAACCCGGACACTGATGTATGGTACCATGACGAGGTTGCCAAAGTTTCTGCAGACTGTCCCCCGGAAGAAATTGATGCCTGCGATCCCCTGTTCATACTCTACACATCCGGTTCAACCGGTACTCCGAAAGGTGTTATGCACTCCACAGGCGGTTACCTGGTCTATGCATCATATACCCACAAGATGGTCTTTGATTACCATGATGGAGATGTCTACTGGTGCACGGCTGATGTCGGATGGGTAACCGGCCACTCTTATATTGTTTACGGTCCGCTTTGTAACGGTGCCACCACTGTGATGTATGAAGGCGTACCCAATTATCCGGACTGGAGCCGTTTCTGGCAGGTAATAGAAAAGCATAAAGTTAATATTTTCTACACAGCACCCACAGCCATCAGGGCCATTGCCAAAGAGGGCAACTCCTGGGTTGAAAAAACGGATATCTCCTCTCTCAGGCTCTTAGGTTCCGTTGGTGAGCCTTTGAATCCCGAAGCATGGAACTGGTACTATAATTATATCGGCCGGGGTGAATGCCCGATTGTTGACACCTGGTGGCAGACAGAAACCGGAGGCATTCTCATTACCCCGCTCCCGGGTGCCATTGATATCAAACCTGCTATGGCAACAGTTCCCTTCTTTGGTGTTGAGCCTGCAATCTTAGATAATGACGGCAATGAAATTGAAGGCGTTGGTGAAGGCGAACTGGTCATGAAGCGATCCTGGCCCGGCCAGATGATGGGCGTTTACAAGAACCCGGAACGGTTTTTCGCCACCTATTTTGAAGACCACATTGGCTACTACACTGCCGGTGACGGCTGTAGAAGAGATGAGGACGGTTATTATCAGATTACAGGCCGTTCAGATGATGTTATCAATGTCTCCGGCCACAGAATGGGTACTGCAGAAATTGAGTCTGCGCTGGTTGGCCATCCAAGTGTTGCAGAGGCTGCTGTTGTCGGCTATCCCCATGAAATCAAGGGGCAGTCCATCTATGCCTATGTCACCCTGAATTCCGGTGTTGAAAAAACTGATGCACTTAAGAAAGAGCTGGTCGTGCATGTCAGAAAAGACATTGGTCCAATAGCCACGCCTGAAGTTATTCAGTGGTCTGACTCCTTGCCCAAGACCCGTTCAGGAAAGATCATGAGAAGGATTTTGAAGAAAGTTGCCCAAGGCGACTTTGCACCCGAAGCCTTCGGAGACACATCAACCCTGGCGGATCCGACAACTGTGAATCTGGTTGTTGAAGGTGCCAAGGAACTGTTGGATAAATAATACAATCAGGAACGGTTCTTTATTCAGTACTAACCGAATCCTGCTGGAAAAATAAAAGGGGTTGGAGATCGTTTTTAAATCTCCAACCCCTTTTCGCAAATTAAACCCTTCACAAGGTGCTAAATCTTTAAAAATTTAATGAAGAAAGGCCAGAGAAGGGCGGGAATAAGGGTCGCCAGAATGAGTCCGCCGCCAAAGACCCCGACCTCGTTTGTACCCAGCCAGGTAAAAAAGAAGCTGACAGGCAGGGTGCCAGCGATCAAAGCTGCTGAAAACCGTGAAAACTTCATTCCGGAAAGCCCTGCAAGAATGGTTATAGCCTCGGGCATGACCGGCACTCCCCGGCTGAGAATGACCGCATATCCGCCATATGAATCAAAATAGGATTTAAATCGATTGATCTCGGTTTCAGATGCAATATACCGGCTGCCTTTTTTACCGAAAAATAAGGCTGTGACATAACCGGTCAGGCCTGCCAGCATTGAGCCGGTAAAGCTGATGAGTACACCCGGCCACAGACCATAGACCGCACCGGCAGCCGCCATGATGACGGTGGCCGGCACAGGCAGCAGGATATCGGATATGAGCAGAAGAATACCACCGATCCAGGCATATGGTTTTGCTGCTGAAAACCATTGAATACATTTTTCTTTGCTGAAAAAAAGCTCAATCTGTTCACCGAATAAAAGATAGGAAACTGCAAACAGCACAACGAAAATAAAAAAAACAGCCAATATTTTAAGAATGAGTTTCATAACCTGCTGATATAGCCGTAACCGGGTTTAATTTCAAGAAGGATTTATAAATAAGCCACTGCCCTGACCGGAGAACCGTCTGCGTCCAGAAATTTTATGGGAAAACATGAAAAATGAAAGCCGGATTCAGGAAGAGATGCAAGATGTGTCAGGTTTTCTATAATAAGGATATTCCGGGAAAGAAGTGCTGTGTGAACCGGGTATGTCTGTGTGTCTGCCGTATCAGCGGAAATGGTATCAAGACCGATCCCTTTCAGCTGAAACCGGCCCAGCCAGTCTGCCGCATCCGGGGTTAAAACGCAATAACCGGTAAAATATGCTTCTGTCCCCCAGTATTGGCTCCAGCCGGTATGAAACAGGATAAAATCACAGTTTTTTATTTGGTTTTTATAGGGCTCCAGATCTGAAACACGGATTGTTTTGGAGCGTTTGTTTTTAAAATCCAGCCTGACGGCCGGACCGTAAAAATGTCCGATGGGAAAAGCATCCAGAGTCGGATGATCTTTGATTAAGTGAGCCGGCGCATCCATATGGGTCCCTGTGTGGGAATATAATGTTATTTTTTTTTCAAGAAAGCCATCTTCTTCAATGGAACATCCGGTAAAAAAAACCGGTTGCTCCGTACCCGGATAAACCGGCATGTCCGGGGAAATCATATGGGTTAAATCTATGAGTTTCATGGTTGTGTGACAGGTCTGGTCTTATTTGTTTTCCTGGGGGTCACTCCCTTTTTGGGGCAGTCCTTGTCAAGTACGCACTGGTCGCAAAGGGGGCCCACCGGCCGGCAGATTCCCTGGCCAAATGCCACCAGTATGCCGTTCACCTGCTTCCAGTATTTTTTCGGTAGTTTTTTTCTCAGGGCCTTTTCGGTTTCCAGAGGATTCCGGGTACGGACATATCCCCAGATATTCATGATCCGGTGGACATGGGTATCCACACACACAGCATCCAGATCAAAGGCCACGGACCTTACCAGATTAGCGGTCTTCCGCCCCACGCCGGGCAGAGTCACCAGATCGTCAATCTTCTCGGGCACCTTCCCGTTAAAAGCTTCTAATGCAGAGGAAAGCTGGTACAGATATTTGGCCTTTGATTTATAAAATCCCACCGGGAAAATCAGTTCCCGGATTGTTTCTTCAGACAGTTTTTCAAGATGTCCGGCATCCGGGGCCAGTTTGAAAAGCCGTTCACAAGCACCTGCCGTGACCTCATCCTTGGTCCGCGCCGATAAAATGGTGGCCACCAGTATCTTAAACGGGGACCGGGTTTGAACGGCCAGCAGGTCCACCACCGGCACCTTGAGCCGGGCCACCTCTTTTTTCAGGGTTTCAATAAAATATGCGATATCAATTGCCATTGGATTCATTTAAAAATAATACATCAGTTTGAGCAATACGTGATCATCGTCCTTAAGACCGTATGTCAGGTCGTCCGTTGCAATATTGGAAAACATGCGGCCTTCTAAAACCGTTTTTACATGGTCGCCGAACCGCCGGCTTGCTTCCAGGCTGAACAACAGGGAGGAATCGTCCACATCCTTAATCATGCCGAATAACAGTTCCGAGCCGGCCATATCGTTGAAAGCCAGGCGGAGTCCTGTCATGATGTCGTTTTCATATACGGTTGAGGCCGTGTTCCCACGGTCGTCATAGGCATATTCCAAAAGAAGACCCATGTCGGCCCGGGTGCCTGCAATGCCGGTAATGGTATATTCAAATCCGCCGACGGCAGAATAAAAACCTTCTCCCTGCCCGGTCCTGTAAATAGCCTCAAGCTTGAGCAGCCAGGGGCCGGTTGTCAGCTGAAGGTCTATGCCGGTCTGGGAAATCTGCTGATAAAAAGGCGTAAACGTCTGGGTTGCCGGATCGGCGACCAGGGTGGGTTCCCGCCCGGTTCCGTTAAAATAGTACAGGCCCAGATCTATGGCATCAAAAGAATGGCTGTAGCGGACAGCAGCATCCACATGGTGTTGTTCTGCCCCGCTTTCATATGCAGCCCTGTCCGTGTCCACGATCCAGGCGGTTCTTAAGCGTCCTTTTGTCCCGGGATAGGTTCTTTCCCTGAAACCGGGCAGCAGGAACAGATCAAAAATGCCATAGTCTGTCGGAACGGAAACCTTGGCCATGGGCTGGCCGAGCTTATCTTCTCCGTCAATGGATTCAACCCCGTCGGTCTGGTTGATCATGTCCACCAGGTGGACAAATTCGGTTACTCCCCAGAACACTTTTCCGAGCCCCAGGCGAACCTCGGCGTTGTTTCCCACCCATAATACATTGGCTTCACGGATATCAAAATGGGTCCGTTCCGAATCTGCAGCGTCAAAGCGGGCAAAGGGAACGAAAGTTATAGAAAAATCGTTTTCAAAATCATGATAGTATTCCGGTTCTGCAGCCAGAGAACCGCTGTTATGCCGCTGCCCCGGGTGCCGGGGGGAATGGGGAAAATACAGGCCTTCAATTTCAACATAACCGGACAATTCATGGCCCCAAAGAGTTGTCGCGGTCAGGGCCGGGCAAAGGGCCATGAACAGCAGGAAAAATATAAATTTTGTTTTTTTCATTTGGCTCGTTTCAGGCTGTTCCGGTTAAAGTCCTTGTCATCCAGACCCTGTTTAAACTGGTAATTTGACCAGATCAGGGTGGTGGTTTTGCCGTTCTGGTGGTTTACCATGACCATTTTATGGGTCCGCCAGTACTGATTCAGGTACTGGCGGTATTCATCTGTTGTAAATGTTTTTAACAGCGAATCTTTGCGGTCATAATAATCGATTTTATAGGACCTGTATTCTGCTTTGTCCATCCAGAC